>NZ_JAKJTB010000010.1:0-432069 GCF_050337565.1 Vibrio kasasachensis | reverse complement strand
ACGTTGATAGGCAGGGTGTGTAAGTGCTGCGAGGCATTGAGCTAACCTGTACTAATTGCCCGTGAGGCTTAACCATACAACACCCAAGGGGTTTTGTGGACTCAATGCAAGAACGATTGAATGTGTATTAGAACTTTACTCTCTATTTTAGAGAAACCAGCTTTCCGAATTAAAGAATTTGCTTGGCGACCATAGCGTTGCGGACCCACCTGACTCCATGCCGAACTCAGAAGTGAAACGCAATAGCGCCGATGGTAGTGTGGGGTCTCCCCATGTGAGAGTAGGACATCGCCAGGCTTGATTACTTGTTTTTAGATTTTAAAAAATCTAAAGGCAAAACTAGATAAAGCAATCTAACCATAAGACTTTATTTAGTAAAAGATACCGCTGCGGAGTGGTAGTTCAGTTGGTTAGAATACCGGCCTGTCACGCCGGGGGTCGCGGGTTCGAGTCCCGTCCACTCCGCCATTAATCGTAAAGCCCTGCTAGCAATAGCAGGGCTTTTTCGTATGCCTAGAATTTGTACTGTACTGAAGGCTGCTTTATAGAATTGCACCTTATCAGCTTATTCTGACATGCTATGTCCACGCATTTTTGTCTAAATATTGTTCGTTGATTATTACGATAGATGATCGCTATTGAACTTATTGTCCAGCAACGTTAAAACCCACATAAGATTATTGTTCTCGCCAATTACGGCTGAACGAATGTGTAGGAAGTCGTGTTGCGATTTATAGGAATACTATCAGCAGTTTGCCTTACTCTATTGTTTTCAAATGCAATGGATGACGGACTATTGTCCCGTGATCTCAGTACCCAAAGTGGTTCGCAAGACCCGATTGATAAATTAACTTTTAGTGTTGAAGCTGAGCGCTATGACAATCCCTTGCATACGAGAAGCAGTCGCTACTTATATAAACCTGCTGAGCGACAAAATCCGTCGATGCCTTTCCTTCCAGTTAATGACTCAATTTATGCGAATTCTAATCGACGATCGTCGTTATATTATCGCGAGTCAGAGGGTGATACCGATTCTCGAATTAAGAGACATTATGAGTCCAATTTGATCTATCGATTCATTCATAGCCGCCATACCAGCGTTTTGGCTAGTGTATGATTTTAATTGGTTTATGAGGTAATAAGATGTTGGATTCAATTTTTGATGTTTTGATGGCGCTGTGGCATCAAGACTTTACGACTTTAATGACACCGGGTAGTGCAGCGATGGTTTACGCTGTTGTCGGTGCATTGATATTTCTTGAAAGTGGCTTTATTCCGGCTGCTCCATTCCCGTGTGATAGTGTTGTGGTTCTATCTGGCACGTTAGCGGCTGTTGGTGTACTTGATCCAATTCTTGTTCTCGTTCTTATTACAACCTGTGCGGCGGTGGGTAGTTGGGCCGCTTACGTGCAAGGACGTTGGTTAAACCGTTTGCCGAAGGTCCAAGGCTGGGTTAAAGCTGTACCACAGAAGAGATTGCAGCAAGTTGACGTGCTTTTGGGTAAGCATGGTCTTGTTGCTCTTTTTGCTGCGAGGTTTGTACCCGTTGTTCGTTCTCTACTTCCGCTGATGATGGGTATGCGAGAGAAAACAGTGAACAAGTTTCATTACTTCGCGTGGTTGAGCGCTTTTTTATGGACTCTTTTACTTTGCTCTTTAGGTATGTTGCTTCCGATGTTACCTGAGCATATTAGTAAAGTGGTTACTATGGGTTTAATGGCGGCTCCTATCATTACTCTTGCTACGGCTCTTTTAGGTTTTGGTTCGGTTCAAGTACGTAAAGCATGGCAAGAGCAGCAGGCAAAGAAATTAAAAGCAATGGCAGATAAAATTGATCATTGATCGCTTGATAGAGTTTTTTGATTACCATGATTCAAAAGCTAATTGAACTCTTCAGATCGAAAAGGCAGCCGTTCGGCTGCCTTTCTATTATTGATTCCGATCTATCTCTGCGCGCTTCGCTTTTTCTATAATTGGAGTGATAGTTGAGCCTTGGATAAGGATGGAGAACACAACAACTGAATAGGTCATCACAAGGATGATCTCTTTCACGTCGATCAGTTTATCCGGAATAACCCAAATCCCCGCAGGAATCGATAGTGCCATTGCTAAAGCCAATCCACCGCGTAGACCACCCCATGTAAGAATTCTTATTGACCAAGGGTTATAGCTACGGTAACGTTTGAATCCAATATAAGAGCAGAAGACACTGAGATAGCGAGCGGTAAGCACTAATGGAATCGCAAAAGCCATTAAAATAAAATCTTCTTGATGGAATTTAAATAACAACATCGACATGCCGATCAACAAGAATAATAAGCCATTCAAAAATTCATCGACTAACTCCCAGAAATTATCTAAATGGTCCTCACTTTCTTTAGAGAAACCAATGTAGCGAGTCCAATTACCGATCATTATGCCTGAAACAACCATAGCTAATGGTCCGGAGACATGAAGATAGTCTGCAAAAGCATAGCCAGCGGTAGGAATGCCAATAGTTAACAGAAGTTCCATTGAGTGGTCATCAGTAGCGCTGATAAGATAATGGAACACTAAACCTAGCACTAAGCCATAGGCGATACCGCCAATCGCTTCTTGTATAAATAACAAAGTGACGCTGCTGACTGTTGGAGCTTCTGTACCAAATGCAATGGTGTAGATGGTGACGAAAATAACTAAGCCAAATCCGTCATTAAATAGCGATTCACCTTCAATTTGTGTTGAGATGCGCTTGGGCGCGTTAAGTTTTTTCACAATGGCTAGGACGGCGATGGGGTCTGTCGGAGAGATTAAAGCGCCAAAAAGTAGGCAGTAAACTAATTCAAAGTGGATATCGACTAGTTGGCAAAATCCATAAAGGACAAAACCGATAAAAAAGGTCGAGAATAGTGTTGCCCCTAGTGCCAAGACGGTTATTTCCCACCTTTGATCTTTCAAGTTGGGAAGTTTAATGCCCAATCCGCCTGCGAAAAGCAAAAATCCAAGTATTCCTTTCAACAGAAAATCTTCGAAGTTAATGCTGGCAATTGTATCCGAAGCGATCGCCGTTAACTCGAACCAATCATTTTGACCCGCAATCAAGATAAGAAGCGACAGCATCATTGACCCGCCGGTAATTGCGATGGTCGTTTGCATTTTTCCTATCTTGCTGTTTACAAAAGCAATGAGCATTGCTGCGGCGGATAAAAAACAAAGAGTGTAGTAGACGGACATGATGCGACTCTTGTGTAACAAAGTATTACTAAATAGTCTGTGCTTAAGCACAAAAAATGGCAAACACTATTTCTGTGGACTTACGTCATGATCTTGGTGGTTTTGGACGTCTAGACTCCTTTTGTTTCTGTGATAGGATGGAAGGAACAACTAAAGGAATGAGGCTGTATTGTGGGAAGCATGTTAAGACAACAGATAGTAGCACAGCTTAAGCAACGTATTATGCTGATCGATGGTGGCATGGGCACCATGATTCAAGACTACAAACTCGAAGAACAAGATTATCGTGGTGAGCGATTCGCTAGCTGGCATTGTGATCTTAAAGGGAACAACGATCTGTTAGTTCTAACCCAGCCAAAGTTGATTAAAGATATTCATATTGCTTATTTAGAAGCCGGTGCCGATATCCTCGAAACCAATACGTTTAACTCTACCACTATCGCCATGGCTGACTATGACATGGAAAGTCTAAGTGATGAGATTAACTTTGTGGCGGCTAAATTAGCCCGCGAAGCTGCGGATGAATGGACAGCTAAAAATCCGGAGAAACCTCGTTATGTCGCAGGGGTACTTGGTCCAACAAACCGTACTTGCTCTATCTCTCCTGATGTAAACGATCCTGGTTATCGAAACGTATCATTTGATGAGCTAGTTAAAGCTTATTCTGAGTCAACTCGAGCACTGATTAAAGGTGGATCAGACCTTATCCTAATTGAGACAATTTTTGATACTCTCAATGCCAAGGCGTGTGCCTTTGCTGTTGATAGTGTATTTGAAGAGCTCGATCTCGAATTACCAGTGATGATCTCCGGCACGATAACTGACGCATCTGGACGAACGCTTTCTGGGCAAACAACGGAAGCATTTTATAACTCTCTTCGCCACGTTAAACCTATTTCGTTTGGCTTAAACTGCGCCCTTGGTCCTGACGAACTGCGTGAATACGTTAATGAGCTTTCTCGTATTTCAGAATGCAATGTGTCAGCACATCCTAATGCAGGCTTACCTAATGCCTTTGGAGAGTATGATCTTTCTCCTGAAGATATGGCAGAACATGTAAAAGAATGGGCGGAAAGTGGCTTTCTCAATTTGATTGGTGGATGTTGTGGTACAACACCAGAACACATCCGTCAAATGGCGCAAGTAGTCGAAGGAGTTAAACCTCGCCCATTGCCAAAGATTCCTGTTGCTTGTCGTTTATCCGGATTAGAGCCGCTAACGATAGCAAAAGAATCTCTCTTCGTTAATGTTGGTGAGCGAACCAACGTAACGGGATCTGCTCGTTTCAAACGATTAATTAAAGAAGAACTGTACGATGAAGCATTAAGTGTTGCCCAGCAACAGGTAGAGAGTGGCGCTCAGATTATCGATATCAATATGGATGAAGGCATGCTCGATGCTGAAGCTTGCATGGTTCGATTCTTAAATTTATGTGCGTCAGAGCCTGAAATATCTAAAGTACCGGTGATGGTTGACTCTTCTAAATGGGAAGTTATTGAAGCGGGTCTTAAATGTATTCAAGGCAAGGGAATTGTTAACTCAATATCGTTGAAGGAAGGCAAAGAAAAATTTGTACAGCAAGCCAAGTTAATTCGTCGCTATGGCGCGGCTGTTATCGTGATGGCTTTTGATGAAGTAGGGCAAGCTGACACGCGAGAGCGGAAAATTGAAATATGTACCAACGCCTATAATATTTTGGTTGATGAAGTTGGTTTCCCAGCAGAAGACATTATTTTTGACCCAAATATTTTTGCAGTCGCAACTGGGATTGATGAACACAATAATTATGCGGTTGATTTTATTGAAGCCGTTGGGGATATAAAGCGAACGCTACCTCACGCCATGATCTCTGGCGGGGTATCGAATGTTTCGTTTTCTTTCCGCGGAAATAATTATGTTCGTGAAGCGATTCACGCGGTCTTCCTTTACCACTGTTTTAAAAACGGTATGGATATGGGGATCGTTAATGCTGGTCAGTTAGAAATTTACGATAACCTACCAGAAGATCTAAGAGATGCAGTTGAAGATGTAGTTCTTAACCGTCGTGATGATTCGACAGAGCGCCTGTTGGATATGGCGACGGAATATTTAGAGCGAGCGGTAGGAAAAGTTGAAGATAAATCAGCTTTGGAGTGGCGCACGTGGTCCGTAGAAAAACGACTTGAACACTCATTAGTCAAAGGCATAACGGATTTCATTGTTGAAGATACCGAAGAGGCTCGTGTTAACTCCGCTCGTCCTATTGAAGTTATTGAAGGTCCATTAATGGACGGAATGAACGTTGTGGGCGATTTATTTGGTGAAGGAAAAATGTTCCTCCCCCAAGTGGTGAAATCTGCACGAGTAATGAAACAAGCGGTGGCGCACTTAGAGCCGTTTATTAATGCAACCAAAGATGCTGGCTCGAGCAATGGCAAAATCCTATTAGCGACAGTAAAAGGAGATGTTCACGACATAGGTAAGAATATCGTGGGTGTCGTTCTCCAGTGTAATAACTACGAAATAATCGATCTTGGGGTTATGGTCTCTTGTGAAAAAATTCTCAAGGTAGCCAAAGAAGAAAACGTAGACATTATTGGGCTGTCAGGGCTGATCACGCCATCATTAGATGAAATGGTTCATGTTGCGAAAGAAATGGAGCGACAAGGTTTTGACTTGCCTCTTTTGATTGGTGGCGCAACAACATCTAAAGCCCATACTGCGGTTAAAATTGAACAGAATTACAAAAATCCAGTGGTCTATGTCAACAATGCTTCTCGCGCAGTAGGTGTTTGCACTTCACTACTTTCTAGTGAACTACGTCCGCCATTCATCGAGAAACTGGATGCCGATTATGTTCGAGTGAGAGATCAGCATAATCGCAAGAAGCCACGTACCAAGCCGGTGACTTTAGAAGTCGCACGAGCAAATAAAGTTGAAATTGATTGGGACAATTACACGCCTCCTGCACCAGCGAAGCCAGGTATTCATGTGTTTGACGATTTTGATATGGCAACTCTACGTAATTATATCGATTGGACGCCATTCTTTATGACTTGGTCTTTGGTCGGAAAATACCCGACTATTTTTGAGCATGAAGAAGTGGGTGAAGAAGCGCAGCGTTTGTATAAAGACGCTTGTGATTGGCTTGATAAAATTGAGCGCGAAGGATTACTCAAGTCTCGTGGTATCTGTGGTTTATTTCCGGCGGCTAGTATTGATGATGATATTGAAGTGTATACCGATGAATCGCGTAGTGAGGTTGCTAAAGTTCTGCATAATCTTCGTCAGCAAACGGAGAAACCTAAAGGTTACAACTATTGCTTATCGGATTATATTGCCCCGAAAATCTCGGGTAAAAAAGATTGGATAGGAGCTTTTGCCGTCACTGGCGGTGTCGGTGAACGAGAGTTGGCGGACGAGTTTAAAGCTAAAGGTGATGACTATAATGCCATCATGATCCAAGCGGTTGCCGATCGTTTGGCTGAAGCATTTGCTGAATACTTACATGAACGCATCAGAAAAGAGATTTGGGGATTCTCTCCGGAAGAAAAGCTCACTAATAGCGATTTGATCCGAGAGAAGTATCAAGGGATTCGTCCGGCACCAGGATACCCTGCATGCCCTGAGCACACTGAGAAGGGGGCAATATGGGAATTACTCAATGTTGAACAAGCCATTGGCATGTCTTTAACAAGCAGTTATGCAATGTGGCCGGGTGCATCAGTTTCAGGTTGGTATTTCTCACATCCAGATTCTCGTTATTTTGCTATTGCTCAGATCCAAGAGGATCAAGCTCAAAGCTATGCTGATCGTAAGGGGTGGGATCGGTTAGAAGCTGAAAAATGGCTCGGTCCAAACTTGAATGGTTAACTGCATAAAGTAAAAGGCGCTGTTTTCACAGCGCCTTTTAAATATAAGTATTCTTGGCAGGAAGCCATTTATGCTAAATCAATATCGTAGCTAAGCCTAAGAAGACTGATAAACCAACTACGTCAGTGATTGTGGTTAGTGCCATACCGCCAGCAAGAGCTGGGTCGATATTCATTTTTTTGAGTATTATTGGAATGGTAACGCCGGCCACACCCGCGACTAATAGGTTAGTCATCATTGCGGCTGAAATAATGCCACCAAGCATCCAGTTGCCTTTCCAAGCCACCACGATACCACCGATAATGAGTGCCCACAGCACGCCATTCAAAAAACCGATAGCGGCTTCCTTCATTAATAGTTCACGCTTGTTGGCGTCACCGATATGACCTAATGCTAAACCTCGGATCACCAAAGCTACGGTTTGGTTACCAGCAACCCCGCCCATTGAAGGGACGATTGTCATCAATACCGCAATAGCGGCCATTTGATCCAAAGTGGCTTCGAACATGTTTGATACTGACGCAGCAGCGAGTGCCGCAAGTACGTTAGCACCAAGCCAAATGCTGCGCTTACGCGCTGATTTTACGACAGGTGCGAAGGTATCTTCATCGTCATCCAGACCAGCCATACTCATCATGGAGTGTTCGGCATCTTCGCGGATGACATCAACCACATCATCGATGGTGATACGACCAACGAGCAGTTGGTTTTCATCAATGACTGGAGCTGATACCCAGTTTCGGCGCTCAAATAGACTCGCGACATCAGAGTCACTCATGGTGACTTCGATAGCATCGTCGGCGTCTTCCATTACTTCTGCAACTCTAACGTCAGGTTGTGTCGTTAGCACAGTGGTCAATGATAGTTCGCCGATTAAGCGATTTTCTTCATCAATGACGTAAAGGGCATCGGTTGCTTCTGGTAGTTCGCCTCGCATACGCAAGTAACGTAGAACGACGTCAATATCGACATCACCTCGAATGGTGATAACGTCGGTATTCATCAAGCTACCAGCACTGTCTTCCGGGTAGGCAAGTGCGGTTTCAACACGTTTACGTTCTTCCGCGTCCATCTGTGACAGGACTTCTCGGGAAACGTCATCTGGTAGGCTTCGCAGTACGTAGGCGACATCATCGATGTCCATGCCTTCTGTTGCTTCTGCGAGCATTTCCGGTGCCATTCTTGACACCAGATCATCTTTTACATCTTCACTCAGTTCATCGAGGATTTCACCGTAATCTTCAGGGTCGGTCAGTTGCCAAAGAACTTCACGGCTTTTACGCGGTGATGCTTCTAATAGATGAGCTATATCTTCGGGTTCCATGTCTTGCAGTTGGCGGCGGACATGGACAAAGCGACCATTTTCTAAGGCTTCGGTAATTTCTTGGAGGGCTTGGTGAGCTTGATCGAATTCTATTTGCTCGGCCATTTATTCCCCCTGACTTCTATAGGCTGACAATATTTTGAATAGTAACTTAATTTTACAACTTGTTTAATAAGATAGTGTTAAGAAAAACAATTCTTGCTGTGAAATGATTTTTCACAGCATTATCCAAGTTGAAAAATAGTCTTTAGTGGTGATGCTCAAAGTGTCATGAAAGGGATGCCGACCAATTTGCGACAGAAAAAATCAATGTTACTCGTCCTCATCGAATTTGTGTTCGATAAGTTGACATACTGCATCCAAAGCGCTGGTGGCATCGTTGCCCTCAGATAATATTGTCACGTGTTCGCCTTGAGCAGATTCGAGCATTAATAGCCCCATAACACTATCTGCTGTGGCGGTTTTCCCTTCGTGGCTTTGAATGGTGAGTATGGCATCAAATGATTGAGCAAGCTCCACCAATTTGACGGCAGCACGAGCATGTAGCCCCAAGCGGTTTTGAATTAGGACAGTTTTGCTCTCTTGCTGCATGTATTAATCCTTTAAGTTTTTTTCTAATGAGGTGTGGCGGATCTGAACTTGATGACCTAAGTCGGCAAAGTATTGTCCAATTTGTTGGGTTAGGTAAACAGAGCGGTGTTTTCCACCAGTACAACCAATTGCAACGGTTAGATAGCTGCGATTGTTTTTTTCTAATAGCGGTAACCAATGCTCAATAAATTTTTGCACCTGCAGTTTTAGTTCCACCACTTCTTGATGGCTTTCTAAAAAAGCGCGAATAGGTGCGTCTAACCCAGTTAATGGTCGCAAGTCTGGTTCCCAATGTGGGTTTGGTAAAAAGCGCACATCGAATACGTAGTCAGCGTCACTTGGTAGACCATATTTGAAGCCAAACGACTGAAATACCATAACAAGATCTTTACGTTCACGACCTTCAACTCGACGGCGGACGGTTTCACTCAATTCGTGTAATGATTGATTACTGCTGTCGATGATTAGATCAGCATTCTCTTTAAGTGGAGAAAGAATGCCTTTTTCTCTTTCAATCGCTTGTTCGAGGGATGTATTTTCTTGGCTCAGTGATAATGGGTGAATACGGCGTGTTTCACTGTAGCGCTTAAGTAGCGTGTCTTTGTTGGCGTCTAAAAAGAGCACACTAACATCAGTTTCTTGCTTGAGCTTAGATAGTACATTGTTTACCAGAGTTGGTTCCTCGGGTAAATTGCGAATATCAATGCTTACTGCAACATTCTGTTTGCTACCTTGAATTGATTGAACAAAAACGTCCAATAAATTGACAGGAAGATTGTCTACACAGTAGTAGCCCAAATCTTCAAGCACCCGCAATGCGACACTTTTCCCAGCCCCAGACTGACCACTTACTACGATTAATCGCATATATGTGACTACCTGTTGATCATGATATCGAACAGCTCTTGATCAGATTGCGCTTTACGCAATTGCTTTAGGATCTGCTTGTCATTAAGACGTTCAGCCATACATGAGAGTGTTTTAAGATGCTCTTTACATTGTGCATCAGGCACTAATAGAGCAAACAGTAAATCAACTGGACGGTTATCGATAGCGTCAAATTCAATGGGGCTTTCGCACTGTAATAGTACGGCAACTGCTTTGTCGCTTGAGTGCATACGGGCATGAGGAATGGCGATGCCATTTCCAATACCTGTACTGCCCATTTTTTCTCGGCTAAGCATACATTCGAATAGTTCGGTAGAGTTTTGTCCAGTTTGCTCCGCAACGATTTCACTGATCATTTCTAGAGCTCGTTTCTTACTAGTACATTGGACCGCACTTTTGGTGCAGTCCAATGTTAGGATTTCGCTAAGTTGCATAGTTAATGACTGTTCAGTTTTTCTTTGTGCTTGTTTAGCTGCCTAACCAGTTTGTCGGTTAGAGAGTCGATAGCGGCATACATACTTTCATCGTCTGCTGATGCGTGTATTTCGCCTTGATTTATGTGAAGGGTTGCTTCTGCAATATGACGAAGCTTTTCAACTTTGAGCACAACATGAATACTGTTGATATGTTCAAAGAAACGCTCAAGTTTTTGAAACTTTTCATTTACGTAATCTTGCATTGAATCTGTAAGATCAACGTGATGGCCATTAATATTGATTTGCATAGACTTTCCTTCTCGGTTGCTGCCTATAGTAGGCGTTTACGCTGACTTGAAGGGGCAATGCCCAGTGATTCTCGGTATTTGGCTATTGTCCGTCTAGCCACCTGAATCCCTTGGTCAGCGAGTAGAGCTGCAATCTTGCTGTCGCTTAACGGTTTCGCGGCATTTTCTGCCGCTACAAGCTTCTTGATAAATGCTCGAATCGCAGTCGATGAACATTCTCCACCATTGTCAGTACTGACATGGCTAGAGAAGAAGTACTTCAATTCAAAAATTCCACGCGGAGTGTGCATATATTTCTGTGTGGTGACGCGTGAAATGGTCGATTCATGCATATCCACATCAAGAGCTACATCATTGAGAACCATTGGTTTCATTGCTTCTTCGCCATACTCGAAGAAATCTCTCTGATGTTCAACAATACACTTGGCAACTTTGAGCAGAGTCTCGTTTCTGCTCTCTAAGCTTTTAATTAGCCACTTTGCCTCTTGCAAATTGGTGCGAATGTACTGACTGTCTGCGCTATTTCCTTTACCCATCGCGGCGTACTGTTGATTGACTTTCAATCGTGGTATCGAGTCAGGGTTGATCGTTACAATCCACTTACCATGGTCTTTGAATACAGACACATCTGGAACTACGTATTCCGCATGTTCAGTAGAAATACGGCTACCAGGGCGTGGGTCAAGCTGCTGGATCAGTTTTATTACTTCACGAAGATCGGCTTCCTTGAGCTTAGTTTCTTTTATGATCAGTTTGTAGTCACGATTGCCCAGTTGGTCGATATGATCAGTTAATACCAATTTGGCTTCATTGAGCCATGGTGTGTCTTCTGGGTAAGTGGCAAGTTGAAGTAATAAGCAATCTTGTAGGTTTACTGAAGCAACACCAAGTGGGTCAAACTGTTGAATACGCTTGCGTACCGCTTGAATCTCATCCAGTTCAATGTCTTCATTATCAAAACTGTCTAAGATATCTTGTGGTGAAATGGTTAAATAACCGTAGTCATCAGTCGCATCGATAATTGCGAGAGCGATAGTACGGTCCGTTTCACTAAATGGTGTGAGACCAAGTTGCCAAAGTAAGTAATCGTTGAGAGATTCGGTGGTTTCACCTTGGTAGACCGGAAAATCATCATCTAGAGCAATACCTGTACTACCAGAGTTTGCGCTGTAGACGTCATCCCAAGTGGTATCAATTTCTAACTCAGAGCTGATCTCTGATTTTTCAATTAACTCTGAGCTATCTGGAAGCTCTACTTCTGAGACTTCCAAGCTAGAGTCTTTTTCCTCATTCGCGGTTTTCTCATCGCTGGTGGACTGTTCATCATTGCCTTCCTCAACCTCTAATAGTGGGTTGGAATCCAGAGCGTCTTGGATTTCTTGTTGAAGATCTAATGTAGACAGTTGCAACAAGCGAATTGCTTGCTGTAATTGTGGCGTCATCGCCAACTGTTGTCCTAGCTTGAGCTGTAATGAGGGTTTCATGCAGTAATAGGTGCCTTATAAAGTTCTACAGACTTTTTATTAATCATAGTCGGAATTGTTCACCAAGATAAACTTGCTTAACTTGTTCGTTGTTAAGTACGTCTTCTGGCGTTCCTTCTGCAATCAAATGTCCTTGGCTCACGATGTAAGCTTTTTCACATACATCCAGCGTCTCTCGAACGTTATGGTCGGTTATCAATACGCCTAAGCCACGATCACGTAGATGTTCGATGATTTTTTTAATATCGATTACCGAAATAGGATCAACACCAGCAAATGGTTCATCTAGTAAAATAAACTGAGGGTTTGCAGCTAGAGCGCGTGCAATCTCGACACGTCGACGCTCACCGCCTGATAGTGCCATACCTGCGCTTTCACGTATGTGCTGAATGTGGAATTCCTCTAATAAATCTTCCAATTTATCTTGGCGTTCTTCACGAGAGAGCTCTTCGCGCGTCTCAAGTACCGCCATGATGTTGTCTTGAACTGACAATTTACGGAAGATAGAGGCTTCTTGAGGCAAATAGCCAATACCCATTCGAGAGCGGCTATGCATTGGTAAGATACTGATATCTTGCTCGTCAATGCTAATGGTACCTTCATCGCGAGCAACTAAACCTACGATCATATAAAACGACGTTGTTTTACCTGCGCCGTTAGGTCCTAATAGCCCGACTATTTGTCCCGATTCGACAGCTAAGCTTACGTCAGAGACAACTTTTCTGTTTTTGTAGCTCTTTGCTAAATGTTCAGCTTTTAAAATAGCCATAATTATTCTTGTACTGATTGTGGCTGGAGCACGGTAGAAACTCGATCGCCTTTTTGCGTGCCATCAGCAATCAGTTTCTGTGATGAAATTTGATAACGGATGTGATTACCACGAATTTCGCTATCATCTTGCGCCAGCATTGCTTGGTCAATCATCGTTAGCTGATCATCGCCGACGTTGTAATAAAGTTCTTTAGCTTCGCCATGCAACGTTTTGCCATCATCAGTTAACTGAGAGAATGTCGCAAGACTACCGAAGCCATCAATTTTTTGAATTGAGCCATCATCTTTGTCGCGAGTGACCACAATTTTGTCAGCATTGATATTAATACTGCCTTGCTTGAGTTTCACATCCCCAAGGAAAGTGACTTTATTGCTCTGCATATCAAGCTGCTGACTGTCTGAATCAATATACACAGGTTGGTCACGGTCCGTAGACAACGCCAATGCTTGTGTTGAAGCAAACAAACAGGTAATTAAACTAAGGTGTGAGAGTTTCATATCTGCCTTGTACATGTTTGTATAATGTCGCGGTATTTTCAGCGAGATTTCCTTTCATCGCTTGACCGACGGTTTCAAACTTAGGACCAACCAAGGTGACTTGGTTATCTGCCCAAAAATCGCGATTATCTAACTGAATGCTTAGAGTGTCAGTTGATAAAGTATCAAACCCAGAGTCAGGTAGTAAATTTTTACCCAGTACGTTAACTTGCAGTACCAAAATGTGGTCTTTAGTGAGCACACCACGGTCAGCGGTGATTTCCCATTCTTGTATATCACCTTGTTGGTAAACTTTCAGAACTGGTTTATCAAAGAGTGTTTCGCCGTTGCTGGCGTAGTTGTCCAACCGTTCAGATGTAATGACATAGCTGCGCACCCCTTGTTCATTATACGAGGTGTTTTTAAGAACCGTACCGGTAAAAACAGGCAGTTCAATGTTTGGCTCTACTTGTATATCGTAGCTGGTTTGTTCGCGCATCAAGTAATAACCGGAAGCGGCGATGATGACAGTCAAAACCAAATATCCGATACGAGAGAGGCTCATATACTTAAACCTTTATGCACATCTAGTTCGTCTCGAGCTTGTAGAATTAAATCACAAACCTCACGCACAGCGCCATGTCCACCGCGAATGGTAGTGATATAATTTGCTCGCTGTGCAAGTAGCGGGTGTCCATCAGCGACACAAACTCTCAGCGCTACTTTTTCCATTACCGGCCAATCAATTAAATCATCACCGATATATCCAGTGTGCTCCGGTGCTATATTGAGTTTTTGACAAATGTCTTGATACGCTTTTACCTTGTCATCTTGACCTTGGTAAATCAGAGTGACACCTAGTGCCTTCATGCGGTTCTCAACAATTTGTGAACGGCGACCAGTAATAATGGCGATTTCAATTCCCGCATTCATGAGTGACTTTACGCCATACCCATCACGGGTGTGGAACGTTTTTAGTTCTTCACCATTGTTGCCCATATAGATTAGACCATCAGAAAACACACCATCAACATCGCAGATCAATAGCTTGATCTGTTTGGCGATTTTAATTGTTTCAAAGTCTACCTGACCGTAAAGGGTGGCAACTTTTGCCGTCATTACATTACTCCAGCTTTGAGTAAGTCGTGCATATTCAACGCACCGACTACCTGATTTTCTTGGCAAAGCAGTAGTCCATTGATGCTTTTCTCTTGCATTAAGTTTACGCCTTCTGCGGCAAGCATATTAGGGCATGCAACAGAGGGATTTTTTGTCATCACCTCACCGATAACTGTAGTATGAATATCTACACGCTTATCTAAAATACGACGTAAGTCGCCATCGGTGAAGATGCCTTGCAGCTGATGGTTGCTATCTACAACCGCCGTCATGCCTAAACCTTTTTGGCTTATTTCCAGCAGAGCATCACGGATAAGAGTATCAGGCGATACCAACGGTAGTGCATCGCCGGTATGCATGATATCTGATAATTTTAGCAATAACTTGCGCCCTAATGCGCCACCTGGGTGCGATAGGGCAAAATCTTCAGCAGTAAACCCACGTGCTTGCAGTAGTGAAACCGCAAGTGCGTCGCCCATAACAAGCGTTGCTGTGGTGCTTGATGTTGGGGCTAAACCGAGTGGGCAGGCTTCTTTCGGTACTGTGATCTGTAGATGAATATCG
This sequence comes from Vibrio kasasachensis, assembly GCF_050337565.1. Taxonomy (NCBI): domain Bacteria; kingdom Pseudomonadati; phylum Pseudomonadota; class Gammaproteobacteria; order Vibrionales; family Vibrionaceae; genus Vibrio; species Vibrio kasasachensis. The sequence continues at coordinate 417,062 of NZ_JAKJTB010000010.1, read as the reverse complement.
GCTAATTTTGCCATGGTTGAAGCTGGCTTGCCTGTCATACTAATGATGGTGATTCTTAGTCGTTTTAATACAGGGAAGAGAGCAAGGATTTCATTGGCTTCCCCCGAGTTCGATATCGCTAATACGATATCACCCGGTTTGACCATTCCAAGATCACCATGCGCAGCCTCACTCGGATGGACAAAGAATGCAGGGGTACCGGTACTAGCAAATGATGCGGCTATCTTATTGCCGATATGACCAGATTTACCCATGCCCATGACAACCACTTTACCATTGTTATTATTTAGGATGGTTTCGCATGCCTTGGCAAAACTATCATCGAAATATTGGTCGAGTTGTTTTAGTGCTTCTACTTCAGTATTGAGCACGTCTAACGCAGCAGCGCGGTAGTCAAACATATGAAATTCCTGCATTTAATTAAGCGGTCATATTGATAATCAAGTAGCTTTGGTAAGCTATGAAAACGACGAAGAGGAAAGCCCCTTCAAAACGATTTATGCTGCGAGACTTACCTAGCGCCATGGCTACCAGAAGTAGCGACACGCCAAGCATTACCCAAAAATCCCGCCCCATCGCAAATTCACTGAGTATTGATGGGTTAAGAATACCTGGGATCCCCATTACAGCAAGGATATTAAAGACGTTAGAGCCGATGATATTGCCTACAGCCATATCATCTTCACCTTTCATCACGCCTGCAACAGAAGCGGCAAGTTCCGGTAGGCTTGTACCGACCGCGATGATGGTAAGACCGATAACCAAATCGCTCATGCCAAAGTATTTGGCTATAACAACCGAGCTATCAACTAGAACACTGGCGGAAAGGGGTAAGACTAACAAGCCAATGACGACCCAAATACCAGCTTTCAGATTGCTGACCCCTTGCGGCACCTCAGCTTCTTGTTCATCCAAAAGAATATCGCCATTTTGTTTCTCTTTCTGGCTGATACGCAGCATTGCGAGAATAAAGCCAGTAAACAGTACAAAAAGTAACACACCTTCTTTAAAGCCAAGGTGGTTATCCCACAATATCGCACCAGCAATGACAGTGACGGCAATCATCAAAGGTAATTCGCGACGTAGTACTGCAGAGCTAATCGAAAGTGGTTTTATTAATGCAGTAATACCTAGAATTAAAGCAATGTTGGCAATATTTGAACCCAATACATTACCCACAGCTGTATCGGTTTTACCGTCAAGCGCGGCTGTTGCGGATACCATCATTTCTGGGGCAGAAGAGCCCATGGCCAGAATAGTCATACCGATGACAAGTGGAGAAATACCGAAGTTTCGAGCAAGTGCGGCGGAACCAAACACTAATCGGTCGGCACTCCATACCAAGAATATAAGACCGACTATAAGGAACGCTACAGCTTCGAACATGATATTTCCCAACTTATCTATAAACTGAACAATTTAACCGCCAATTTTGACGTGTTGAGGTATAAAAGGGAAGCTGAACATTGAAATATTTGTTGCACATTATGTAATTATAGCGGTGCCTTACACGGTAGCGCTTGATCTAAGTGCTTCACAATTAATTGAACAGTGCTTTTAATTCGAGGGTGATTTGGCTTATGATTGCCCGTTATAGAAGGATTCTGACAACGAGTATCTCATGTCATCAAGTGATTTGGTTACAGTTAACAATTTAACGTTCTCTCGTGGAGAACGGGTGATTTTTGACCGTGTAAACCTGCATGTTCCCAAAGGTAAAGTGACCGCTATTATGGGGCCATCAGGGATAGGAAAGACAACGCTACTGCGACTGATTGGTGGGCAAATTGCTCCTGACAGTGGCGAAGTGCTGTTCGATGACCATAACATCCCTGCATTAAGCCGCCGCAAGCTGTATCAAGTAAGAAAAAAAATGAGCATGCTATTTCAATCTGGCGCTCTTTTTACCGATCTTACTGTGTTCGATAACGTAGCGTTTCCATTGCGCGAACATACACAACTCGACGAAGAAATCATCCACACTTTGGTATTACTTAAGTTGGAAGCTGTTGGTCTACGTGGCGCGGCACAATTGATGCCAAACGAGTTATCTGGTGGTATGGCTCGCCGAGCAGCATTAGCGCGTGCAATAGCTCTAGACCCAGAACTCATCATGTACGATGAGCCGTTTGTCGGACAAGATCCAATTACTATGGGCGTCTTGGTTGAATTGATTCGAAATCTGAACCAAGCCTTAGGCGTGACATCAATTGTCGTTTCTCATGATGTACCGGAAGTGATGAGCATTGCTGATTGGGTTTATATCCTTGCTAATGGCAAAGTCATTGCTAGTGGTACACCAGATGAACTGCACGCAAATCCAGACCCGCAAGTACAGCAATTCTTGTTAGGTTATGCTGATGGACCAGTGCCATTTAGTTACCCTGCTAAATCAATTGCAGAGGATCTATTTGAATGAAATCCAACCTAATTGAATTTGTGGCTGCAACTGGTCGTCGCTCTATGGCGGTAGTTGAAGTCTTTGGTCGAGCCAGTCTAATGCTGTTTAGTGCGCTGGCAAGTCGACCGCAACCGATCAAAAATGCCCCGTTATTAATTAAACAACTTTACAGTGTGGGTGTGCAGTCCATGCTGATTATCTTTTTATCTGGTCTGTTCATTGGCATGGTTCTGAGCCTCCAAGGTTATGTGATTTTGGTCGATTTCGGAGCTGAAGGTGCACTTGGTCAAATGGTGGCACTATCGTTACTGCGAGAGCTCGGACCGGTTGTCACGGCATTATTGTTTGCAGGACGAGCAGGTTCCGCACTAACCGCTGAAATTGGATTGATGAAAGCAACAGAGCAGCTTTCATCTTTAGAGATGATGGCAGTAGACCCACTCAAGCGTGTTATAGCACCTCGTTTTTGGGCTGGTGTAATCTCAATGCCTTTATTGACGATGATATTCATGGCTGTCGGTATATGGGGCGGACAACTCGTTGGGGTTGATTGGAAAGGGATTGACCATGGTAGTTTTTGGTCAACTATGCAGGCTTCAGTCGATCTTGGTCAGGATATTGGCAATAGCTTTATTAAAAGCTTAGTGTTTGCCATTACAGTGACTTGGATTGCGCTCTTTAATGGATACGATGCGATTCCTACTTCGGAAGGCATCAGCCGTGCGACGACTCGTACGGTAGTACACTCTTCTTTGGCAGTACTTGGACTAGACTTCGTACTGACCGCATTGATGTTCGGGAATTAAAAATGCAACAGACACGTAAAACAGAATTATGGGTAGGTAGCTTCGTTTTAGCGGGAATTTGCGCAGTATTGATTATGATTTTTCAAGTCGCTGACGTAAAAGGCATCGGTTCAAACGATACTTATACTTTAAGTGCTGAGTTTGACAATATTGGTAGCTTAAAAGTACGTTCGCCGGTGAAAGTCGGTGGGGTTGTTGTTGGTCGAGTTACTGCGATTAACCTTAATCAAGAATCTTTGTTGCCTGTTGTGAAAATGGCAGTTAATAGCCAGTTCAACCAATTCCCAGAAACATCAAGTGTAAAAATACTAACCTCTGGATTAATTGGTGAACAGTATATTGGTTTAACTCCCGGTTTTGTATTTGACGATGAGCAAATGCTGGTGGATGGTGACTATATTGAAGATACTAAGTCAGCGTTAGTGCTAGAGGATTTGATCGGACAAGTTCTTTATAGCGTCGGCGGCGGCTCTGAATCTGGAGAGTAAAAATGTTGAAAAAATTTGTGACTTTGATTTGTGTGCTGTTGCTGCCTTTCGCGGCGACAGCTGCTGACATTGATAAGACCCAGCCATACGCTATGATGACGCAAGTATCAGAAATAGCATTTGCGCGTTTGAAAGCAGAACAAAGTATTATCAAAAAAGATCCCAATCATCTCAAAGTGATTGTGGAGGAAGAGTTGATGCCTTATGTGAATCATAAATACGCAGCACTCAAACTTCTAGGCCCCAGTTTAAAAGGTGCTAAACGAGCCGATGTGAATGAGTTTATTGTGGCTTTTCGTGGTTACTTGATCGCTTCATATGCCCAAGTGTTGACTCAGTACACAGATCAGGAAATTGAATTTGAACCAAAGAAAAAACTGGATTCAAGTAAAACAATTACTAGTGTTAAAGTGGACATCGTTGATACGCCGCGTCCAAACATTAAACTAGAGTTTAAGTTACGCCAAGATAAGAAAACTGGCGAGTGGCAAGTATTTGATATGATCGCTGAAGGTATCAGCTTACTTTCAAGCAAGCAGTCAGAATGGAACGGTAAATTGCGTCAAGATGGGATCCTAGCTGTTGCGGCTGATCTTGAAAGATTAGCGGCACAACCAATCCGTTTCGAGGCTAAGTAATGATTGTTCACAATCAATGGTTGCAGGTCGATGAGAATCATAGTGCTCTTAACGGTGTGCTTAATCGCGATTCTGTACCTGAGTTGTGGAATCAACTTAAAGCATGGCAACCTCAACAAGCGTCACTAGAAGTGAGTTTAGCGAATGTTGAGCGGTTTGACTCTGCTGGTATGGTGATGTTGATTCATCTTTTAGAGCATGCAAAAAAGCGAAACTGTCATATAATGCTCAGCTTCGTGCCAACGCAACTCAGCACTTTGCTGGCATTGAGCAATGTAGACAAATACATTGCTGAGCACATTAAGACTAATTAGAGGTAATTTGTGGATAGCGCAAAAGTACAACAGATATTAAACGAAGCACTAAATCTAGAAGAGCTACACGTAAAGGGCGAGGGTAGCCATTACGAAGTGATCGCTGTTGATGCTTGTTTCGAAGGAATGAACCGCGTTAAGAAACAACAAACAATTTATGCGCCGCTTATGGAGTATATCCAAAAAAATGACATCCATGCTCTTTCTATCAAGGCATACACGCCGGAAGAATGGGCTCGTGATAAGAAATTGATGTCGCTGTAAGGTTTAGTAATGGAAAAATTTCGAGTAACTGGTTCTAAGCAGCCATTAGTGGGCGAAGTCACTATTTCAGGTGCTAAGAACGCCGCCCTTCCAATCCTTTTTGCTTCTATTTTGGCGGAAGAACCTGTTGAGGTAACTAACGTACCTCATCTGCGTGATATCGATACTTCCATGGAGCTACTAAAGCGACTTGGTGCCAAAGTAGAACGAAATGGTTCAGTTCATGTCGATCCAAGTAGCATTAATGAATATTGTGCTCCTTATGACTTAGTAAAAACGATGCGAGCTTCAATTTGGGCTCTCGGTCCTCTTGTTGCTCGTTTTGGTCAAGGTCAAGTATCACTACCGGGTGGTTGTGCCATTGGTGCACGCCCTGTGGATTTGCACATCCATGGCTTAGAGCAACTTGGCGCAACAATCACTCTTGAAGATGGTTATGTCAAAGCGTCTGTTGATGGTCGCCTGAAAGGCGCGCATATTGTGATGGATAAAGTGAGCGTTGGTGCAACGATCACTATTATGTGTGCCGCAACATTAGCGGAAGGTAAAACGGTTTTAGATAATGCAGCGCGTGAACCTGAAATTGTTGATACTGCCGATTTTCTAAATACGCTAGGTGCAAAAGTCACTGGTGCTGGCACTGATACTATCACTATTGAAGGTGTTGAGCGCTTAGGTGGTGGTAAGCATGCTGTGGTTGCAGACCGTATTGAAACTGGTACCTTCTTAGTTGCAGCAGCTGTTTCTGGCGGTAAAGTAGTATGTCGTAATACACATGCCCACTTATTAGAAGCTGTGTTGGCGAAGCTTGAAGAAGCGGGTGCGAAAGTTGAGACTGGCGAAGACTGGATATCGGTTGATATGACAGACCGCGAGTTGAAGGCCGTGACTATTCGTACCGCGCCGCACCCAGGTTTCCCTACTGATATGCAAGCACAATTTACTCTGCTGAACATGATGGCGAAAGGTGGTGGTGTGATCACCGAAACCATCTTTGAAAACCGTTTCATGCATGTACCTGAGTTGAAGCGTATGGGGGCTAAAGCAGAAATAGAGGGTAACACTGTTATCTGTGGAGACGTAGAGTCTTTAAGTGCCGCGCAAGTGATGGCGACGGATTTACGTGCATCAGCGAGCTTGGTGATTGCTGGCTGTATTGCTCAAGGCGAAACCATTGTTGATCGTATTTATCATATCGATCGTGGCTACGATAAAATTGAAGATAAGCTATCAGCATTGGGTGCCAATATTGAGCGCTTTCGTGATTCAAATTAAGAGTAAATAGCTTTTAGCTAACAAATGTAAGCCGAAACTTAGGTTTCGGCTTTTTTATGGCCACAAGATCCGTTAAATTAGGGCCACTATCCTTTCCCATTCGTTTATGGAGAGCATTAATGATTGCACTGTTACGTGTTTTTGCTGTCGCTATATTTGCGATAATCATGTTTGTATTTGGTTGTGGTTACTGCTTGCTAAGCCCGCGTAACCCAAAACACGTATTCACCTTTGGACGCCTGTTCGGCAAAATGTCACGAGTATTTGGCATCAAACTAGAATTGCGAATCCCGGAGGATGCTTACACTCGAGGTCAGCACATTTACGTTGCTAACCACCAGAATAATTGGGATTTGTTTACTGTTTCTTCAGCGGTTACACCAAGAGTTGTTACCGTGGGTAAAAAGAGCCTCGTTTGGATACCACTGTTTGGTCAACTTTATTGGTTAACAGGAAATATTCTGATAGACCGTGCTAATCGTAGCAAAGCGGTAGGTACTATCGATCAGGTAGTGGATAGCATGAAGAGCAGTGACGTCTCCGTCTGGATGTTCCCTGAGGGGACTCGTTCACGTGGTCGTGGCTTGTTGCCTTTCAAAACAGGTGCTTTCCATGCAGCTATTGGCGCACAAGCGGGGGTTATTCCTATTGTATGTAGCTCAACAAGTGATATTAAGTTCAACCGTTGGAATAACGGCCATGTGATTGTTGAAATGCTGCCACCTGTTAGTGCTGAAGGTTACAGAAAAGAACAAGTACGAGAGTTAGCCAATATTTGCCGTGGGCAAATGGAAAGTAAATTGGCAGAACTTGATAACGAAGTAAAACGACGCAACCAAGCTGGCTAAGTTGTTTCTTGAAGAAAAAAGCGTGCGCTTGGTCGCACGCTTTTTTTATGCCTGTAGCAGCACACTGTAATGCTCGTTCCTTTTTGTTTTATACCCGTCATACTTGAAGTTGCAGCGGTGTTAGCTGTGTTCGTGCGCCCCAGTCACATAGTTCAGCTATGCTCAGGGGGCTTTCTTACTTGCCGCCTACCTGCACTTTCAGTTTCTTGGGTATAGTACCTATTGGGTACCAAAAAGGATGTAGATATGAAGTATCGTGGTGTTGGGCTTGCTTTGTTATTGCTGGTAGTAGCGGGGTGTGGTCAATCGGAGATCGAGCTCGTTCAAAGCCAAGCAAAGTTTTCTCCAGTTGAGCAGCGAATTGAAAGTGGTAAAGCAAATAATATCCACTCACTGATAGCTTGGAAGAACGGTGAGAAGCTCTTCGAACTGCATAGACAGGGCGCAGGTACCGTTGGAAAGCAAAAGACGCCGAGAGTGCCTGTAGGTGCCAATGAGCTGCATAATCTTCATTCGGTAACCAAGTCTTTTGTCGCTACATTGATATTTATTGCTATCGATGAAGGTAAATTAGCTAATCTTGATGTCCCCGTGTTTAGTTTGTTTCCCGAGTATCAACAAGCCGATCGAGATATGAAAATGGCAATTAGCATTCGAGACGTCATGAACATGTCTACTGGGTATGCATTAGATGAGCTAGGGACATCTTATAGCCAAGGGGCTGGAAACGTTTTCCATCGTCACTATATGGCAAAGGATTTACAAGGCATGTTCTTAGGTGATGCTCTAGCGTTTGAGCCAGGCAGTCGTTTCGCTTATAGCGGATTATCAACGGTTGGGTTATCGAAAATTATCGAACGTCTTTATGAGCAACCATTTACTCAAGTAATGCGTGACAAGTTGTTTGCCCCATTGGGAATCGAAAACTATCGTTGGTTAACTCAGCATGGCAGCAATGAACCTGGTGCCGATTGGGGGTTGATGTTAACACCACTCGATATGGGGAAGTTTGGCTCAATGTGGTTGAATAGAGGGACGTTCAATGACAAGTCAATAGTTGCACCTCATTGGTTTGATATGCTGAGAACGAGCAGTTTCTACGGTTACAACATGGGTTATCGCTTACATTTTTGGCAGTTATCGAAAATAGGAGGAGCGGTTGCCGCAGTGGGAATAGGGGAGCAATACATAGTAATGCTGCCTAATGAGCAGGCTGTGATTGTCGCGACTGGTGGAAACTATGATATGCCATCCAGTCCAACGCTGGAGACGATTAGGCTGCTAGCAAGCTTGCTTTGAGTGGATAAGAGTCTATTTATAATGCTAGAAATGAAAAAAGCCAAGTCGTGAGACTTGGCTTTTGAAATTGGCTCCTCCTGCTGGGCTCGAACCAGCGACCTGCGGATTAACAGTCCGTCGCTCTACCAACTGAGCTAAGGAGGAACTATTTATATATGGTGCCGACTACCGGAATCGAACTGGTGACCTACTGATTACAAGTCAGTTGCTCTACCTACTGAGCTAAGTCGGCTTTTCATCAACAAGACTAAGTCTCATTAATTGAATGTGGCTCCTCCTGCTGGGCTCGAACCAGCGACCTGCGGATTAACAGTCCGTCGCTCTACCAACTGAGCTAAGGAGGAACTATTTGAATAAATGGTGCCGACTACCGGAGTCGAACTGGTGACCTACTGATTACAAGTCAGTTGCTCTACCTACTGAGCTAAGTCGGCACATTATATTCTTTTTTGTCGTTCGTGCTAAGCACCAACAACTTAGAAATTGTGGTGCCCGGAGGCGGAATCGAACCACCGACACGAGGATTTTCAATCCTCTGCTCTACCGACTGAGCTATCCGGGCGACGAGGTGTATTAAACGGCTTTTCGCTTTTCAGGTCAATATTAAAATGCAAAAAAAATATCGTTTGTTGCTTTTATGTACTTAATGGGCTGTTTTTGTTCTTTTACAGCTTGTACCGCCTCACACAACCACAAATTATTGCGGTAAAAGAACAGCATTAGTTGAGTTTAGTGACAAAAAAAGCACGCTAATACGCGTGCTTTTGTCGGTTTAGTGAGTCATTACTGCTTAACGGTAAACTTGCTCATCCAGTTTTCGAGCTCATTTGCTAGTTGAGTCAGGCTTTGAGTGCTGCTGTGACTTTCGGTTACGACATTGCTTAATTGGCATCCGCTTTCTTCAATCATGTTAATTCGCATCGAAATATCATCACTTACATCAGTCTGTTCCGCTGCCGCTGTCGCAATTTGATGGCTCATTTGGGAGATGGACTCTAATGCATTAACAATTTGCTGTAGCGCTTGTGATGCGTGTTGAGACTCCTCCACCGTACTTGTACTTGTGTCGGCACATATATCCATGGTTTGAATGGCATTGCGAGAACCTTCTTGCAAGTTAGAAATCATCTGTTGGATCTCTTTTGTGCTCGATTGAGTGCGACCTGCTAAGTTGCGTACTTCATCGGCGACGACTGCAAATCCACGCCCTTGTTCACCCGCACGTGCTGCTTCGATCGCTGCATTCAGTGCAAGCAGATTGGTCTGCTCTGCAATATCACCAATCACGTCGAGGACTTTGACAATATTGTTTACATCATTATCAAGATCCGCAACGGCTTGGCTTGCTGTCCCTAGTTGAGACGCTAGCCCTTGAATATTACCGACAGTGTTATGGATCAATTGCTGCGTTTGTTGGCTTTGCTTGTCAGCTTCATCAGTATTGCTTGCCGTATCGCTGGCAGAATCCGCTATGTTGTTTGCCGAAGATGCCATTTCCGTCATTGCTGTAGCAATCATTGCAGTGGATTGTTGTTGAGAATTAGTCAGTTCAGAGATTGTTGCAGAACGATCTTCCACATTGGCAAGTTCACAGCGCAGTGCCACCATCGATGTATCTAAATTCCTCACTAATTGAGCAAGAGATAAACTCATCTCTTGTACTGCTTCATAGATACTGCCTCTAGGCGCTTGTGCGTCAAATGAGGCTTTGATGTTGCCTTGAGCTATGGCTTGAACTGCTTTGCGTACCTCTTGAGGCTCTCCACCTAGTAAGGTGAGCATTTTGCGAATAGAAACTAATAATACGGTAAAAATACTCGCGGCAATAATAAGGCAGAGCAGCAACTGCCATTGAGCGGTAGACCAAAAACGAGCATTCACTTCATCAAAACCAATCCCTGTGCCGACCACCCAATTCCAGTGTGGTGTTTTTTGTGCAATAGACACTATTTGATCAACTGAACCATCTGGATCTGCTGAGCTCCAATGATATTCAGCGATCCCTATTGGTGTTTTACTGATAGCGTCTAGCAATACGTCGGCAACACTGTTGCCATCGGCGTCCTTAAAATCGTGGAAACTTGTACCATGTAACTGTGGGTCGAGTGGTGTCGCTATGAAAGCCATGTTCTCGTCTGCGACATAGACGTATTCGCCGTCTTTATAAATATTATTTCGCAGAAGGCGAGTTGCCAGTGCTTTGGCTTCATCTTCGCCTAACGCACCTTCTACCGCCATTTTTTCTACTTCGGTCAAAATGCTGTATGCGCTTTTGAATAATTCTGTTACGCGCGCTTTATTGTCTAGATCACTAGCAACCCGCAGCGTCCATAGACCGGTCGCAGTTAGTGCTAACAGAGCAGTCAAAATGATCGCCGATAGAATATAGGCTTGTGTTTTGAGTTTCATGTATCCCCACTGGCTTTAATGCTGTTCGATACGTCCCTTCGCTAGTGTCAAAAAAGCACAAGAAAAGAGTCCGCAATATTTTTGTGACAAAAATATTACATCAGGCTTTAGCTAGTTATCGGGGCTTCGAATGAAAATATGATGCTGATTAAATTCTCATCGCGAAATAAATGTCGCTTCAAATTGAAAGGGTGAGATTGCTCGAATATTTATCAATTTTAATGTATTGAATTTGAGATAAGTATTTGAAAGGGTGTTGAATTTTTCCAATAGCGGTGTGGGCAATGAAAATTGGAAATAAACACGTAGGGGGATGAGATAAGTTGGATAAACAGATACAAAAAAAGCCAAGTCGAAAGACTTGGCTTTAAATGTGGCTCCTCCTGCTGGGCTCGAACCAGCGACCTGCGGATTAACAGTCCGTCGCTCTACCAACTGAGCTAAGGAGGAATTATTCATGTGTATCGTGTAAACAATGACACCAAATAATGGTGCCTCGAGGCGGAATCGAACCACCGACACGAGGATTTTCAATCCTCTGCTCTACCGACTGAGCTATCGAGGCAAAAGAATGGTGCCGACTACCGGAGTCGAACTGGTGACCTACTGATTACAAGTCAGTTGCTCTACCTACTGAGCTAAGTCGGCACACTAATATTCTTTGCTAACTTATTGACGTCTAAGACACCAATAATCAAATTATGGTGCCCGGAGGCGGAATCGAACCACCGACACGAGGATTTTCAATCCTCTGCTCTACCGACTGAGCTATCCGGGCAACGGAGCGTATTAAACGGATTTTCAGCTCATCCGTCAACGTGTTTTTGAAAATATTTTCAAAATAACGGTTGTTTGCTTGGTTTTTGTTCAAAAATTACCATTAAGTTTTGCCCGCGTTAAATTCCCTTTTGTAATTTGTAACTTTTTCTAAGTAACGACGCGCCTCAGCTTTGGGATGTTTGTTGGTCAAAGCCCAAAAAACTTGGTTTGGTTGTAAAGAGTTGATGTCTCGCATCGCTCTTTTTCGATCATTGCGGTTGAAAGTGTTCAAAACTCCGCCAGTTCCGCCGTTGTATGCTGAGATCATGGTGTATTCCAGCGTTAACGGATGATCGACATTTTTCAAATATCGATTTTTTAGGATGTAAAAGTAAGCAGTCCCGGTATCGATGTTGTTTTCAGGGTTGAATAAATATTCTGGGCTAGGTTCGCCAGAGCGTTTTTTTACCAGCTTAAAAACATCTTTACCCGCTGTTTTAGGCACAACTTGCATCAAACCATAAGCGTTTGCCCAACTAACTGCATAAGGGTTAAAGCTGCTCTCTGTTTTGATGATGGCATAAATAAGATCTTCAGGAATATCGTACTTACGCGATGCTCGTCGCACAATATCGGCGTATTTATAACCGCGGATCTCTACTTGATTTTCCACAAGAGGAATCTCAACGTAATATGCTTTTTTGAAGTCGACGTTTTTGACTTTTAGTTTATTGGCAATTAAATAGTCAGCAAATTGGTTGGCACGCCAAGACCATTGAATCGGTTTGTTATCTTGATCGACCACCTGTTGATACAAAAATGGGCGACCTTCGAGTTTGATATCTTTTGATGAAAATAGATCAACGCTCGCAGGATCATCTGGAGTGAGTAATGTCGTGATAATGGCATTTTTTAAGTGTTGCTTCGGATCCGTTGGAGAAACGGTTTCGACAATAATCGTCCCTTTTTGGAAGTCGACTTCAGAGCGACTTAGGTAATTGTCGATATATTTCACATAGTTACTTTTACCAGCAACTTTAATCTCTTTGCTACCCCAACGTTTTTCGATATTGCCAGAAAAACCATTTATTAAGGCATCGAGCGCTATGGTATCTTTTTCAAATTGACCTGGAAGTAGAGCTAAATTCTTAGCAAATCGGTTGGTAGGTTCGTAGTTGATATCATAGATGCTTTCAACAAATTCTCGGCTGCAGCCGACCAACATCATAGCAATTAAAAAGTACGCGAGTTTTTTCATCACAATCCTAAACATAAAAAAATGACATCACAGTGAACTGCGATGCCATCTCAAATCTCTCTGGGCTTTAGTTATTCACTTGGCGGTGTATAGCCTTCGATATGAACATCTTTGCCTTCGAATAAGAAGTTTACCATCTCAGTTTCCAGTAGCTTGCGATGCTCTGGATCCATCATATTCAATTTCTTCTCATTGATTAACATGGTTTGTTTGTGTTGCCACTCTGCCCATGCCTGTTTTGAGATGTTGTCGAAAATTCTTTTACCTAGTTCGCCTGGGTAAAATTGAAAATCAAGACCTTCGGCGTCTTGCTTTAATCGAGCACAAAATACAGTGCGGCTCATAACAGATTCCTTTTGACTAACGAAGTTCAAATGGCAAGCTTTCCAATAACTGTTTTACTGGTGCAGCCAAGCCAACTTCTTCTGGTTGAGATAAGTTATACCAAAGACCGTTGCCTGCTTCCATTATCACGTCAGGCTGTTTTGATAGATCCAGCAAAATCGGTGTAATATCGAGATGATAGTGGCTAAAGGTATGGCGAAACGCGATTAACTGTTGTTGATGTTGAACATCATCTTGAACAACCTGACGATGTTCAAGTTGAGTTTGGATATCGGCATTGCCATTTTCAGGGAAGCAATAGAGCCCCCCCCAGATCCCCGCGGGAGGACGTTGCTCGAGCCAAACTTTGCCATCATGGTGCAACATAACAAACCAAGTTTCTTTAACTGGTTTTTCTTTTTTAGGCTTTTTACTGGGGTAATCGAGCTGTTTGCCTTGTTCTTTTGCTACGCACAGTGATTCTATCGGGCATAAGCTACATTTCGGTTTGCTGCGTGTACAAACCATGGCGCCCATGTCCATCATTGCTTGATTGTACTTATCGGTATCTTGTGCAGGTGTGTGCTGCTCTGCACGCATCCAGAGTTGATTCTCTACTTTCTTTTGCCCTGTCCAGCCCTCAATGGCGAAATATCGCGCTAGAGTGCGTTTGACGTTGCCATCCAAAATTGCGTGCGGTTGTTTGTAAACTGAAGAGAGGATCGCAGCTGCGGTTGAACGACCAATACCAGGCAGTGCATTTAATTGGGCTATATCGGTTGGAAATTCACCGTGATATTCATTGGCGACCATTTGAGCTGCTTTATGCAAATTCCGAGCTCGCGCATAGTAGCCAAGCCCTGTCCAAAGGTGTAAAACTTCATCTTGATCGGCATTTGCTAAGTCGATTACGCTGGGAAATCGTTCGAGAAAGCGTTGATAATAAGGAATAACGGTCGCAACTTGGGTTTGTTGCAACATTATTTCTGATAGCCAGACACTGTATGCAGTTTTATTCTGTTGCCAAGGTAGGTTTTTCCTTCCATAGGCGTCGTACCAAGTAATAATGGCATTAGCAAAAGGTGTCACGACATGCTCTGATATTATTTGTAAGTTTATTGGTTTAAAATTGCACCACAGATCGTGGGGTAAGTACAACCAATAAAGTGTAGGGTTTTAGTCAGAAAGACTTGCACCAGTGACAATTCTTTGGATAATCACAATCCCTTTAAGTCGAGACCAAATTTTAAACAGGCGAAATCATGAGTGAAGTGACCACTAACGAATACAATGAAGACGGTAAGTTGATCCGTAGAATACGTAGTTTTGTACGTCGTGAAGGGCGTCTTACCAAAGGTCAAGAAAGCGCGATGAAAGAGTGCTGGCCAACAATGGGTATCGACTACCAAGCACAACTTCTTGATTGGAAAGAAGTGTTTGGTAACGATAATCCAGTGGTACTAGAAATTGGTTTCGGCATGGGTGCATCACTAGTTGAAATGGCGAAAAATGCGCCAGAGAAAAATTTCATCGGTATTGAAGTTCATAGCCCAGGTGTCGGCGCATGTTTAGCTGATGCTCGCGAAGCGGGTGTCACCAATTTACGTGTAATGTGCCACGATGCGGTAGAAGTATTTGAGCATATGATCCCAGACAGCAGTTTGAGTACATTGCAATTGTTCTTCCCTGACCCATGGCACAAAAAGCGTCACCATAAGCGTCGTATCGTTAGGTTAGAATTTGCTGAGATGGTGCGCCAGAAGCTGATGCTGGAAGATGGTATTTTCCATATGGCAACGGATTGGGAAAACTACGCTGAACATATGATCGAAGTGATGAATCAAGCGCCTGGTTTTGCCAATATTGCCACTGAAGGCGATTACATTGAGCGCCCAGACGAACGCCCATTAACCAAATTTGAAGCTCGAGGTCACCGTTTAGGTCATGGCGTATGGGACATTAAGTACAAACGCACTGCGTAATTGTGACTTAATCAAGAGTATCCCTAGCAGTCTGGGTATACACTGAAATTTAAGGAAGCCAACATAATTATGTTGGCTTTTTTGACCTTAGTTGCCCAATGAATAGGGTTTCTACAACAATCATAAGCAGGTCATAGATGAAACCGACACGTGAGATTTTGGCGGACATCTTAGAAGAAGTTCGTCCTCTTATTGGACAAGGTAAAGTCGCCGATTACATTCCCGCTCTGGCAAAAGTGCCCAATACAAAGCTGGGGATAGCGGTATTTACCAATCAAGGGGAAGTGATCAAAGCGGGTGACGCTGACGAGGGGTTCTCGATTCAATCGATCTCTAAAGCTGTCAGCTTAACGCTTGCAATGTCTTTGTATAATCCGGAAGAGATCTGGGAGCGTGTGGGGAAAGAGCCATCTGGTCAAGCTTTTAACTCTATGATTCAGCTGGAAATGGAGCAGGGAATCCCGCGTAATCCATTTATTAATGCTGGTGCGATTGTGGTCGCTGATCTATTACATAGTCGACTTTCGGCGCCGCGTCAGCGTATGCTTGAATTTGTACGCCAGCTTTCGGGTGAAAATCAAATTGTCTATGACAAAGTTGTGGCGGCATCGGAAATGATGCACGGTGATCGCAATGCTGCGATTGCTTACTTAATGCGTGCATTTGGTAACTTTGAAAATGATGTATTGCCAGTGTTGAATAACTATTTTCATGCCTGCGCACTGAAAATGAACTGTGTTGATTTAGCGAAAATGTTCAGTTATTTAGCCAATAAAGGTGTATCGGTTCAGACGAATAAGCCAATAATTACGCCAATGCAGACCAAACAATTGAATGCATTACTGGCGACGTGTGGTTTGTATGATGGTGCAGGTGAGTTTGCTTATCGTGTTGGTATGCCAGGGAAATCAGGCGTAGGTGGTGGCATTATTGCTATTGTACCGGGTGAGATGAGTATTGCAGTATGGTCACCAGAGTTAGATGCATCGGGTAACTCACTGGCGGGAACCAAAGCTTTAGAGCTACTTTCAGAGCGTATTGGTCGTTCCATCTTCTGAATGTTAAATGTAAAAAAAGCTTGGTTATCCAAGCTTTTTTTACATTTAAAGCGTTGTTAGGGCTAGATAGGTACTACTCTTCGTCAGCCATAAATGCTTCAAGCAGATCATTCAAAAACAACTTCCCTTTTTCGGTAATTTGCCAGTGAGTGTCTGTTTCAACAAGGTATTGCTGCTTAAGAGCCCAGTCGATAGTTACTTGAATGTCACTCAGAGCTAGCCCTGTTGTATCGATGAAATCTTGCTTTGGACACGTTTCAATTAAGCGGAAACGATTCATAAAGAATTCGAATGGTCGATCTTCTGCGGCTACTTCAAACTCATCAACTAAATATGGCTTAACCATATTCTGAAACGCAGCGAGATAACCGCGAGGATGCTTGGTTTTGGTTGTGCGAATGATGCGCCCGTCGCTAAAACTTAGCTTGCCATGCGAGCCGCAGCCAATGCCTAAGTAGTCCCCAAATCGCCAGTAGTTGAGGTTGTGTTGGCATTGATACTCCGGTTTGCTATACCCAGAGATTTCATATTGCACGTAACCTGCTTGTGTCAGTTTCTGATGGCCATGTTCAAAGATATCCCATAAGTCGTCATCATCAGGTAACGTTGGCGTTTTATAGTAAAACATGGTGTTTGGTTCAATAGTGAGTTGATACCAAGATAAGTGCGGTGGATTGAGCTCAATAGCTTGTTCTAAATCGGCAAGTGCTTGCGTTATGGTTTGATCTGGCAGCCCATGCATAAGATCAAGATTAAAACTCTTTAGCCCGATATCGTGGGCAAGGTTAGCAGCGTTGATCGCTTCTTGCTGACCATGAATTCTACCAAGGCTAGTAAGCTTATCTTCAGCAAAGCTTTGTACACCAATTGAAATACGGGTTACACCTGCGGCTTGATAGCCAATAAATCGCTCAGCCTCTACCGTGCCAGGATTTGCTTCCATGGTGATTTCAATTTCGGTCTTAAAGGGAATACGCTGCTCAATGCCATTAAGTAGACGTTTGATACCTTCGGCTGAGATCAAGCTTGGTGTGCCACCACCAATAAAGATTGAGTGCAGTGGGCGGGGGGCTTGATTGAGTTGGTACTTTTCAATATCACGGTCCAAATCTTCCAGTAGTGCATCAATGTAGTGATCCTCTGGGATCTCCGTTTTGAGCGCATGGGAGTTAAAATCGCAATAAGGGCATTTTTGTACACACCACGGGATGTGTACATAAAGGCTTAACGCTGGTGGTACGAGTTGCATTATTTAACGTTGCTCCGCAAGAGTCGCGAACAACTTTTGAAGTGCTTTTCCACGATGAGAAAGCTGTTTCTTACGAGTAGGCTCAAGCTCTGCGGAAGAGCAATTATCTTCAGGAACGTAGAAGATAGGATCGTAACCAAAGCCATTCTCGCCTTGAGGTTTAGTTAGAATACGACCTTCCCATTTACCATGGCATACGATAGGCGTTGGGTCTTCAGCATGACGCATTAGTACTAACACGCAGTGAAAACGCGCGCTACGTTGCTCTTCAGGCACGTTTTCCATCGCTTTAAGCAGTTTGTTGAGGTTTTCCCTATCACTAGCACCTTGACCTGCGTAGCGAGCGGAATAGATGCCAGGAGCACCTTTTAGGTAATCGACTTCAAGACCTGAATCATCAGCAATAGCAGCAAAACCGGTTTCTTTTGCTGCATGGCGAGCTTTGATAATGGCATTTTCAATGAATGTGGTGCCTGTTTCATCAGCTTCAGCAATATTAAACTCACTTTGTGCGCATACTTCAAAGCCAAAATCAGCCAGAAGATCTGCCATTTCACGGACCTTACCTTGGTTGCCGGTCGCCAATACAATCTTGCTCATGATTCGTCCTGTTACTGTTCAACATAAAATTTTTGGGTGAACTTTAAAGTGCCTTTGCCTTGATTGCCAGCATCGATATCGATATTGAAGTGAATATTTTCTTCGTTGCTGATCGTAAACTCAGCTAAGTAGTAAATCGCGTCGCCTTCTTTGACTTCTCTGAAAGTAAGATCACGTATCTGCCCAATAAGGTTTTTTGTTGAACCGGTGACTTTTCCCGAGATAGCGGGCTTACCTGCTTGAGAACGATCTAACAAACTAATGTTAAGAATTGCCGAATAGCCACTACGTTTTAATTTGTAGCTACTAGCGACTTGTGGGGTGAGAAAGGTAGAGTTAAATGCCGAATAGTGTACTTCGACATCTTTGATGGTTTTAAACTGCCCAGCAAAAGTAGGCAGTGCCAAACAACTTATAACCAGTGCAACAAACCAAGTCTTCATAATTTTTTCCTTGCTCTAAAACTGTGCATCCATGAGATAAATTAAAAGCCATCATAGGATGGCTTCGATTTCAGTAGGAACTTGGTTAGGCGAGATGATGCGAACTTGCTTGTGCCGCCCGAGCTCGCCTTTTTCAATATTGACTAACCCTTTCGCTACTTTAAATTGTTTCGCCAAATACTTACTTAAATGAGCATTGGCTTTGCCATCAACAGGTGGTGCAGTAATCGCTATTTTGATTTCTTCACCATGCAAACCGACGATTTTATCTCGGCTTGCTTTGGGTTGGATATAAAGGCGAAGAATAATATCGTCGCCTTCACGCCATACCGCTTCTGACATTATAGACTGAACCACATCGGACCGATTAGATCGCCCATCAGGAAGTTAGCAAATTGAAGACCAATAAACAGTACTAGGACGCTTAAATCAAAACCGCCCATTGCTGGGATTACACGGCGGATTGGCGTTAACATTGGCTCTGTGAGTTGATTAAATACATACTCAATTGGGCTACGGCCTTGGCTTACCCAACTTAGAATCGCTCGAATTAGTAATACCCAAAATAGTAAACCGCCTGCTGCTTTCACTAGAGTTAATAGACCTAGTAGCAGGAAGTCAGCACTAAATACGACGGCTCCACCTGAGGCAATCAGCATCAGGCTTACGAATTTTAAGACACACAGTACGAAAGCAAACAGCAGTGTCGCCATATCAATATTGCCGATTGACGGAATAACACGACGTAGCGGCCCTATAACAGGCTGAGTCGCTTTGATAATAAATTGTGAGAACGGATTGTAGAAATCTGCACGTGAGGCTTGAAGCCAAATGCGTAGCAGTACCACCATGATATATAAATCAAACAGGGTGGATATTAGAAAACTCATTGAATTCATAGCTTAACCTTGTATTAAAAACAGTCGACAAACGGTTCTAATTATTAAAATAATTTTTCCATTTCTTGTGCGCGCAGCACTGCCGCTTGCATTGCTTTGGCGATAATATCGGATAACTGATGCTCATTGAAAGTACGAATTGCTTCAGCAGTGGTACCGCCTTTGGAGGTGACTTGCTCACGCAAAGTTGACAATTCAACCTCGGGGTTAGCCACAACCATTTCCGCCGCGCCCAGCGCTGCTTGTTGTACCAATAAACGAGCGGTATCAGCGTCAAAACCTTGCTGAATTGCCTCGGCTTGCATTGCTTCCATAAATAAGAAGAAGTACGCGGGAGCACTACCAGCCGCAGCAATGACGGTGTTGATATCAGATTCTTGCTCAACCCAGCAAACCTTACCGACTGCGCTCATTAAGTCCGCAGCGAAGAGCTTGTCTTGTTCAACGACATTTTCCGGAGCGTAAAGCCCGCTCATACCTTGACCTACCAGCGATGGTGTATTTGGCATCACGCGCACGAGGTTTAATTTGGCCGCAAACATTTCATTTAGGCGGCTTGCACTAATACCTGCAGCAATCGAGATCACCAGTTTATCTTGGTAGTCGATGTCTAACATCCCTTGCGCGACCAATGACATCATTTGTGGCTTAACGGCAAGGACCACAACGTCAGCATCGCGCGCAGCTTGAGCATTATCACCATTGGTATTTATACCATATTGGTCAGCCAGAAAATCACGTTTGTCCTGGTTAGGACCGGTAGCGGTAATTAAGCTCGCTGGGTATCCACTAGCCAATAAGCCAGTAATAATTGAGCGCGCCATATTTCCTGCGCCGATAAAGGTGATTTTCTTGTGTTCCATGATGGATCCCTAATTGTTTGCGTTATTACTTGCTGTAGTCGCGAGCACCAAATATCGCGGTTCCGATACGAACCATAGTGCTACCTGCTTCGATGGCGGCACTCATATCACCACTCATACCCATGGAAAGAGTATCTAAGTTGAGTTCGGGTAAACGCTCACTAAGGCGCTGTTTTAAATCTGCCAACTGAGTAAACGCATGCAGTTGAGATGCATGATCGGGTACATTAGCTGGAATTGACATCAACCCTCTTAACGTGAGGTTTGGTAGTGATGAAATCAACTCTGCGAGTTCAAATACCTGCTCTTCATCAATACCAGACTTACTGCTTTCGCCACTGGTGTTCACTTGGATGAGCACTTGAATTGGCTTCATATTGATTGGGCGTTGGTCATTAAGCCGCTGAGCAATCTTTGCGCGGTCAATGGTGTGAACCCAATCAAAGCTTTCTGCGACCGGACGAGTTTTATTAGACTGAATCGGGCC
Organism: Vibrio kasasachensis; assembly: GCF_050337565.1. Lineage (NCBI taxonomy): Bacteria > Pseudomonadati > Pseudomonadota > Gammaproteobacteria > Vibrionales > Vibrionaceae > Vibrio > Vibrio kasasachensis. The sequence continues at coordinate 396,398 of NZ_JAKJTB010000010.1, read as the reverse complement.
AATAAAGTGCCACACGATAGGCAGATCCGGATGGTGCTCGGAAAAATATGCTACTTTGTCTACGCCTTCTTGCACATAGTTTTCACCAAAAGCACCTTGGCCAGCCTGAGCTGCCTCTAGGACTGCTTGGTTTGGTTTGGTTTTGCTTACGGCGAGAAGTTGCACCGACTCTTGAGTGCGCCCACATTTTTGTTGCGCACTTAAGATCTGTGAGGTGATTTGTTCAATGTTTTGTTGAATACTGTTCATAGCTAACTTTACTAAGGAATTTAAATGGATATCACTGAGTTACTGGACTTTAGTGTAAAACATAATGCGTCAGATCTACATCTTTCTGCAGGTGTTTCTCCAATGGTGCGCATAGATGGCGAAGTCAGAAAGCTAAGTATGCCTGCTTTTAGCCATGCAGATGTGCACCGTTTGGTATTCGAGATTATGAACGATGCTCAGCGCAGTGAATATGAGGAACGTCTCGAAGTCGACTTTTCGTTTGAATTATCTGGTATTGGTCGTTTCCGTGTTAACGCCTTTAATCAAGCTCGTGGGTGCGCAGCCGTTTTCCGTACTATTCCAACGAGTATACCGACTTTGGAAGATTTAGAAGCCCCAGAGATATTTGAACAAATCGCTAATATCGAGAAAGGCTTGGTATTAGTGACAGGCCCAACTGGCTCGGGGAAATCGACAACGTTAGCTGCAATGGTTGATTACATTAATCGTCATCACAACAAGCATATTTTGACCATTGAAGACCCAATTGAGTTTGTTCACGACAATCAAAGATGCTTGGTAAACCAACGTGAAGTTCATCGTGATACCCATAGCTTCAAAGCGGCGCTGCGCAGTGCTTTACGTGAAGATCCGGATGTCATCTTAGTTGGTGAATTGCGAGATCAAGAAACAATTAGCTTAGCGCTAACCGCGGCTGAGACAGGTCACTTAGTGTTCGGTACTTTACATACCAGCTCTGCTGCCAAAACCATTGACCGTATTATCGATGTTTTTCCTGGCAGCGATAAAGGTATGGTTCGCTCAATGTTATCTGAATCATTGCGTGCGGTTATTGCACAAAAGCTATTGAAACGGATTGGTGGTGGTCGAGTTGCTTGTCATGAAATAATGATGGCGACACCGGCAATACGTAACTTAATCCGTGAAGACAAAGTGGCTCAGATGTACTCGGTTATTCAGACGGGTGCTGCACACGGTATGCAAACTATCGAGCAAAACGCGAAACAGTTGATCGCGCGCGGTCTCGTTGAGCCGGAAGAAGTGGAACAAAAGATTGGCTCGCTAACTTATTAAGGGATTATTGATGGTAATCGATGCATTTCTACAAGGGATGAGTGAACAAAAAGCCTCGGACTTATACGTCACTGTTGGTGCGCCAGTGCTTTATCGTGTCGATGGAGAATTGCGTGCTCATGGAGATGTATTGACGGAGCAAAATGTATTCGAGTTATTGAACGCAATCATGGATGAGCCGCGCCAAGTGGACTTTAAGTCCACACGTGAAGCTAATTTCGCTGTGGTGCGTGAATATGGACGTTTTCGTGTTTCGGCATTCTTTCAGCGAGAACTGCCGGGTGCCGTTATTCGCCGTATAGAGACGCAAATACCAAGCTTTGAATCGCTCAATTTGCCGCATGTACTACAAGATTTATCAATTGCCAAACGTGGTTTAGTGCTAGTGGTCGGTGCGACAGGTTCAGGTAAATCAACCACCATGGCTGCAATGACAGGTTATCGTAATGCCAATAGAACAGGGCATATACTCACAGTAGAAGACCCAATTGAGTTTGTGCATCCACATAAAGGTTGTATTGTGACGCAGCGAGAGGTGGGGCTTGATACCGAAAGCTATGAAGTGGCGCTGAAGAATTCTTTGCGGCAAGCACCAGATATGATTTTGATTGGTGAGATTCGCAGCCGAGAAACAATGGAGTATGCGATGGCGTTTGCTGAGACGGGGCACTTATGTATGGCAACGTTACATGCAAATAATGCTAACCAAGCTTTAGAGCGTATTCTTCATTTAGTACCGAAAGAGAAAAAAGACCAGTTCTTATTTGATCTTTCGATGAACTTGAAAGGGGTTGTGGGGCAGCAACTATTACGTGATAAGAATGGGCAAGGTCGACATGGCGTGTTTGAGGTCTTACTCAATAGTCCGCGTGTTGCGGATCTGATTCGTCGCGGTGACTTGCATGAACTTAAATCGACCATGGCAAAATCACAACAGATTGGTATGCAGACATTTGATCAGGCGCTTTATCAGTTGGTTATCGAGGATAAAATTAATGAAGAAGATGCATTGCACAGTGCTGATTCCGCCAATGACTTGCGTATCATGCTTAAGGTGCACAGTGGCGATGGGGCATCGAGTAGCACGCTAGACAATATTAAAATTGATATGGATTGAGTGCAGAGATACTCCGAAACATAGCCAATAAAAAACCGAGTTTCGCGCTCGGTTTTTTATTCAGTAATGAAAAGTTTAAGCTTCGAATAGCTCTTGGTGAAGCTTTTGAATGGCATGGCGAGAAACGGATTCATGAACTAGAAAACATAAGTTGTGTGGGCTCGCGCCGAAGCAAATCATGCGTAAGTTTAAGTCTTCCAATGTTCCAAATACTTGTTTGGCATAACCACGGCTTTCACCCATGTTATTACCGATTAGTGCGACAAGGCTGAGGTTTTGCTCTATCTCTACCGTACATAGCTCTTCTAGCTCTTTACGTGCAACCGCAGGTAATTGTGGTGCACCACCAGAAGTATCGGTTTGGTCGAGGGTAAGAGAAACGCTTATCTCTGAGGTGGTAATGAGATCTACCGAGACTTTATGTTTGGCTAAAATCTCAAATACTTTAGCCAAGAAACCATAGGCATGGAACATCTTCGCACTGCGCAATGTCACCATTGTTTGGTTATCGCGCAGAGCAAGGGCACGAAATAGTGGTGAGCTTTGTACTTGATGACGAATCCAAGTGCCGCCTTTTTCTGGCTCTTTTGATGAGCCAACAAAAACGGGTATATCATGGCGCAATGCTGGTACTAATGTGGAAGGATGTAAGATTTTTGCACCAAAATTTGCCATTTCAGAGGCTTCACTAAAACTAATCTCTGGGATAGGCGTTGCTTTCTCTGCAATTCTCGGGTCGGTAGTATAGATCCCTGGAACATCGGTCCAAATTTCTAATCCTTTTGCTTTAACCGCTTCAGCGATAAGGGCGGCGCTGTAATCGCTACCACCGCGACCCAGCGTCGTGGTATTACCTTGTTCGTCTGAACCAATAAAGCCTTGAGTGACCACCACGAACTCTTGGCAGAGCGGAACGAGTTTCTCTTTTGCTAGCTGCGCTGTTTGAGCCACGTTTGGCTCTGCTTTACCAAAATCATCATTGGTACGCAATACTTGGCGGATATCAAAACGAATAGCATTGATGCCTTGCTCACGCATCACCTGAGTCAATAAGTGCGTAGACATCAATTCGCCACAAGAGACAAGCTGATCGGTTAGTTTTTTGCTCGCTTGAATGGATGCATCTTCTGCAAGGTGAGAGACAGTATCAAGGATTTTGCTAACTTCGGCTTCTGTATTAGTAGAGTCTTCCAGTCTGGTCAAAACGGCTTGATGAATATCAGCCAATTTTTCGATAATTTTGATTCGTTGTTGCTCATTAACCACGCCGTTAGCGAGTTCAACTAGCAGATTGGTTACACCTGAGCAGGCACTGCTCACGACAAGCTTTGTATTGAGGTTGTTTTCGATAATGATCGCACAGCGACTCATAGCTTCAAAATTTGCAACACTGGTACCGCCAAATTTGGCGACATTAAATGAGCTCACAGCGATTCTCCCACGACTTCCTAAATATTGTTGTTGGTTATCCAACGTCCTTTGTTTTTTTGTTTGAGTATCCTGTCCGACTTGAAGTCGCAGTTGTTTGGATACGATCAAACGAGAAGAGAGTTTTGAGCGATTTAAAGAGGTAAGTTATTAGGCAATAACAATCACCTCAGAAGCGCTTCATCAGACAGTGCTGATGACAATTGATGAGAGTCAACCCAAGTCAATCGACGTCACTAAACCTGCAATTGGGTGGCGTCTCGGCATTGCTCTCCCTCAATGAATCGTATTGGAGTTGCGGCTCCACGATGCATCTACCTAGGCAATGCTCCTCTTCTGTGTCTAATTATTGAACGGCTTTATGTGATCAAAGTCAACCGAAACTTTTACTTAGAAACTGACAATGTTTAACAAATTCATAATTACTAGACTTACGACCAATTGTTCCGCTTCGGATATTGTTTTAAGGTGGTTTAGATATGAGAAGATTAAAAGCATGCTGCAAGGAGCGATTATGACAATTCAAAGCTTTATTCCACCTCGTCGAATTCTTATGGGACCTGGTCCATCGGATATATCGCCACAAGTACTTCAGGCCCTAAGTCGCCCGACGGTTGGTCATCTAGACCCACTTTTTGTTGGCATGATGGATGAGCTCAAACAATTACTAAAATATGCTTTCCAAACTGAAAACGAGTTCACTATTGCTGTATCTGCACCGGGCAGCGCAGGCATGGAAGCGTGTTTTGTTAACCTGATTGAAGCGGGTGATAAAGTGATCGTATGTCGCAATGGTGTGTTTGGCGAACGCATGCGAGAAAACGTAATTCGCGCTGGTGGTGAAGCGATCGTCATTGACGATGAGTGGGGTAACCCAGTTTCAATCTCTAAAGTAGAGCAAGCTTTGGTCGCTCATCCAGAGGTCAAAATCGTTGCGTTTGTTCATGCAGAAACATCAACTGGTGCAATCTCGGATGCTCAAGCAATTAGTCGGTTAGCGAAAAAACACAATGCGTTAACTATTGTTGATGCGGTGACATCTCTGGGCGGTTCGCCGTTGAAAGTGGATGAGTGGCAATTGGATGCGGTTTATTCTGGCAGCCAGAAATGTCTCTCTTGTGTTCCGGGTCTTTCTCCGCTGACATTTTCTTCTAACGCGATAGAGAAAATTAAAAATCGCGCAACCCCAGTACAAAGCTGGTTCTTAGATCAAAGCTTAGTGCTTGGGTATTGGAGTGGGGAAGGTAAGCGCAGCTACCACCATACAGCCCCCGTAAACAGCCTATATGCGTTGCATGAGTCTTTGTTAATGCTCAAGCAAGAAGGGCTTGAAAATGCATGGCAGCGTCATCAAACGATGCATGGAAAGTTAAAAGTAGGATTGGAAAAGTTGGGCTTTAAATTTGTGGTTGATGAAGCGTATCGTTTGCCACAATTAAACGCTGTATACGTGCCAGAAGGCATTGATGAAGTGAAAGTGCGTAGCCACTTACTAGAAACCTATAACTTGGAAATAGGTGCAGGGCTTGGTGTCTTAGCGGGTAAAGCTTGGCGCATAGGCTTGATGGGATACGCTGCCAAAGATGAAAATGTCGCTTTGTGCTTACGCGCCTTGGAAGAATCGTTAACTTTGTAGGATGAATAGCGGCGTAAAGCCGCTGCTCTTATTGCTCTACGGGTGGCTTCAGCGCATCAATATCTGGCGCAATATATTGCACTTTCTCAAAATCGCGAGTTGGGAAAAGATATTTAGCTTCACTGCGAATTTGCTCTGCTTTAAGTGTATCGCCCAATCCTTGGTACGCCATAATCAAGTTGTTATAGAAAGCTGGTCGTGGCTTGTCCTTGATGATCGCTAATGACCAATCTATATAAGGTTTTATGTAATCAGGGTTTTGCGTTATTAAGCCGATATTTAGATAGGTGCTGTATACATCCCAATCGTAACGATCTTTCCAAACGACAGGATTTGTCACCTGCTCCAATATTTCAGGATCTTTTGGGTTAGAGCGTTCAAATTTTGTCAGTACGTAGTTGGTATGCAAAGAGCTCAGCATATAAACCGTAATGATGATTGGGACAACGAGGCTCATCACTCTCAGCAGAATTTGAGATATCCGGCTAAATGGCGCGATGCGATAGCTATTCGATCGCTGATCAACCCAATACAACAGGATTATAAAAGTAACCCAATGCACAAATGAGTGATAGAAAGGATACTCTAGTTGGCTATGCAGCACTATTGGGACAAACAGCCCAAACATCGCTAGCCGAGTGCCTTTCTTTGCTTGGTACATTCTAAGTAGCACGAATAGCGCCGCGAAAACAATGCCGAGTATCGGTAATAACCCACCTTCAACTCCCCAATAAAGCAGTTCATTATGTGGATGGTCGAGACTTGGTAAGCCGACATTATAGTCCGGATTAAGTTGGTGTTGTCGTGCCGTATACAGAATATAAGAAGGCTCAAAACTGCCGTAACCATAACCAGTGAAGGGCTTCTCGATGAACATATCGAGTGCTTGTGGGTAGATATAACTACGCGGGCTTTCTAGGTTTACTTTTTGTGTGATGACATCTGAGCCACCTGAAGATGCAGTCAGAAGAGGTAAAACTAAACCCAGCATGACGCCAATCAGTGCTGAGAGGCTCCAACCGGCTATGCGTTTATGGCTGGCAAAACGATAGAGATACGGTAGTACCAAAGCAACGGAGATTGCCGCGCTTAACCAGCCCGTACGAGACGCCAAAATTATGATCAATGGAATGGTGAGCAAAGGCATTACATAAAGAAGGCTTACATCACTCAATTTACGTTGATACTTAATTGGCTGGCGAGAAAGTAAGTACCCAGAAACCGCGAGACCAGTAGCGAGAAAGCTAGCCATAACATTGGGTTGCTGAAAAATTCCGTAAGGTCGGTTACTTATTGTGTTGTAACCAAAGATATTTCCTGGCTCTAGTATTAAGTACTGAATCCAGCCAAACGTTGCTTGTATCGCCACCGCGATAACAATAAACCACAATAGGCGCTGCCTTTGACGATTGCTAAAACGAAATTGTTGTAGCACGACGAGCAATAAAAAGCCCATCCACAATCCAGCGAGGCGGTTGAATGATAGTAGTAACGAAGAGTTGGGATAAAGTATCGGCGCTGTCATGATTAGACAAGATACAAATAGCACTATGGTTAGTTTATTGTAGCGAAGTTTGCCTTCGGTACCGATTTGATACAGACCGATGGCGATACAGATGCCAAAAGCCAACCATGTGGTGGCATTAAATGACAATGCTAAGCCGGAACCGCCAGGATTTGCCATAAAGACATGCATGGCTAGCAGGTAGATCACACCAAGTGATACTAGAAATGGACGAACTAAAGGAAGCCTTGGTATTTGTGGCTCAAGTTGTGTTCCGGTTACATGTATGGTTGCCATATTGGTGTCACTTCTACAAAAACAAAACCAGCGTATGATACGCTGGTTCCTAGGCTCTGTTGACCTTTTTCTATTTTAACATAGGTTTAAGGAAGTGTGCGGTATGTGAACCTTCGACAAGTGCCACATCTTCAGGTGTGCCTTGGGCAATAATTTCACCGCCACCGTCTCCTCCCTCCGGACCTAGATCGACGATCCAGTCTGCTGTTTTTATTACATCAAGGTTGTGCTCGATAACAACCACGGTATTGCCATGATCGCGTAAGCGATGCAGCACGGTGAGCAATTGCTGAATATCATGGAAGTGTAGTCCGGTAGTTGGCTCGTCTAGAATATACAGGGTTTTGCCTGTATCACGCTTCGAGAGCTCGCGAGCCAGTTTAACTCGCTGTGCTTCACCTCCAGATAAGGTGGTTGCAGCTTGACCAAGACGAATATAAGAAAGCCCCACATCCATTAAAGTCTGTAACTTTCTCGCGATAACAGGTACCGGTTCGAAAAATTGGCGAGCATCTTCAACCGTCATTTCTAGTACTTCATCGATGGTTTTGCCTTTGTAGCGAACTTCGAGTGTTTCGCGGTTGTAGCGCTTACCATGGCAGAGATCACATGGCACGTAGACATCAGGTAGAAAATGCATTTCTACTTTAATGACACCATCACCTTGACAGGCTTCGCAGCGACCACCACGCACATTAAAACTAAAGCGACCGGGTTTATAACCGCGTGAACGAGATTCTTGTGTGCCAGAAAAGAGCTCTCTAATTGGGGTGAATATTCCAGTGTAGGTCGCAGGATTTGAGCGTGGCGTTCGACCGATAGGGCTCTGGTCAATATCGATAACCTTGTCGAAATGCTCTAACCCTTTGATTTTTTTATAAGGTGCTGGTACAGCGGTGGTTGCCCCATTTAGTTGGGTATGAGCAATCTTAAAGAATGTATCGTTAATTAAGGTTGATTTGCCCGAACCTGATACCCCGGTAATGCAGCAAAACAACCCGACAGGGATAGTCAAATCTACCGATTTGAGATTGTTGCCAGTGGCACCAATGAGCTCAAAAACTTTCTTTTTGTTAAATGGCGTGCGTTGTTCGGGTATGGCAATTTTTTTTATACCGGAAAGGTATTGTCCAGTTAAAGACTCTGGCGTGTCGATAATCTCAGCCATTGTGCCTTGAGCGACAACTTGACCACCGTGAACGCCAGCGCCCGGACCAATATCGATCACATGATCAGCGCAGCGAATGGCATCTTCATCATGTTCTACCACCAGCACAGTATTACCTAAGTCCCGTAAATGAATGAGTGTTTTAAGTAGACGTTCATTATCACGTTGATGCAGGCCGATCGAAGGTTCATCAAGTACATACATGACGCCCATAAGACCTGCACCTATTTGGCTGGCGAGACGAATCCGTTGTGCTTCCCCACCCGATAATGTTTCGGCACTGCGAGAAAGATTGAGATAGTTCAAACCAACGTTGACCAAGAATTCAAGGCGATCGTTGATCTCTTTCATGATCTTTTCAGCAATTTTTGCTCGTTGTCCCTCAAGCGAAAGTGTTGAGAAGAAACTTAAAGCATCAGCAATACTCAGTTCAACAATTTCAGGTAGCGTTGTGTCACCAATAAAGACATTGCGAGCTTCAAGGCGTAAGCGACTACCGTCACAGCTTTCGCAGCATTTAGTTGAGATATATTTGGCTAAATCCTCACGAACAGAGTTTGATTCTGTGTCATGGTAGCGACGTTCTAAGGTATTTAGAATGCCTTCAAATGGGTGACGCTTGACGCGAATATCACCGCGATCGTTGATGTAATTGAACTCAACTTCTGTTCGTCCAGAACCCTTTAAGATCACGTCTTGGATTTTTTTTGGTAGTTTGTTGAAAGGTTGCTGCAGGTCGAAATCATAATGCTTTGCCAACGAAGACAACATTTGGAAATAGTAGTAGTTCTTCTGATCCCAACCGCGAATAGCCCCTTGTGCAAGGCTTAGTGATTCATCTTGAATGACACGCTCAGGATCAAAATATTGCTGTACACCCAAGCCATCACAAGTTCCGCAGGCACCCGCTGGATTATTGAAAGAGAACAAGCGAGGCTCAAGTTCTTGCATGCTGTATCCACAATGTGGACAAGCAAAGTTGGCAGAAAACACCACTTCTTCACCATCGCCATCCATTGGCGCTATCACCGCAACACCACCAGAGAGCTCTAAAGTGGTTTCGAATGATTCAGCTAAACGCTGTTGTAAGTCAGCGCGAACTTTAAAACGGTCGACAACAACGTCAATGGTGTGCTTTTTGTGCAACTCAAGCGGTGGAGGATCGGAGAGGTCACAGGTTTCTCCATCAATACGCGCGCGAATAAACCCTTGAGCGGCTAAGTTTTCTAGCGTTTTAACGTGCTCACCTTTGCGCTCTTTGACTATCGGCGCAAGCAGCATCATTTTTGACCCTTCTGGCAGTTCCAAAACTTTATCAACCATTTGTGATACGGTTTGTGCTGATAGGGGGGCTTTGTGCTCTGGGCAACGAGGTTCACCAACACGCGCATAGAACAGACGTAAATAGTCATACACTTCGGTGATGGTACCCACAGTTGAACGAGGGTTGTGTGAAGTGGACTTTTGTTCGATAGAAATGGCAGGGGAGAGACCGTCAATATGGTCAACATCAGGCTTTTCCATCAAAGAAAGGAATTGGCGAGCGTAAGCCGATAGTGATTCTACATAACGACGTTGCCCTTCGGCATACAGAGTGTCAAAAGCGAGAGACGATTTTCCGGAGCCCGATAATCCCGTGATGACAATTAGTTTATCTCGGGGAATGGTGAGATTAATATTCTTGAGGTTGTGAGTGCGGGCACCGCGTATTTCTATCTTGTCCATTGTTATCGCTCTGTATGGGAAGAGCTTCTAGTATTACACAGTGCGAGAAATGTTCAAATAAAATACTGGGTATAAATACAGTAAAGGTGGTTTTTAAGATCACCTTTACTGGTCTTTTGTGGGTTCTACGCCTGTTTAGCGGTCGTTTGTTTACCGAGTTCCGTTTTCTTACTGTCTTTTAAGTAGAGATTTTCAAAGCAGTAGTTGGTTGCTTCAATATAACCTTCTACGCTGCCGCAATCGAAACGTTGACCTTTGAATTTGTAGGCAAGCACACAACCAGCTTTCGCCTGTTTGAGTAGTGCGTCTGTGATTTGAATTTCACCGCCTTTGCCTGGTTCAGTTTGTTCAATTATGTCAAAAATATCTGGAGTCAGAATATAGCGACCGATAATAGCTAGATTGCTTGGTGCTGTTCCTGCTTCTGGTTTTTCGACCATATCATCGACACGGTAAATGTCGTCTTTGATCATTTCACCTGAAATAACACCATACTTGTGTGTTTCATTTTCAGGGACTTCTTGTACTGCGACAATTGAACAACGGAATTGTTTAAATAGAGCGACCATCTGTTCAAGTACACCAGCTTGCTCATTTACACAAAGGTCATCCGCGAGTACTACGGCAAATGGTTCATCACCGATCAGTTCGCGACCCGTTAATATAGCGTGACCTAAGCCTTTCATTTCACGTTGGCGGATATAAGTGAAGTTTGCTGCGTCAATAATGTCGCGAATATCTACTAGTAGTTCTTCTTTGTTAGTGCCACTGATTTGGTGCTCTAGCTCGTAGTTCTTGTCAAAGTGATCCATGATTGAATGCTTACCACGACCCGTAACGATACACATTCCGTCCATACCCGCTTGAATTGCTTCTTCAATACCGTATTCAATCAAAGGCTTGTTGACTACAGGCATCATTTCTTTCGGCATCGATTTTGTTGCAGGTAGGAAGCGTGTTCCGTAACCAGCTGCTGGGAATAGACATTTTTTGATCATGATAAAACCCTTTATCTTTCTGACGTATTTGAAATTGCCGACAAGATAACATGGTTTTATGAATAGATAATTAACCAACTAGTGCAAAAGTTGATTTCTTGCTTAGTGAATTAAAATTAAGACACTAAATGCTGTTTGGCCCATGAGATGGCTTGTACTCTGTTTTTCACCGAAAGCTTTTTGAATACCTGATAAAGGTGTGACTTAACGGTAAATTCGCTAATAAAGAGATCTTCCGCAATTTGGTTATTGGAAGCTCCTGTTTTTAAGCTATGTAAAATCTGAATCTCTCTCGTGGTGAGGTCGACTGTCGCAGGAGAGGTTTGACTGTCTATCACATGGCGATAGTAATGAAGCAGTTGTGCCGAAACTTTGCGTGGTAACCAATTTTGACTGTTAATCACTTCACCACAACCAAAAGCGACCTCCGCAATATCATTATTTCTATAAAACAGTGCTTTTAGATTGCCGAAGCTCAACAGCTCATCGGTAGTCAAACGTTTTTCCACATTGAAAATTACCGTTTCAAAAATTTTGTTGGATAAGGGCAGGTCACGTATAGCGCTGTTGAGTTGTTGGTAATTATTGTGGTCAATGAGCAATATCTTGTGCTTATGTTGTTGCATTGCCATCATAAAGTCTTGTGGTTCCATGCGTGGAATAGGCAAGCAGAGAGTTTCTTCAATAAGGTCTACAATAGGATAGTGGGCTTCTTTATCTTCACAAAGAAAATATAAGGTTCTCGCGTAGATGTTCTTGGCCATAAGTTATTCTCATTGTTCGTTATTTGCACTTTATAAATTATTCTATGGCTATCCTGTCTTATTTGACCTCAAAGAGCGATTCATCGTCAGTGTGAATCCACGCATGTTTCATATTTGATAGTGAATTTTATTTATCTCATTGAAACTGCGGGCAGAGAAAGATGTGGAAGTATTAGAATCTGAGACCGGCAGCAACAAACTTATTGGAGAGATCGGCAGGAACAGTTGTTTGATTTGCAGGTGGGGTGTTATCCTTATGCGCTATCAAAATTGAACATGAATTTGGACGGAGCGAAACATGGCTAGCCGTGGAGTAAATAAAGTTATTTTAGTGGGTAACTTAGGGCAAGACCCAGAAGTACGTTACATGCCTAGCGGTGGTGCTGTTGCAAATATTACCATTGCAACTTCAGAATCATGGCGTGATAAAGCAACTGGCGAACAACGCGAGAAAACAGAATGGCACCGAGTGTCTCTGTTCGGTAAACTCGCTGAAGTGGCTGGCGAGTATTTACGTAAGGGCTCTCAGGTATATATTGAAGGGCAACTACAGACACGTAAATGGCAAAACCAGCAAGGCCAAGACCAATACACAACTGAAATTGTGGTACAAGGTTTCAATGGTGTGATGCAGATGTTAGGTGGTCGCCAAGGTGGCGGTCAAGGCGCGCCAATGGGTGGTCAGCAGCAACCTAAACAGCAACAGCAGCAAGGTTGGGGACAGCCGCAACAACCTGCAATGCAACAACAGCAACAGCAGCAAGCTCCTCAGCAAGTACAACACGCACCGCAACAACAGCCTCAATATAATGAGCCACCAATGGATTTTGACGACGACATCCCGTTTTAATCCATCGAAAGTGAAAAAAAGCCGCGATTATCGCGGCTTTTTTATATAGTGGCTTAGGCGAGCATCTCTATGGAGAGAGGTTGGGTCTTGTTAGATAAATAGTCTTAGCAAATCATTTTATTACCCATACGACATTGCCATATTCAAAGAGAAGGAACTCAAATTTATGAGGTACACACCTACCTTAAAATTGAGCACACGCTTAGTCAGCTTTGTTACCGTGATAGTGATTAGCGCGATGTTTATCCTATTTTTGGGCGGTACATTGTCGTTCCGAAGTTTAGGTCAGGAATACCTTGATCAATCGCTGAAAGGTATTGTTGAAGTCGTTGATAAAGAGATGGAAGATCCTGACGCTGCATATTCAATGCAGCGCTGGATGCCGAAAATGTTGCAGGCTTCTAGTATCATCGAAATGGAACTTTCTTCTCAAGTTGGAGTGATATATCGCTACCGTGATACATCGTCAAAAATAGATCCCTCGTTAATGCATAAAGCCGAATATCCTTTAGAGCGAAATAACGGATTCAAGATTCGCTTTACGGCTATCCCCCCGTATGTAGGCTACGGCTACTCGTTACAAGCACTATGGTCAATAACATTGGCCGTTGTTTTGATCGTATTCTGTCTAGTACATGGTCTTAAATGGCTGAAGATTCAGCTATTAGGTTCTGAATTATTGGAAGAACGTGGGCGAATGATTTTGGCGGGTCGAGTTGAGGAGTATGCGAAAGGGGATCTTAATGAGTGGCCTTATACCGCAAGCGAAGCACTGGATCGCCTAATTGAAGAGCTTCAAGATGCCCGCCAAGAGCGTAGCCGCTTTGATACCTTTATTCGCTCCCAGACTTTTCTAGATCAATTGACTGGAACGGCGAATCGAATTTTGTTCGATAGTAAACTTGAATCGGCCCTATCTGAGAGCGGTTCTCATGGTGGCGTACTATTAATTCGAATTGATGATTGGGAGCAGGTAACAGAAGAAGTTGATAAGCAAATATCCAATCAGTTCATCATTGATATGGGGGAAGCAATTAATAAAGTAGTTTTGCGTTACCCAGATGTGATTCTATCTCGATATTATGAGGCTGATTTTGCAATATTTGCTCCGCACTTGGGTAACAAAGAAGTATCGAGTATTGCGATAAATTGTTTAAAGCACTTTGATAAACTTTCGCCGTTAGATCCATTAGATAAGGAAAATTGGTGCCATATTGGTGTCAGTATGTTCCATGAGGGAGAACGGCAAGGCAAGATCATGGATGAGGCTGAAACGGCGTTAAAAAGTGCTCGTTTGCAGCAAGTAAATACCTGGAGCCGATTTAATAAATTATCAATTCAAGAAGAAGAGCGTGGTAGCGTTCGCTGGCGAACTTTGTTTGATCAAGTATTAACACCTGATGGTGTGTATATATTTTCTCAGCCTTGTTACACACTTGAAGAGCGACAGCCTAATTTGGTGCACTATGAATTATTTGTACGGATCAATGATCCACAGAAAGGTTTGATTAAAGCATCACGTTTTAATACTGCAATTGAGTCAGTTGGATACGAAAGTGTTTTAGATCGTTCTGTTTTTTTGGCTGTCGTCAGGTTTTTGAAAGCGTCAAAAAATAGTTTATGTTACTCTATTAACCTTCATGTGATTCCATTTTCCGGAAGAAAGTACTTTCGTTGGTTTAGGGATGAGCTACTTCAACTTTCAGCTGAATCTCGGCAACGCTTGTTGTTTGAATTTTCCGAAGCTCGTTTAGTTAAGCATCTTGATTATATGAGACCAGTGATCAAAATGTTAAATGGCTTAGGTTGCAAGGTTGTGGTAGGGCAAGCTGGGCGTTCAATCGTCAGTACGCACTATTTAAAAGAGTTGTCGATTGACTATTTAAAACTGCACAGAAGTTTAATTAAGCAAATCGACCAAAGACACGAAAATCAGTTGTTTGTCCGTAGCTTATTAGGAGCATGCGAAGGTCTCAAAACGCAAGTTATTGCGGTAGGTGTTGACCAAGAACAAGAGTACAAAACGTTATTAGATCTTGGTGTTCAAGGTGTGCAAGGTCGTTATTTCGAACCAGAGCAACAAATCATACCTGAGCAGCAAGCCGAACAATTGGGTAAGTCCAAATCGAATATTCAAATTGGGCGACGTAACCGTTGGCGAAGAAGTTAGTAGTAAATGAACATTCAATCTCTATTAGGAAAGTTTGGCTCTGTTAAACACTCAGCGAGCGGTTTGCGTGTTGTTGTTCAGCCAAGCGCACTCCACTTCTCTGATTGGAATGGAGCCAATTTACCAAAGCAAGTCTCAATTGAATCTGGAGACTGGCAAAAAACGTTGGTATTAGCTTTACAACAAGCCAATCTTACCGATATCACGGTTGACGTGGTACTTAACTCCAACCTGTATCAAAACTATCAAATTGAAAAACCGAATGTTCCCCAAGAGGAACTCAGTCTTACTCTGCCTTTTTTGCTAAAAGATCTGATCAGCGAAAAAGTGACCGATATTGTTGCTGATGCAACGCCTTTACCGACCAGTAATAAGCTTCAAGTTTATGTAGTGCCTAAATCTTTAGTTGTTGGATTGGCAAATAAGCTGACCGTAGCCAAGGTTACTCTTGGACGGGTGTTGGTAGAAGATGATATCTGGGCTCGCTCTTCATTAGATAGCGAGCGCTTTGTTCTACTTCAACGTAGTCAGGGCAGTAGTTATAAAGTCAGTGCATTTGTAGAGAACCGCTGTGTTTTTCAACGAACTATTCGTGGAGTTGCCGCGCCTTTAATTGGTGTTGCAAGTAGTGGTTTGCAATTAGATGGTATCGCCTTGGAGTTGCAACGCTCGATTGACTACCTATCATCGCAATTACGTGGCTCCACATTGCATCATATGAAAGTATGTTGCGATGAAGAAGATAATGACGAATTGGCGAAGGAACTTGATGAACGCTTGAGCGTCAAGGTTTCTCCGCTCTCTACATCAAGAGTTGATTCAGGATCTCTGTTGGCTCGGTTTGCCGCGGATGAGGTTCACTCGGGGATTAATTTATATCCGCATCACCTTAAGCCTAAAGTTGAGCGATTTACCCTAAATAATGTCACATTGGCAAGCCTAGTTTTGATTACGGCTTTCACTTCTTTGTATGGTTATTTCGCATGGCAAAATGCGCAATTAGAACAACAAATTAAGATAGTAAAGTCTCAAGAAAGAGAGTTTAACCAACAGCTAGCGAGTCTCAATCAACGCTTGGCGAAACATCGTCCGTCACCGGAAAAGGTACACGCTGTAGAACGTTTGAAAGAAGAAATTCAATCTAAGCAAGATTCTTTAGCAGCTGTGTCTAGATATGATGATGGACAACAAGCTGGTTATTCAGGTGTTATGCAATCTCTAGCTCAGTTGGGGCGTAATGATATTTCTCTTAGCTCGATTCAAATGGATGCTGATAACCTAGACATTAAAGGTATGGCACGTGATCCTAAATCAATCCCTAATTGGGTTAACCAATTCAAGAATGAGATAAACCTTGTTGGCCGTTCATTTGAAAAACTAAAAATTACTCGCAATGAGCAAAATGTCCTTACTTTTGAGCTGCGTACTAAAGAAGAGGAAGCTGAGTAATGAAAGCACAGTGGCAAAAAATGGAGGAGAGGTTCTCTAATTTAAGTTCGCGTGAAAAGTGGCTTATTACCATCTGTAGTTTAGTGGGCATTATTTTGGGTATGTCTACTCTGTTGTTAGAACCCGTTATGGAAGAAAATAAGTCTTTTAATCAGCAGCTTGAAACGATTACGCAGAATAATCTTCGTTTAGAAGGTGAAATTTTAGCTATTACCGCAAAACTTAAAAAAGATCCTGATCAATCCATCAATATCGAGTACAAAAGACTATTAAAGGAAAGCCAAGTGCTTTCTGAAAAGTTAGCGAAAGTGATTGAAAACTTGATTTCACCAAGTCAAATGGCGAAGTTACTAGAGGATGTACTAGCTGGTAGCCAAGGTCTTCATTTGGTGTCGATGGAATCTCTAAAGGCAGAGCCAATTATTAGTGGCAACGATTCGAAAAATTATGCGGGATATTATCTACATCCAGTTCGATTGGAGCTGACTGGTAACTACTTTGCGATTCTTACTTATCTAGAGACGTTAGAATCGTTACCAATGAACTACTATTGGCGCAGCTTTTACTATCAGGTAGATGCTTATCCAAAAGCCAGTTTGATTTTGGAAGTTTATACGCTTGGTACAAGACAGGAGTTTATTGGTGGCTAAAAAGAGCATTTTATTTTTACTCGCTATGTCTTCGTTTGCATTTGCTTCACAAGATCCAACCACGCCATTGAGTTGGCAACAGGCACCGAAAACGGAACAGGCAAAGAAAAAGGTGCATTACCGAATGCCTAGTTTGCAGAGTATTGTCTGCGGCGGTGACAAAGAGTGTTATGCGATCCTAGATGGTCAGACGATGGCTAAAGGTGAAAAAATTGATGGGTTTAAAGTTAAGCAAATAATGGCTGACTACGTCACAGTGACCCGTGGCAGTAAACAGTGGAAACTGGAACTGTTCCCCCTAGAAGTAAAACAATAAGGTTATTGGAATAGTATGCGTAAACTTGTTTTAGCAATCTCTCTTGCTTCGTTAGCTGGTTGCTCTATGGGACATCGAGATCCTGTAGAGGCGAAAAGTGCGCTCAATGAAGCCATCAATGAATCAAATAGTCGCGCGCTTCAAGAACTTCCCGCATCAGTAGAGGCGGATTTGATGCCTGATCTAGATGGTATAGCAGTAGAGCAAGGCGAAACGGTGAAGCGTTTTCGAATTAAAGCCAGTGCTGTGGATGCGCGTGCATTCTTTATAAGTTTGGTTAAAGGCACTGAATTTAGTGCGGCTATTCACCCTGATGTGAGTGGTAAAATTACGGTAAACCTTTCAGACGTTACGCTAGATGAAGTGTTGTCTGTTGTTAGTGATATGTATGGCTATGATGTGCAAGTCGTCGGTAAAGTCATTCAAGTTTATCCTGCTGGTTTGCGTACAGTGACCATCCCTGTTGATTACTTGCAACTAAAGCGTACTGGACGTTCATTAACGTCAATTACTACAGGTACTATTACCAACACCGATACTAATTCATCGAGTGATTCTGACTCCTCGTCATCAACCTCTTCTTCTTCATCTTCAAGCGGTGGCACTGAGATTGAAACCACTAGTGAAAGTGACTTTTGGCCGCAGCTAGAGAGCGCAGTCGCTCAACTGATCGGTAGCGGTAAGGGGCAATCTGTCGTAGTCACACCGCAAGCCAGTGTGATTACTGTTCGAGCTTACCCTGATGAGATCCGTCAAGTTCGTGAATTTTTGGGGGTGTCACAACAACGTATGCATCGCCAAGTTATTCTCGAAGCAAAAATTTTAGAAGTGACGTTAAGTGATGGTTACCAACAAGGGATTAATTGGAGCAAGGCATTCAGTTCAAATGGAACCAATTACACTATTGGTCAAGGCTCTACCGATCTTGGTTCTAATGGCAGCGTGCCAACATTACCAGGGTTAGATACGATCGGTAATTTGTTGGGCGGTCAAACAAACTTGGTTATTTCGAGTGGTAGTTTTGACGCAGTCATCAGCTTTATGGCGACCCAAGGTGACTTGAATGTACTTTCTAGCCCTCGAGTGACAGCATCAAATAACCAGAAAGCGGTCATTAAGGTTGGTACCGATGAGTACTACGTAACAGATCTTTCGAGTGTGGTGGGATCGGGCGATAATTCAGAACCATCACCAGAAATTGAACTGACGCCATTTTTCTCAGGTATTTCGCTTGATGTGACGCCGCAAATTGACGACCAAGGAAATGTTTTGCTGCACGTACATCCCGCTGTAATCGAAGTGGATGAACAAGTGAAAGAGATCGGCTTTGGTGGCAATAGTATTACTCTTCCACTAGCTCGCAGCTCAATTCGTGAGTCTGACTCTGTCATTCGCGCACAAGATGGCGATGTGGTTGTAATTGGTGGTTTGATGAAGTCGAATACGATTGATCAGGTATCTAAAGTCCCATTTTTAGGAGATGTACCTGGGCTTGGGCACTTATTTAGAAATACTTCCAAGTTACAGCAAAAAACTGAGTTGGTTATTCTACTCAAACCAACAGTTGTCGGTGTCAATACATGGCAGAAAGAGTTAGAACGTTCACGTGATTTACTTCAAGAGTGGTTCCCTGAACAGCAGCAGTAATTGATATGTATTTAGAGCACTTTGGTTTTGCACAACTGCCGTTTCACCTCACGCCCAATACCGAATTGTTTTTGGGCTTAGAACCACACTATGAAGCGATTCAAATGGTGAATTCCGCCCTATCAATGGGAGAAGGTGTCATCAAAGTAACGGGTGAAGTTGGTACTGGAAAAACCATGGTTTGCCGGATGTTGGTCAATCATTTTGAACCACATATTCAATTGGTTTATTTACCAAACCCAGCGCTAACGGCTGATGAATTGAGGCAAGCGGTGGCAACGGAACTGGCTGTTGATGTTGCTGGCTCAATTAAGATTGTCGATGACATACAAAGTTGTTTGATTGAATTGACCAAGCTAGGAAAGCAAGTTGTTGTATTGGTTGATGAAGCTCAAGCTCTAAGTGATGAGGCATTGGAAGTCTTGCGCTTGTTTGGCAATTTGGAAACGGAACAGCAAAAATTGATGCAGATTGTTCTATTTGGGCAGCCTGAATTAGATGTGCGATTAGAACAATATCATCTACGTCAATTCCGCCAGCGCATAACGTTCAGTGCTAAATTGAGGTCACTTTCGCTGGATGAAACCGTTGCTTATATTGGTAATCGTATCGTTAAAGCCGGTTCTAAACATGAAATGTTCACGCTAGCGCAAAAAACAGCGGTGTGGAGATCTAGCCAAGGTATTCCAAGGCTGATTAATCAAATTTGTCATAAAAGTTTAGTATTCGCGAGCAGTCAAAGATTGCCCTGTGTTGGGAATGCTCATTTATATGCGGCAATTCACGATACGTTTGATGCTCGCAAGCCGAAATTTAAACGCCCGATGTTATGGGGTTGGAGTCAAAAAAATGAGTGCGATTAATAACGCGCTGTCTGAGCTATCGAAGTCACAAACTGTTGCTAAAACGGGTCTCGAAAAAGCGCAGATACAAGTGGTAAAGCGCACTAAGGTAGTTCCATGGATCTTGGGTGGTTTCAGCCTGAGTTTGGCTGTAGGTGGCTGGGCGGTTTCTCAGCAGCCGATGCCTGTGATTTCGCCATCGAATGAAATGATACTAAGTGACCCCGTGTTGATTAACGTTCCCGCGCCTTCACCTACGGCAAAACTGGTCCAAGCAAGCAATGCGATTTACGATGCACCAGTACGCCTCGTTACCCCAGTCGTTGAACCATTGTTAGTGAATACCGAGGTTGTTAATACGCCGGCTTCGAGTGTAAAGGTAGTACAAACACAGACGATTTCACCCCCCTTGCAACAAGTAGAAGAGCAAGATCTTCCGGTTGACCGCGTACTACTTGCGAAAGTGGAAACTGTGGCAAGCGTAAAAACAGTTGAAACCTCCCTACCGAAATCACCGCTAGAAGCTACGGTTGGAGAAGTTATTGTTGAGCAAGTCGAGCTCACTCCCACCCAGTTAGCAGAGAAAGCGCAATCTCGCGCAAAAAAAGCTTTGGATGCTAATGATCTATCCAGCGCGATTAATCATTATAGTGATGCACTTCGTTACACACCTCGTGACAGCAAAATTCGCCAAACACTCGTCGCTTTGTTTTATGGAAAAGGTGAGGTGCGTAAAGCGGTCGACCTATTGCAAAAAGGGATCTCTTTTGATCAAGATGATATGAGCTTGCGTATCTCGTTAGCTAAGCTTTTGATCAAAGAGAAGCAAAGCGCCGCTGCACTAGCGCCTTTAGTCTATTTACCAGTTAATCCAACCAGCGAATACTTATCGCTAAGAGCGGCGCTGGCTCAAAAAAGCGGACAAGATGAAATTGCACTCGATAGTTACCAACAATTGGTTCAAGTAGCCCCTGAGAATGGGCGCTGGTGGTTAGGTCTAGGCATTCAATTGGAGCGTGCGTTTGAGTTGCCTCAAGCAAACGAAGCCTACCAACAAGCGCTAAACAAAGTTGGGTTATCGAGTCAATCCCAGCAATTTATTCGTGATCGTTTGGCTTTGTTAAGCCGAATTGAGGAGCAACCTAATGCAAATTAGATTGAGAAAACGCCTTGGTGATTTGCTGGTTGAAGAAGGCATCATTACTGAACAGCAAGTGGAACAAGCACTGGCGGCGCAGAAAGCGACTGGGCGAAAGCTAGGTGCGACTCTAATTGATCTCGGCTTTTTAAGTGAAAAGCAGATGCTGACGTTTTTATCTCAGCAACTAGATGTACCTTTGATCGATTTGAGCCGCTTAAATATTGATGTTGAAGCCGTTCAATTATTACCAGAAGTACATGCACGGCGTTTGCGTGCGCTGGTGATAGGTCGCAACCACGATTCACTTCGTATTGCTATGAGTGATCCTGCTGACTTGTTCGCACAAGAGTCGTTGCTTTCTCAATTGCCACAATATGCGATTGAGTTTGTCATTGCCCCTGAGAAGCAGTTGGTTGATGGCTTTGATCGTTATTATCGACGCACTAAAGAGATCGCCTCATTTGCTGAGCAATTGCAGGCTGAACACCAAGTTACAGAAGCGTTCGATTTTAATATTGAAGATTCCGATAGCGATGAAGTTACCGTTGTAAAGCTGATCAACTCAATGTTTGAGGATGCTATTCAGGTTGGAGCTTCAGATATTCATATTGAACCGGATGATAATGTACTGCGCTTGCGTCAACGTATAGATGGTGTATTACATGAAACCTTGCTGAATGAAGTCAATATCGCCTCTGCACTTGTTTTACGTTTAAAGTTAATGGCGAATCTCGATATTTCTGAGAAACGTTTGCCACAAGATGGTCGTTTTAATATTAAAGCGAAAGGACAGTCGGTCGATATTCGTATGTCGACTATGCCGGTTCAATATGGCGAATCGGTGGTCATGCGTCTGCTCAATCAATCATCAGGGCTAAGAGGTCTTGAAGAGTCAGGTTTGCCGCCGGAACTCTTAACTCGTTTACGCAGTCAACTTCGTCGCCCACACGGTATGATCCTTGTGACTGGTCCTACAGGCTCGGGTAAAACCACCACTTTGTATGGTGCATTGAGTGAACTTAATGAGCCCGGTAAAAAGATCATAACCGCGGAAGATCCAGTCGAATACCGCCTTCCAAGAGTGAACCAAGTCCAAGTTAACCCTAAAATAAATCTCGATTTTTCAAAGATTTTAAGAACTTTCTTACGCCAAGATCCCGATATTATTTTGGTTGGTGAGATGCGTGATCAAGAGACGGTTGAGATCGGGCTACGTGCAGCACTCACCGGACACTTAGTGTTGAGTACACTACATACCAATGATGCGGTAGACAGTGCTTTACGCATGATGGATATGGGCGCGCCGGGCTACCTAGTTGCCAGTGCGGTTCGAGCTGTAGTAGCACAGAGATTAGTGCGAAAAGTTTGCCCAGATTGTAAAACAGAACATCATTTGGAAGATAGCCACCGACAATGGTTGCTGCAGCGGTTCCCAAATCAAGTCGAAGCGAATTTTGTTAGAGGAAGAGGTTGTCAAAACTGTAACCTAACCGGCTACCGTGGTCGTATCGGTGTGTTTGAAATGCTCGAGTTAGAGCATGACATGATGGATGCGCTACGCGCCAATGATGCTGTAGGCTTTGCTCGAGTTGCGAGAAACTCAAGCCGCTATAAACCGTTACTTGCATCGGCAATGGAGTTGGCGTTGCAGGGCACAGTTAGCTTTGATGAAGTGATGAACCTAGGTGAAGGTGATACTTCAGGTAGCGTTCAAGCGATCTACTTGTAGGGAGCCGAATGTCAGTATTCCACTATCAAGGTCGAAATTTAGACGGTAGCAAAGTCTCGGGGCAGGTTGAAGCTGCAACGATGGAGCTTGCCACGGAAGTCTTGATCGCCAAAGGCGTCATCCCTACTGAGCTACGAGCTGGTAAAAAGGGCGGTGGTTTAAATTTTGATCTGTCGAGCTTATTTACGCCGGCAATTCCTTTGGAAGTACTGGTGATCTTTTGTCGGCAGATGTATAGCTTGACTAAAGCGGGTGTGCCATTACTTAGGTCTATGCGCGGTCTAACGCAAAACTGCGCTAATAAACAATTGAAGGAAGCTCTGGAAGAGGTCACTAATGAGCTGACTAATGGACGTAGCTTATCCGCTGCTATGCAGTTGCACCCAAAGGTATTTAGCCCGCTTTTTGTCTCTATGCTGAGTGTTGGTGAAAATACTGGTCGATTGGATGATGCTTTGCTGCAACTTGCTAACTACTACGAACAAGAGGTCGAAACTCGTAAGCGAATCAAGACCGCAATGCGATATCCAACTTTTGTGATCACTTTTATTCTGTTGGCAATGTTTGTTTTGAACGTAAAAGTGATCCCGCAGTTTACTACTATGTTTGCTCGTTTTGGTGTCGACTTACCTTTACCAACTCGAATTTTGATCGCTACATCCGACTTTTTTGTTAATTTCTGGGGGCTTATGCTCGCTGCTATTTTTGGTTGTTTGTTTGCTTTTAGAGCTTGGGTACAAACCGAAAATGGACGTGAGAAGTGGGACAAATTCCGCTTGAGAATGCCGATTATCGGTAGTGTTGTTAATCGAGCTCAGCTCGCGCGCTTTTCTCGTACCTTCTCGTTGATGTTAAAAGCGGGTGTGCCACTCAATCAATCACTAGCACTTTCGGCTGAGGCTTTGGATAACCGCTTTTTAGAAAACCGCTTGTTGGAAATGAAAGCCTCTATTGAAGCCGGTAGCTCAATTTCTAATACCGCTATTGCAACGGGCATATTTACGCCTTTGGTTATACAGATGATCGCGGTGGGGGAAGAAACGGGGCGAATTGATGAGTTGTTGGTTGAAGTTGCCGATTTTTACGATCGAGAAGTCGATTACGATTTAAAAACCTTAACGGCTCGTATTGAACCCTTTCTGTTGGTCGTTGTTGCCGGAATGGTTTTGATATTGGCACTGGGTATTTTCTTGCCCATGTGGGGCATGCTCGACGCGATCAAAGGGTAATATGTCGAAACAAATAGAACGCTCGAGATTTGCAGTTTGGTTAGTGTTACTGATCACGCTGTTGTTTGCTTTTGTGGTGTCTTGGCAGAAAGTTGAACAAGAAGCAAACGAGACTGCGCTTGCAGTTGCGAGCAAGAGAATTGTTGAACGAGCCAATTATTATAAACAGCAGTGGATTCTTTCAGGGCAACCGCAAAGATTAACTCTCGCTCAAAAGTTGATTCGTTACTCTCATTCAGGCTGGGCAAAACCAATCAATTTAGCCAATAAAGTCGATTGTAACTATTGGTTAGAGCTATTTTATGAGGAAGAGCGTGTTTTAGACTCTTTACCAATCAAAATAAACGATAATTCAATGCAGTCGAACTTTCAATGTGAGTATATATATACCCAAGAGAGCGCCATAATGATCAGTCTTATTGATAATAAATTTAGTGTAGGCGTCAGCTTTCCGGCAGGACGCTAATTTTGACGCTGCCTTGTAGTAATATTGTTCAGAGGGCGTATAATAACTAACACAAAAGGGTGAGTTGATAAGATTATGAATAGAAAACAAACTGGTTTCTCATTAGTTGAGCTTGTGGTCGTAATCGTAGTCGTCGGCTTATTGGCGGTCGCAGCTTTACCCCGCTTTCTAGATGTGACAGATGAAGCAAAAAAAGCCAGCATTGAAGGCGTCGCTGGAGGCTTTGCCACGGGAGTGCTTTCTGCTCGAGCACAATGGGAAGCAGAGGCTCGTCCATCTAAATCGGAAGGTGCAGAAAAGCAAAACTACGTTAATTATGATGGCGTAGATTTTTGGTTAACGCGTTCTGAAGGCTCAGATGGCAGTAGCACAGGTTATCGCGACGGCTACCCAATGGATTTGATGGATGGAAATGCCAAATATCCGACACAACTAACAGATTCAGCCTGCATTAACTTGATGGAAAACTTGCTTCAGAATCCTCCAAAAGTTGATACTGTAACCAGCGCGGAAGATGACCGCGATGTGAAATATTCCGCTCAAGCGAAGACGGACACAGATTCTTGTATTTATATTCAGCAAGAAGGTGGTACCGAGCATCAGTTTGAGTACGAAGTCAAAACAGGTCGTGTGACCGTAACCTTGCAGTAACACTGCGAAAATAATTTAAAACAGAGAGATCTTACTATGAAAAGACAAGGCGGTTTCACCCTGATTGAACTAGTGGTGGTAATTGTTATTCTAGGTATTCTTGCAGTGACTGCAGCGCCACGTTTCCTAAACCTACAAGATGATGCGCGTGAAGCTTCGCTTCAAGGCCTTAAAGGCGCAATTGATGGCGCTGCTGGTCTTGTATATGGTAAAGCTGCTATCGATGGTAAAGAATCGAAAAACGCAAATACTGATGTTGATGGTATTCAAACTATCTTTGGCTATCCTACAGCATCTTCGGCCGGTATCGGTGAAGCTGTAGTTGGTTTAAGTTCTGATTGGTCAGTTGTGTCAGCAACGATTCCTGCAGGTCAAATTTGGTATACGTTTAAAGAGCAAGGTGCAACTAATAATACTAAGTGCTACGTCAAGTATACTCAAGCTACATCTAGCGCGATTGCAACGGCAGCAGTTGTTAAGTGTAATTCATAATGAAAAAGGCCAGCAAAGCTGGCCTTTTTTACCCCCCGTCTCAAAACTCCTAATAACTCAACGATTGCGTAACATTTTTCGGTATAATACAAAAGTTCATTTGTGGCTGACGAGGAGTGGTTGATTATTCGCAAGCGACTGGGCTTCACCTTGGTCGAATTGATCGTTGTGATCATTATACTGACCATACTCTCTCTCTATGCTGCTAGCCGTTATATCGGCGTGGGTAGTTTTTCCGCGCTCGCCATTCAAGACTCTGTTATCTCTGTTGCACGCCAAGTGCAGCTTAATCGTATGCAATCTAATATCGTCGAATTTGATGTTGTTGGTAATAACGATGGTTTTGTTTTATCCATTTCTGCCAATTGTATTGGTTCAGTTGAAGGCTGTGCAAACCCTGATGGTCGTAGTGATTGGGTTGCCGATGATAAGGTGAGTTTTTCTACCTCGCCAAATTTAAGCATTGTGATGTTTGATTTGCTTGGTAGCCCACAAGGCGCTGCCGCGAATGGTGTTGAAATCACAATCCACGGCTCAAATAGCCAAGCGCTAGTTCACCTTTGTGCAAACGGTTTGATCTCCAAATCGGGGTGCTTGTGATGAAAAAATTACAAGGTTTCACTCTAATCGAAAGCATTGTGGTCATGGTAGTTATGGCATTTGCCATGGTGACGATAACTCGCTTTTTGATGCCACAAGTTGCCAGTTCTGCTGACCCACATTACCAATCACGAGCGGCTGCGCTTGGGCAGAGCGTGATGACAAGTATTCTCGCACGTGGCTTTGATGAAAAAAGCGATTCAGTCGGTGGGGCGATGCGTTGTTCGTCTGTTGATTCAGGGGCAACAGCCTGTATGCCTGCAAGTGGGTTGGGACCTGATGGCAGTGAAACGCCACAACAATTTAATGATGTTGATGATTTTATAGGTTGTTGGACCCCTAATGGAGCTTCTAGCTGCAATGACTTATATGACTTGATCTCAGCCGGTGAAAATAGTGGCTACCACAATTTTCGGCTTGATATCGCGGTCGCTTATTCCACCAGCACCTCTGCGCAAATGGTTAAGAAGATAACGCTAACAGTACACGCTAGTGATCAGACGCCAATTGAGTACGTAGCTTATAGGGGGAACTACTAGTGAACACCCGTGGTTTCACCTTAGTTGAAATGATCGTCACTATGCTAGTGAGCTCTATTTTAGTGTTAGGTATTGCTGGGTTTGTTGAGTTAGGCACGAAAGGTTACGCGCAAAGTGTTGATAGGCAAAGATTACAAACTCAAGCCAAGTTCGCTTTAGAGAAAATGACCCGAGAAGCCCGCCATGCTGTACCCAATATATTTATTATTAATGGCGACTGTTTGATATTTTTCCCCATTATTGACTCTGGGTTTTATGCAGTATCTGGCAGCGATATTAATTTTATTGTCGGAAATGCTTCTGCCAGTGTCAGCACTCTGAATGACAAACAACTGGTCATTAACCCAACACAGATTCTCTCACCAAGCGAAACGTTAGATGCGTTAGATAACAGCTTTGGTTTATCAAGCGTGGTTAAAATATCGGATCCATCCATTTCAGGCGCGACCTTCGCAATCCCCGGTAAAGCGGATGAGTTAATTGGTGGGTCGGTGGTCAATCGACACTATATTACCGCCAACAATCGAAGGGTTTCCTATTGTATTAATGGCAACCGGATCACGCGTGCTGTGGGGCTAAGTGGCACGGCTTTTCCTTTGACAGATTCAGCTGAAGTATCCGTCTCGGGCGCTATTTCTTATACCCCAGCCAGTGTGCAGCACAATGGTGTAGTAAATATTTATTTGGATTTTACACAAAACGGTGAAGCTACGCGTTTTCAACAAGATGTGCAGGTGCTCAATGTTCCGTAGTAAAAATCAGAAAGGCAGCCTATACGCGGTGGTAATATTTGTACTGGTCGTGATGGGTTTTTTAGCGACGACTTTGACTCGTATTCAGTGGTCAAATACCGACGCGCACGTAAAAGAAGTGCTCGGTACACAGGCGTGGTTACTGGCGCAGTCAGTGAATGAATCAGTGCTAACAGTGTTTTACCCACTTGATTCAGAAGATTCGAATATTGCAGCCCAATGCCAATCGTCAATGCCTTTTCCGAACTTTGTTGATGGGACGAGAGCTTTTAAGGATACCAAAATGAACTGCCAGCTTAGAGATTCGTCTTGCCAGCCAGTTGGCATGTTGGATGGAATTAATTACTACAAGTTGCTTGCGCGGGTGCGTTGTGGCTCGGAAAAGAGTGAAGTCGAACGAACCGAAGAAATCTGGGTAAGGGAGTCATTATGATGAAACAAATGATGTGGATGTTAGTTCTGTCTCTTATCAGTTTCTCTAGTTGGGCCGATGATGATGAAATTCAAACCTGTAACATCAAACTGAATAAAGATTTCTCTGTTCTTATCGATTATGGACACGTACGAACATTCTCCAGTTACGATGATGACGAGGTGGATACCGATATTAATCGCGCTGACGATGATGATGCGGATGATGATGATTTCGAAGAAGAAGTTCTTTATATCACGACGAGAAGCAGTACCTTCCCTATCAAGCTTTGGTCTAATGATGACGACGAGAAAGATGCTATCTTTTATGCTCCAAATATCGATGACGGAGATTCTGCTGAAATCCGAATCGATTTTTCTTACAACAGTAAGAAAGGTCAAGAATATAGGGGTGTGTTTACTTACTATATTAAGACCAATGGCTCATGGTTAGAGCAGGCAACATCTTCTCAAGTTATCAATATTGGAACCAAACATGCACAAGCTCTAATTGAAGACGACGATGACAAAGATGAACTACATAATCTTCGTTGTGATGATGAAATCGAGCCTGTTGATCCACCCGCTTTTGTTGTTAACATTTGTCCTTATGTACCGAATACGGTGCAGACTAACTTTTTACTTGCCAATGATAAGCCTCATGGAGCTTTACAGGTTGGCGCAAGTAATTATGTTCATCTTGGTGATCACGAAACACAATTTTTCTTATCTGCAAGTACAGGAAAGAAAGATTGTGTATTCTCTGATGGCACAGTTGCAGATTGTCAGATTTCAGATCGAAAACCAGATATCGATGGCTTTCCCGCTGCGCTCGGATCATTTCCAAATACAGGAAATAAATCAGATATAGATTGTAAGTTAGACAATACCGTCGACTGCTACCTTACGCCTGGCGTTTATAAAGATGTCAAAGTGGCGGAAGGAGCAACGCTGGTTTTACAAGGCGGTCAATACTTTTTTAAAGAGTTAAAGTTTGAAGCGGAAGGCGCGAGTCTAGAAGTTAATGGACCAACAGAAGTCAATTACAAAGAAATACTTTTCGAGAAATCAGATATTGAAATTAATACTAACTCGGGTTCTAAAAGTGAAAATTTGCTATTTATTGGGCATGGAGAAGATGCACATTTTTACTTAGAGTCTGATGTAAGCAACGTTGTTATTAATGCTTATGTGTTTATTGATAAAGAAGCGGAAATTAAAGACAACGGCTTTGGTTTTACGGGGTGGAATAATACTTTAAATGGTGGTGTGACATCGCACTCGATCGCAATCAGTGGTGGGAACAACAGAATTAAAGCAACCAACAATCTCAATTGTTTTGCTCCTCCAAGTTCAGACATCAGCACTATCAATATCGTGCCAAGCAACATCTACCTTCAGTGTGCCGATAGTAAACGTATCTATGTTGAAGTGTTTGATAAAGATGGCCAGCCTGTCAGTGACATAGGTGACAGCATGGTGTCGTTGTATAGCTCTACTTCTAATGCTTTGACTTTTTCTTTAGTTCGATTTGATGCAGACAAGAGTCGTTTTGAATTCAGTATTGATTCTAAAGCAGGCAATAACTATGGCGAGATAGAAGTTGTAGCACATGTTGTCGGTGACAACTCTATTTCAGATAACAGCCATGTCGTTTTCGCTCCCGCTGTTTTTGATATTAATGATGGTCAGGAGAAAGAGCTCATAGCCGGTAAGGCTGATCAGGTTGGTATCAAAGTACTCGCTTGCGATAGCAATGGAAATACCGTTACAGGCAATTACAACAAAACCTTTACCCAGAATGATCTACAGAATACTAGCTTCGTACCAGGTCAGTGGGGGGATAATGCGGATGAACTAAGCTTTGATGCTGATATTAAGCAAGGTCTCGCCGATGCAACTATTCAATTCGATGAGGCAGGGCAATATGTAGGTCGCCTTTTTGATACCATCAAGTGCGAAGATTTTTATACCGATGGGGTTGAGGTCGTTGATTGCCCTAAAGGTGAAAGCAAAGAAATCATCGGTGAACTGAAGTTCAAAGCTCGTCCATGGACATTTGCTATTTGTGAAAACACGAATGAAACTCTATTGGTGAACGGCAATATTACGGATGCATCATCACCAGCTTTTATTGCTTCAGGAAGAGCATTCTCGGCCAAAGTTTTACCAATCAGGTGGTTAGGTAATTTCTCATATCCAGTGACAACCCAACCAAGCTATTGTAATACCGAAAATGTAACGAACAACTTCTTTCTAGGGGGGGGAGGAGCGATTGATATTGTTCTCACGAATGACGTAATGCCCCCAGCAACGGAATCGGGTGAACTGAAAGGAACTGTCGATATCGAATATACGGAAAAATCCACATATGGCAGTTATTATGATTTTGACGCAATTAAATGGAGTGAAGTCGGTCAACTTGAGCTAACAGTCGCTGCTTCTAAAGAATATATGGGGATGACGATTGATTCTGGTCGTACAGAGGTTGGGCGTTTTTATCCAAATCACTTTGCTATCAATAAATCTGAATGGCAAGCCCCGACAAATCAGGGTGATATTACCTACTTAAGCCAACCATTTGATAATGCTGAAGTGAAGGTCGCTGCCTTTGCGTATGGCGGCTCAGATCCAGTCAAAAATTATCACCATTTTACCTCGGGTCTTCAGGCTAACTTTAGTCTCAAACAAGATAGCGATGTGAGTAATGAGCTTAAGCTAGATATAGCGGCTGGAGTATGGCGAGCCGATTCTGACAGCTCAAGCGGATATTCCTATTGGGAGCTTGAGGATTTAGATGCGGTGGTCCTGCGCAAAGAAACAGCTAATACAGGTTCAGTAATTACCACCAAAGAAAATGGTCCATTTAATACTGGTCCTTCAACTACTGATTATGGCTTAAAGGTGTCAGGAGAAGATCCAACTTCATTTGATAACGATGGCTTAGTTGATAGTCAAAAGTTTACCAATCAACCGAAACTTCGCTATGGGCGCATGGTGTTGAGTAACCTTGGCGGTACATCGGGGGTGAATATCAAAGTGCCATTGAAAGTAGAATACTGGAACGGTTCCCGTTTTATTATTAACGCTGAAGATGATCGTTCACAGTTTGCAACGGCCAGTAGCTACCAATGTAAAGAGACACTATGGACAAAGGGCGGGGCATCAGACTCAGCTTTATCAGGTTCGAATGCAATGCCATGGGAGTCTGTGAATACAGGTACTTCAGGTAAGCTAGTAGCGCATGCAGATACAAGTGATGATTCACTACGAGAGCAAGTCAGATTTTGGTTACGACTGGATGATACCAGCGATAGCGGACACACTTCGCCACAATTATCTGATGCAGATGAGTGCGGAAGCAATGGGTTGGCACAGCCGTGGTTGCAATATAACTGGCGCGGCAAAGGCGATGAGGATCCCTCAACCGTCGTCACTTTTGGCATCTACCGTGGTAACGACAAGATCATTTTCCGCAGTGAATCAGGACTCACTGGACAATAATCATTGTTAAAAAGTTGTGCTACGTAAGGAAACTGTCAGAAATTGCGTGTTTCACTCCATCTTTCTTAGACAATGCCTTGCTGTGATGGCAAGGCATTGGTACATTTAGAGCAATTTTTTATCTTCTAATTCTTGCAGGACGAACGAAGAATATGTTCAAAAAACTTCGTGGCATCTTTTCGAATGACCTATCAATCGATTTAGGTACAGCCAACACCCTTATTTATGTCAAAGGTCAAGGCATTGTCCTTGATGAACCTTCAGTAGTCGCCATTAGACAAGACCGCAATCGCGCAGGGAAAAGCGTTGCGGCTGTCGGTCACGCAGCAAAACAAATGCTGGGTCGTACGCCGGGTAATATCTCAGCAATTCGCCCGATGAAAGATGGCGTAATTGCCGATTTCTACGTGACAGAAAAAATGCTGCAGCACTTTATCAAGCAAGTGCATGACAACAGCGTACTAAAACCAAGCCCACGTGTACTTGTGTGTGTGCCATGTGGTTCTACTCAAGTTGAGCGTCGTGCAATTCGTGAGTCAGCACTAGGTGCTGGTGCTCGTGAAGTTTACCTAATTGATGAGCCAATGGCGGCAGCGATTGGTGCTGGTCTGCGCGTGTCTGAGCCAACAGGTTCGATGGTGGTTGATATCGGTGGTGGTACCACTGAAGTTGCTGTTATCTCGCTAAACGGCGTGGTGTATTCATCATCAGTTCGTATTGGTGGTGACCGCTTTGATGAAGCTATCATTAATTACGTGCGCCGCAACTACGGTAGCTTGATTGGTGAAGCGACCGCAGAGAAGATTAAACACGAAATCGGTTCAGCTTATCCTGGTGATGAAGTTCAAGAGATTGAAGTTCGCGGCCGTAACCTTGCTGAAGGTGTGCCACGTAGCTTTAGTTTGAATTCAAATGAGATCCTTGAAGCACTTCAAGAGCCATTAACCGGTATCGTTTCGGCTGTTATGGTTGCACTAGAACAGTGTCCGCCAGAGCTTGCTTCAGACATTTCTGAAAACGGTATGGTATTAACCGGTGGTGGCGCATTACTAAAAGACGTTGATCGCCTACTTACCGAAGAAACTGGTATTCCAGTGGTGATCGCTGAAGATCCTCTAACGTGTGTTGCGCGTGGTGGTGGTAAAGCTCTAGAAATGATCGACATGCATGGTGGCGATCTATTTAGCGAAGAATAATCGCTGATGCCTAGTCAGTGGGCTAGGCAAACAAGAAAGAACAAAGGAACTCATAATTAATGAAGCCTATTTTTGGCCGAGGACCTTCACTTCAATTACGCCTATTTTTCGCCGTGATTTTATCAGCCAGCCTCATGCTGGCTGATAGTCGTTTAGGTGCTTTTGCTCAAGTGCGCTATTTGTTGAATAGCATTGTCGCTCCGATCCAATATTTGGCTGATGTACCTCGAGAGATGTTCGATGGGGTGTATGAGCGATTCAATACCAGTCAAGGTGCGATAGAAAGCAACCGTACACTCAAGCGAGAAGTGCTGCGTCTAAAAAATGATTTACTTCTTCTTGCCCAGTATCGAGAAGAAAATCAACGCCTGCGAAAACTGCTAGGCTCTTCGTTCGTCCGTGATGAGCGTAAAGTGGTGGCGGAAGTTATGGCGGTTGATACTTCACCTTACCGTCACCAAGTGGTGATAGATAAAGGTCAGATAGATGGCGTTTATGTTGGTCAACCTGTCGCTAACGAGAAAGGCATTGTCGGTCAGGTGACGTTTGTATCGGCGCACAATAGCCGAGTATTACTTTTAACTGACTCCAACAGTGCTATCCCTGTACAGGTGATCCGTAACGACATCCGCGTGATTGCTTCAGGTAACAGTAAAGTGGATAAAATCCATCTCGATCATATTCCAATCAGCACCGATATTCAGGATGGTGACTTATTAGTGACCTCGGGTTTAGGTGGAGTCTACCCTGAAGGGTATCCGGTGGCTTATATCGATAAAGTTGAGCGTGATAGCCATAGAGAGTTTGCCTTGATTGAAGCTGATCCAGTGGTTGATTTTGAACGTCTTCGTTACTTGCTATTGATTTGGCCAAGTGATTCACGCCAAGAAAAAGTTCAACAAGCAGAACCGAGTAATATGGCAGAGGTAATTAGTGATGGCGAGTAGCGTAATGCAAGGCAAAATGGTCATTTTGGCTTCATTTATCATTGCCTTAACTCTTCAAACTATTCCATGGCCTGGAGTCTTGGATGTACTGCGCCCGTCATGGTTGTTACTTGTTACTTGTTATTGGGTACTTGCACTTCCACATCGCGTAAATGTCGGTACTGCCTTAATATTAGGGTTGTTGTGGGACCTTTTACTAGGTTCTACGCTTGGTATCCGTGGCATGATGATGTCGATATTGATCTATATTGTAGCCTTGAACTTTTTAGTTTTACGCAATATGGCGCTTTGGCAGCAAGCCATGGTGATTGGTTTGCTATCAATTGCGCTGGAAGTAATGATTTTCTTTGGTGAATATTTAATCCAAGATATAACCTTCAACCCGATGTCACTTTGGACTGGGCTAATTAACTGTATTCTATGGCCTTGGATGTTCTTATTAATGCGTCGTGTTAGACGTCGTTGGCACGTGAGGTAAACATGCAGCCTTCTATACTATTGGCATCAGGGTCACCTCGCCGTAAAGAACTACTCGAGCAGCTAGGGTATCCGTTTTCCGTGATTTGCACAGACGTAGAAGAGCTGCGTAAAAGTGATGAAAATGCACTTGAATATGTATCACGTTTGTCTGCAGATAAAGCGTTGGCGGGTGTAGAACTAGAACCAAATTCGATTGTTATTGGCTCTGATACCATAGTGGTGCTTGAGCAAACAGTGCTAGAGAAACCGAACAACTATGAGCATGCTAGACAGATGCTTATGCAGCTATCCGGACGAGCGCATCAAGTGATGACAGCAGTCACGATAGCAAGTAAACAAAAACAAGAGACGGTAGTTGTAACTACCGACGTATGGTTTAAGCCATTGTCAGAGCAAGAAATCAAACAATATTGGCAATCAGGCGAACCATGCGATAAAGCTGGCAGTTATGCAATCCAAGGTATTGGAGGGCGCTTTGTCACCCGCATCGAGGGCAGTTATCATGCCGTCGTTGGTTTGCCGCTATTTGAAACTGACCAGCTCTTGCACAAATTTTTATAATTCAAA
This sequence comes from Vibrio kasasachensis, assembly GCF_050337565.1. Classification (NCBI taxonomy): domain Bacteria; kingdom Pseudomonadati; phylum Pseudomonadota; class Gammaproteobacteria; order Vibrionales; family Vibrionaceae; genus Vibrio; species Vibrio kasasachensis. The sequence continues at coordinate 361,828 of NZ_JAKJTB010000010.1, read as the reverse complement.
TTTGAGGTGCGCTCATGAGTGCAGAGTTGTTGATCAATGTCACCCCGAGCGAAACGCGCGTGGCGATGATTGAAGAAGGTGTCCTACAAGAAATCCATGTTGAGCGAGAAGCAAAACGAGGCATTGTAGGTAATATATATAAAGGTAAAGTCAGTCGTGTTCTGCCGGGGATGCAAGCGGCATTCATTGATATTGGTTTAGATAAAGCAGCATTTCTTCATGCTTCAGACATCGTTCCTCACACTGAATGTGTCGCGGAAAATGAAAAGAAGCAATTCCAAGTGCGTGATATTTCTGAACTCGTTCGCCAAGGGCAAGATATTGTCGTACAGGTGGTGAAAGACCCACTTGGAACGAAAGGCGCGCGTCTTACTACTGATATTACGCTGCCATCGCGTTATCTGGTGTTTATGCCGGGCGCGAGCCACGTAGGCGTATCGCAACGTATTGAAAGCGAAAAAGAGCGTGAGCGTCTAAAAAAAGTGGTTGGTCACTACTGTGATGATGACGGCGGTTTTATTATTCGTACTGCTGCGGAAGGTGCTGACGAACAAGAATTATCACAAGATGCGGCATTTTTAAAACGTCTGTGGTCTAAAGTTAACGAGCGTCGAGCTAAATACAAAACTCGCGCCACACTTTATGGCGAACTCGGTCTATCGCAGCGTATTTTGCGCGACTTTGTTGGCACTGAGCTAACTAAGATTTTAGTCGACTCACGATTAGAATTTGAAAACCTAAAAGAATTCACTTCTGAATACGTACCTGAGTTAACCGAGAAACTTGAGCTATACGAAGGCGACAAGCCTATCTTCGATATGTATGACACTGAGAATGAGATACAACGTTCGTTAGATCGAAAAGTTGATTTGAAATCAGGTGGTTATCTTATCATTGACCAAACAGAAGCGATGACTACGGTTGATATTAACACCGGCGCATTTGTTGGTCGTCGCAACCTTGAAGAAACTATCTTCAATACCAATATCGAAGCGACTCAAGCGATTGCTCGTCAACTGCGATTACGCAATCTTGGCGGTATCATCATTATCGATTTTATCGACATGATTTCTGAAGAACATCGTAAGCGAGTGGTTACTTCGCTAGAGAATGCCCTGAGTCAAGATCGAGTGAAAACCAACATCAATGGCTTTACCAGCCTAGGTTTGGTAGAGATGACGCGTAAACGCACACGTGAAAGCATTGAACATGTGCTCTGTTCTACTTGTCCTACTTGTGAAGGACGTGGGCGAGTGAAGACTATTGAAACCGTGTGCTATGAAATATTGCGTGAAATTACACGTGTTAATCGCGCATACGATGCTGATAATTTTGTCGTTTATGCCTCTCCTTCAGTGGCTGAAACTTTGCAAGGTGATGAATCTCATGCTCTGGCAGAGCTTGAAGTCTTTATTGGTAAGCAAGTGAAAATTCAATCAGAACCGCTCTACGTTCAAGAGCATTTTGATGTTGTTATGATGTAATAGGAAACATGTGAGCGCGACATTAAACCGTATAGCAAAAGGTCTGCTGTGGGTGTTTTTAATAGCAATGGTTACGTTAGCCATTGCTGTTACGGCGCTACGCATCACTTTGCCGCAACTGAATCATTTTCAAAAAGAGATCCAAACTTGGGTAAACCAAGGTACTGGGTTGGAATTTGAAATTGGTAAAATTAGCGGCTTTTGGCGTAATACCCATCCCTCTATTTCACTTGTTGGTGTACGGGCGAAAACCCCAGAAGGAAGTGGAATTGGCTTTTCTGCACAAACAGTTGAGGTCGAATTCGATCTATTCCAATCGCTATTTCAATTAGAACCCGTGATCGCGGATCTGAATGTTCATGAGCTGAACTTAGATATTCGTTCGATTCAATGGGTCAAGACAAATGACACGCCTAAACTAAGCCCCAAAGGTGAGCAAAAGAGCGTTGTCCAACAGCTTGATAAGCTGTTGCTACGCCAACTCGACCATTTTTCGCTAAAGAATTCCAGCGTACAGTTTATGGCGGTGAATGGTGAAGAGCGCCGTTTGGATATCGCTCAGCTCAAATGGAGTAACCAAGGTGCCCACCATTCAGCCGAAGGTGAGATCACTATTCCAGAAGCCAAGCTCAATTCATTAAATGTGAAAGCGAGCTTTATGGATCACGGTTCTCTACTCGATGTGACTGGCGAGTTTTATCTCTCAGCAGAAAACATCCTCATTACACCTTGGTTGACTGAATATCTACAGCACGAAACCGGCATAGAAAAAGGGCAAGTCAGCCTTAATAGCTGGTTGACCTTGTACCACAGTAAGCCCGTTAATGCTTACCTAGAAGTGTTGCCTTCAGAACTGCTTTGGCAAGAAGATGGTAAGCACGAGCTAATGTTTGAATCAGGTGTGTTTGTTCTTGAACCTAGCGGTGAAGGTTGGCAAGTAAATGCTCACTCACTTAAGCTAAGAACAGATGACCAACCATGGCCAGAGCTAGATATTGCCTTCAATTGGCAGGCTGATAAATGGCAACTTAATGCTTCAGAGCTAGACTTAGCCGCTGTCGCACCTTTAGTTAAATTAGCACCGGATTCAGCCCCGTTGAGTGAGCTACTGAAAGAGTTCAATCTTGGCGGTCGTTTAGAAGATATTCGTGTGCAAATGGCAGATGGGATTGAGTCGATAAAATACTCCGCTAAGCTAGAGCAAGGGAAAATGCAGCAATGGCAGCTATTGCCGGGCATTAACCATCTCGAAGCGCAAGTAAGTGGTAACTATCAGCAAGCGCTAGCGAAAGCTCGCATTATCGATGATGTATTACCTTACGGGGATGTCTTTCAAGCCCCTTTGCGTATCAAGCAAGGTGAAGTTGATATCGTATGGCAAAACCTTGGTGAGCAAGGCTGGCGTCTTTGGGCTGATAAAGTGACGGTTGCAACGCCGGATTTGCAAGCGTTAGGTGCATTTAGGCTCGACTTCCCGGTAAATAAAAGCCCATTTTTGTCATTTTATGCTGAGGCAGATGCGTTCAATGCAGGTGAAACTTGGCGCTATTTGCCTGCGCTGGCGTTGGGGCAAGAGCTAACAGATTATCTCTCAGCGGCAATTCAAGGCGGCAAAGCAGAGACGGCAAAACTTCTTTGGTATGGAGAGCTAGCACAATTCCCGTACAAAAATAACGATGGTATGTTCCAGGCTTGGGTCGGTCTAAAAGATGGAACCTTTAGTTTTGATACCGCTTGGCCTGCGATCACCAATTTACAGCTCGATTTGCTGTTCCAGAACGATGAGATGCACTTAGATGCCAGTAGCGCGCAATTAAAAGGTGTACGAGCCAAACAGATTACGGGGCGTATTCCTGAATTAGCTGAAAATGGTCATATTGAAATTGAAGCGTCTGTTGAAGGAGATGGCGACAAGGTTCGAGATTATATGATGGCGTCGCCTTTAGTTGATTCGGTCGGTGCTGCGCTCACCGCGGTTCAAGTTGATGGCTTAGTCAGCTCAAAATTCCAATTACATATCCCGTTCCACGATTTTAATACCCGAGCTTGGGGGTATGCTGAGCTCAAGAATAACCACGTTACTATTGATGCACCACCAATGGAGCTCGATAAAGTTTCCGGTCGAATTGAATTTGATAATGATATAGTCAAAGCCGCTGGTCTTTCTGCTCGTTTACTTGATCAACCAGTTGCAATCGATTTTGACGGTGAAAGCTCAAATACCGGTTATAACATCGGGATTGATGTACTTGGTGATTGGGAGATCAAACCTTTAGCCCCTTATGTCGGAGCGCAGTGGTTGAAACCAGTGTCTGGACATGTGCCATGGCAAAGCAATGTTGAGATTCAACTTAATGATGTTGGGTTCACTTATCAAATTGATGCCAGTGCAGACATGCAAATGCTAGCTAGCGCTTACCCATATCCCCTGAAACGTAAGATGGGTGAAAAAGGCAAAGCTAAACTGCAAGCGTCGGGCAATCAAGAAACCATCGCTGCTCGTCTGCAACTAGCAGATTTTAAATATCAAACTGAAATAGATATTCGCCCTGATACGCCAGTGCTCACTGCAACTAACCTTATTTTGGGCAAAGGCAGTTTTAAGATCAGCCCAATAGTGGGGCATCACTTGCAAGTCAGAACCTCGCATTTTGATTTAGATGCTTGGCTAGAAGCTCTAACAGTGCCAGAACCAGACAAACCGTCGATGCTAGCAAGGTTGAATACGCCAAAGGTGCCTGTGCCGGAACGTATCGATCTGAATGTTGATGAGTTACAACTGGCAGGCATCGAATGGAATGAAGTTGATTTTGATGCTAAGCGTAAAAACGTTGGCTGGCATATGCAGCTATCTAGCCAAGAGGCTCAAGGAGAGGCGAGTTATATCGCCCCATATGATCTATCCGTCAAGCTGGATCATTTGCACCTTTTCATTCCAGGGTTAGAAGATAAAACCAATAAACGACGTAGTTTGTTTGAAGCTGAAGATGTTAATTTGCCTTTGGTGACAAAATTTGATCGTCAGTTGCATAAAAAATTACCCAACATAACATTAGCGATCGATGATTTATGGGTACAAGGCTATAAACTTGGTCAAGCGCATCTAGATTTGCATAGGCAAGGCAATACTTTGGAGTGGCGCAAGCTTTCACTAAAGAGTGGTAGTAGCCAAGTCAATGTCACGGGCAGTTGGTTGCTGGATAATGATCAGAGCCAAACTAATATGCAGCTTGCGGTGTCGGGTGATAATAATAGTGAAGTCATGGAACGTTTCGGTATTTCATCGGGCATTCAAAAAGCACCATTTGATATTCGTGCCACACTTAAATGGAATGGCGCACCTTGGTCAATGCGGGTAAGTAGCTTGTCGGGTGATGTGAAAACGAAACTTGGTAAAGGTTTGATATCTGATGTGAGTGGGGCAGCTAGGTTGCTCGGCTTGTTTAGCCTTGATTCAATTATTCGAAAGATGCAGCTCGACTTTAGTGATGTGTTCGATAAAGGAATGGCGTTTAACTCGATTACCGGTAGCGGTGAGATAAAAAATGGCATCTTTTTGACCAATGACATTCGAATGGATGCGGTGGCAGGCGAGATGAATATTAAAGGGCTTGCCAATTTAAATAGCCGTATGGTTGATGCAGAAGTGAATTTCGTACCCGATATAACATCAGGTATTCCCGTATTAAGTGCTTTTGCGGTAACACCACAAACTGCACTGTATGTATTGGCGATCACTACGGTAATTTCACCTGTTGTAGAAGTATTTACTCAAGTTGATTACGAGGTGAAAGGACCACTTGATGCCCCAATAGTAAAAGAAGTTTCGCGAAGTAAAGGTGAATTCAAATTACCGAAGAAGTTATTGGATGCAGTCAATTGAGGAGGGTTACTCATGGATAGAGTTGGCTTGATACAAATGACCTCTGGAGCCAATCCGGAGGAAAATCTAGCTTATATCGAGCAACAAGTCGCCGTACTTGCTGAGCAAGGGGCTATTTGGGTGATTACTCCAGAAAATGCTGTTGTTTTTGGTTCACGCCATGATTATTACCGTCATGCTGAGCCGCTCGATAGTGGTGAGATTCAAGCAAAATTGTCAAACATGGCTAAGCGATATCAAGTATGGCTTGTTATTGGCAGCTTCCCGATTCAACGCCAATCAGATGTTACAACGACTTTGCTGGTATACAACAATGCTGGGGAGTTGATGGCGAATTATGATAAGTTGCACATGTTTGATGTTGATGTCGCAGATAGCCACCAACGTTACCGTGAATCGGAAACGTTTCTACCGGGCAATGAAATTGTGTCGTTAGAAACACCGTTTGCACATTTAGGGCTGACGATTTGTTATGATGTGCGCTTTCCTCAACTGTACAGTGAGTTGGCTAAACAAGGTGCGAATGTAATGGTTGTACCCGCCGCTTTTACTGCGGTGACGGGGCAAGCTCATTGGCAGCCATTACTTACTGCCCGCGCAATAGAAACGCAATCTTGGATTGTCGCCGTTAACCAAACGGGTGTTCATTTAGGTGGACGACAAACATGGGGGCATTCCATGGTGATATCGCCATGGGGTGACGTTATTGCTCGTTTAGATGACGCGCCTAGTAACTTATTAGTTGAGTTAGACTTACAAGCCGTGACAGAGATCAGAGCGACAATGCCGGTTATGACCCATAACCGCTTTGATAGTCGAATTAAAATTTAAGAGCGAAATATGACAATTAATCACGTAGAAGAAGCCCTACTTAAACCTGCTGGTCTAACAGAGCAGGATATCGCGAGTACTTTAGAAAGTATCGCGACTCGTCAGATTGACTACGCTGATATCTATTTCCAATCCAGCTGGCACGAGTCTCTGGTTTTAGAAGATAGCATTATTAAAGATGGCTCATTTAACATCGACTGTGGTCTTGGTGTTCGCGCGGTAACGGGTGAGAAAACAGGCTTCGCCTATTCAGACCAAATTCAACTTGAAGGTTTAAAGCAAAGCGCAATTGCAGCGCGTGGTATTGCTCAACAAGGTAAAAATGGCAAAGTGCAGGCCTTCAAACGTTTTGATAATCAAGCGTACTATCAAGCAGCTAACCCGCTGCAATGTTGGGAAAAGCAACAAAAAACAGTACTGCTTAAAGAATTAGATGCTTACATCCGTACCAAAGAACCGTTAATTCAAGAAGTTTCGGTTAGCTTAAGTGGTGTGCATGAGCAGATGCTGGTTGCTGCAACGGATGGCACCTATGCGGGCGATGTACGTCCTTTGGTTCGTTTGTCTATTACAGTATTAGCGCAGCGCGGTGAGCGCAGAGAGCGCGGCAGTGCTGGTGGTGGTGGTCGCTTTACTTACGATTACTTCTTAACTTCTCAACAAGGACAGCAGGTTGCGTACCAATATGCGGATGAGGCGATTCGCATGGCTTTAGTTAATTTAGAAGCCGATGCCGCCCCTGCAGGCACAATGCCAGTGGTACTTGGTTCAGGTTGGCCGGGCGTACTTTTACATGAAGCGGTAGGTCATGGTTTAGAAGGCGATTTTAACCGCAAAGAATCGTCAGTATTTAGTGGTCGTGTTGGTGAGCAGGTGACCTCTAAACATTGTACTATTGTTGATGACGGTACATTGACCGATCTACGTGGCTCATTGAATGTGGATGATGAAGGCGTTGCTGGTCAATACAATACCTTAATCGAGAATGGCGTGCTTAAAGGCTACATGCAAGACAAGCTCAATGCGCGTTTGATGGGGGTTGCTCCAACCGGTAACGGTCGCCGTGAGTCTTATGCCCATCTGCCAATGCCACGCATGACCAATACTTACATGTTAGCTGGTGAGCATTCACCGGAAGAGATTATCTCAACGGTTAAGAAAGGTTTGTACGCGCCTAATTTTGGTGGCGGACAAGTGGATATTACTTCGGGTAAATTTGTATTCTCTACCTCAGAAGCCTACTTGATCGAAGATGGTAAAATTACTCGCCCAGTAAAAGGCGCAACGCTGATCGGTTCTGGAATTGAGGCGATGCAACAAGTCTCCATGGTGGGTAATGATCTGAGTCTTGATCGTGGTGTTGGTGTGTGTGGTAAAGCCGGGCAAAGTGTCCCTGTTGGTGTAGGTCAACCAACATTGAAGATAGATTCGCTTACCGTTGGTGGTACTGAGTAACCAACTCTATTTCGACAAAACAATAGAGCAGCGTATAGCGCTGCTTTATTGTTTATATACCCGTCATACTTGAAGTTGCAGCGGTGTTGGCTGTGTTCGTGCGCCCCAATCACATAGTTCACCTATGCTCAGGGGACTTTCTTACTTACCGCCTACCTGCACCTTTAAGTTTCTTGGGTATAGGCGATAACTTAAGACGCTAAATCCCTTCTCGTTCAATTGGGCAGCTCATGCAGCGCGCTCCACCACGGCCTCGTCCAAGTTCATTTCCCGGTACAGATAGAACAGTTATTCCCGCTTTGTCATATTTTTCATTGGTATAAACATTACGTTCATAACCAATCACAACCCCCGGTTTAACCGTTAGTACATTGTTGGCATCATTCCATTGTTCACGTTCCGCTTCGTAACTGTTACCACCAGTGGTAATTATCCTCAAAGCATCAAAACCGAGCGCTTTCTCAATAGACCCGATGAGATTATTGGTCTGTTCTATCTTAAGTTGTCCATCTTGTTTCGGACTCAAGCACCATGTGTTCATGTCTTTTCTTACAATCTCTGGATAGAGTGAAAATGTATCGACATCAATATGGGTCATCACCGTATCCAAATGCATACAAGCTCTATTTTTGGGAAGTTCAGTAACAATCACTTGTGACGCTTGCTGATGTTTAAATAATTGTGCAGCCAAGTTCTCAATCCCTTGGGAGGTGGTTCGCTCTGACATAGCTATCACCACCGCGCCATTACCTATCACCAAAACATCGCCACCTTCAATGTTTGCATTGTCATAGTGAAGATCTTCATTACCGAAATACTTAATAAACTCTTGCCCTGCAAAGATCGGGTGCCAATGGTAGATGGCTCGTAGATGATTCGTCTCACGCTGGCGTGCTGGCATCATCATAGGATTCAAAGATACGCCGCCATAAACCCAACAAGAGGTATCACGGGTAAAGAGATGATTGGGTAAAGGTTCGATTGCGAAATCTAATGGTCGGTGTAACTTAGGTAAAATGGATGCCGATTTAAAAGGTAGTTCTGAATAAGCTAAGCCGCCTAGTAGTACACACGCTAAATGCTCGTTATCCATCTTTGATAAGTAATCTCGAAAATCACGTGCAAACATTGGACCATAGCGGAAATCAGAGATTTGCCTATTAAGCAGCCATTCTCTTGCGTCAGGGATGTCTAAGGTTTCGACGAGAAGATCGTGCAGTAGCAACACGTCAACACCGTGATCTCTCAATGTGTTGGCAAACACATCGTGTTCTTCCCCAGCGGCTTCCACGGCGAGTACATCATCAAAAAGTAGTTCATGACAATTCGACGGGGTGAGGTGGGTTAGAGCACGCTCAGGTCTGTGTAAAAGCACTCGTTTCAATTGACCTACTTCTGAGCCTACATGCAACTTACTCATTCTGTATCCTTACTTTAAGTCTCACTATCCCCGTCATACTTGAAGTTGCAGCGGTGTTGGCTGTGTTCGTGCGCCCCAATCACATAGTTCACCTATGCTCAGGGGACTTTCTTACTTGCCGCCTACCTGCACCTTCAAGTTTCTTGGGTATACATTTATGACAATGTTAACGCAAGGATGCAAGTTTGTTTTGTAACGGTAAAATTTGCATATTATGTAATTCTCAGATTTTAAATCTGAAAATTATTGTTTTTAGGGTAAATTGATACAAAAAAATGATGTGAAATAAAAACAAAAATGATGCGTTTTTATTCGAATTTTCTAGTCAGATTAATTGAGTTTTACGCTGTGTAGCGGGCTTAGCTATTCGGGTAGCTGGGGGGAATGGTGTCATCTACTCATTTTTCTATTCATTGCTTATTGCTAGTTTATGCGTCGGGGGAAAATAATCACGCGTTTAACGATGAATGGCTTGACCGAATAAAACCATACATTATTCTGAAGTAGTGAATAGACATTATTTTCGAACTTATTTGCCTTTGTGAGCATGCCCTCTTTATTCAGCGATGCAGCAAAATAAAGATCGTGCCAAGCATAGATTCTAGGTGGTATTTTTTTCCGAACCATGCGATATTTCGTCGCGAGAAATCGTCAATATTGTTATTACACTCTGGAGCACAACTATGTCTCACGAAGATGAATATCTGTCAGTAGAAAAATTAATTGAGATTCAAAAAGAAGAGACTCGCGATATTATCCAAGCATTGCTAGAAGATGGCAGTGATCCAGATTCGTTATACGAGATCGAGCATCATCTTTTTGCCGAAGACTTTGACACATTAGAAAAAGCGGTAGTAGAAGCGTTTAAAATGGGTTTTGAGGTTTTAGAAGCTGAAGAAACGGAAGATGAAGACGGCAATAAACTGCTTTGTTGTGATGCAACGATGCAATCAGCACTGAACGCAGAAGCGATTGATCTGCAAGTTGAAAAACTGATTTCACTTGCTGAAAAATATGACATTATCTATGACGGGTGGGGCACATACTATGAAGGCGAAGATGCGCTTTACCCTGAAGAAGATGATGAAGATGAAGATTTCTAATCGTCTTTAAATAGTTACTAAATACCAGCCTAAGTGCTGGTATTTTTGTATCTATATTATCTATAATCGAGCTAACTTTGATCTAGCGCAAGTTTATATTACATGAAACTCTCTCTCGCAGGACTTTGGCAGCTATCGCCGTTGACCGATTTATCTATCCCCCAAGGGGATCTTAGCTTTCCTGCCTCTCTAAGCCAAATACTGCCCAGCGATTTGTCTGAGTTGGTGATTGCCGAACAAGAGTGGCATTTGATGCACGATATTGACGTCGATGAAGCTATGCTCACTTTTGCAGCTATTGATTTGGTTATCGGTGGTATTGAGCATCATGCTGAAGTTCGAGTTAATGGTGTGGCGGTATTTGATTGCGACGGTACCCAAGCCGTATATAAAAAGGATATAAAATCATACTTACAGTTAGGTCGTAATCGTTTTGAAATTCTTTTTCTTCAATTTGATGATGATTGGCTTATTGAGGATGAAGATCAAGTGTGCTGCCTTGGTGCTAATGAGCTTAATAATCATGATCCGCGCTTGGCTATTTGGCAGGCGCCGTATTTGCAGTTTATTCGTCACGTGCGTTTAGAGTATGTGGCAACCGAACAAATTTGGCATCATGGTGGTGGCTGTGAGTTTAAGGTGGATCTGCATTACACCACGTATGCCGCTGGGTTAATATCTGCATCGGTCAAATTTAATGGTATGACTTATTGCCTTCCAATAGATGTTCGAAATAATCAAGCGAGTGCTCTATTTCAAATTGAAGCCCCGATCTATTTTGATGCGAATATGCCAAATTCTGCAGATCTTTATCAACTTGAAGTGAGTTTAGATGAACAAACGCAATGCTTTAATGTAGGGCTAAGTGAAGATTTTTGTGCCCAGCACTATCCAATTTAATGTGTACATGCCCAGTTTTGCTCTTGCTTATGTAGCCATCGTTTTTCATGCAGATAATAAGCGGAGGTATTAATGACAGGTTCGATAGTTGCCATGATACCGCCAACAAATACATCACCTGTAATGAAGAAAACGACACTAAACGCTACGCTAAAATGGACAACTGCGAAGCTGATGGTTTTGACTTTAGTATTTTTAGCCAATGTTTTGAGCGCCAGCGTTTTACTCCATATCAATTCATGAAAATAGAACGCGACCGTATTAACCGCAGGCTCAAGCATTGCAATCATACTACCGATGAGCAGGTCACCCGTTAATACATAAGCAACGGTGAAGGCAATGGTAAAGTGAAGGCTGGCAAAGGTAAGGGTCTTTTTCATAATTAATAGGCTTTTGAATGACGATAGATAGATTATCCGACAAGCAGATTAATAAATAAAACTGGGTTAATGTATTTTTTTGATAGGTATAAACTATTAAAAAGGCGCTCATTTGAGCGCCTTTATTTTTCAAAGCTGAAGAGGTTAGCCTTGTGGTTTGACAACTAATACACTAATTGGCGACGCTTGAACTACTTTGCTGGTGACGGATCCAAGTAATGCTTTATCAAGTTTTGAGCGCTTGTGACTTGGCATGATTATTAAATCGACCGCGAGTTTTTCCGCGTACTTCAAAATGGCTTTGTAAGCTTTACCTTCCGCAATATGAACCTTATGAGCCACACCATCATCAATATGCTGCTGTGCAAATTGCTTGAGTTGTTTTTCCACCTCGCACCTCATCTGTTGCGCGGCATCTTTGGGAAAATAACTCGCAACCATCGACATATGCATACCAGGCAATACATTGAGTAAATGAATCTCAGCGTTAGATTGTTTTGCATGCCAAACGGCAAGCTCAACTGCACGATCAGAGAAACCGTTTTCATTTAAATCTACGGGTACAAGAATCTGTTTATACATCACTTATTTCTCTAATAGATCTCACTCCATGAGACCTTGCGGGTTAAGCGCTCAGCGATTCCCTACGAGCACGACGTTTTTGGTTTGTAGCAAGCACAATGACGAACAATAGACATGGTATGAATACCCACTCTTTCATCGGTCTTTCAGCCTCTTGCACTACCCATTTAATTTGCCAATCGAAGTCGACACCAGAGGCTTCTGCCGGGCTACCAAATTCCACCATATCGACGATCATTCGACCTTCATTTTCAATAAGCATTAGCCCCATTGAACTTATCCGTTCTTCGGCCGTTTTTGCGCCATCTTCAAATGGTAATCGAACTGTTTTCTCAACCATGTTTCCTTCTAAGTTTTCACCTGCAACTCTTAGTTCTAATGATTGACCAACATGGAGTGTCTCAGCTATTTGTGCGATATCAGTACCGGGTGACAACACTTTTGCTGGGTAGATCATATCCCACCAAAAACCCGGGCGGAAAAATGAGAAGGTGAGCACTAAAAGCAAAACCGTCTCCCACCATTTATTACGTGTAAACCACCAACCTTGTGTGGCGGCGGAGAAGAGCAGCATGGCAATGATTGATGATATGACGGTTAGCATTAAATGCCACCATGAGTCGATGCCCATCAGCAGTAGCTGAGTATTGAAGATGAACATAAACGGCAATATGGCGGTTCGTATATCGTAGGTAAACCCTTGAATACCAGTGCGTATAGGGTCAGATTTTGCGATTGCCGCCGCGGCGAAGGCGGCTAAACCAACTGGCGGCGTATCATCAGCCAAAATACCAAAGTAGAATACAAACAAATGCACGGCGATCAATGGAATGATCAAGCCATGTTGTGCGCCGAGTGTAACGATGACAGGCGCCATCAAGGTAGAAACGACGATGTAGTTTGCTGTGGTTGGTAAGCCCATGCCAAGGATCAAACTAATTAAGGCAGTAAACAGCAACATCAACATAATGTTACCGCCGGAAATAAACTCAACAAATTCCGTCATAACCAAGCCGATACCAGTCAGTGTTACGACACCGACGACGGTACCTGCCGCTGCCGTCGCCACGCCAATACCGATCATATTACGAGCACCAGTTACTAGGCTTTCTGCTAGGTCAACAAAACCTCGTTTGGTTTGCTCGGCAACATCGTCTGACTTTGACATCAATGCCAATAGTGGTCGTTGAGTGATCAAAATAAAGATCATAAACACGGTTGCCCAAAATGCAGATAAGCCCGGCGAGAAACGTTCTACCATCAAGCACCAAACTAAAACTACGATCGGTAGTAGAAAATGTAGACCGGATTTCACTGTTGGACCGGGATCTGGCACTTCTGTTAACTGGGCGTCAATCTCAATATTACCTGCGTTAGCGTATTTGGCTGAAACACGAAGTAATGCAATATATGCGATTAAAACAGCAACAGCGACAATAGGAGTCGCGGCGGCTCCAAAGACATCTTTGGTCCAACCGATACCGTAGTAAACAAAGGCGCTAATTACGACTAAGCCTAAAATCGTACCGGTAAATGACAGTAGGTTTTGTAGCATCGTAGGATTATGGCGACGAGGAAGCCCTGTCATCCCTGCTTTACATGCTTCTAAGTGAACAATATAAATTAGTGCGATATAAGAGATCAGCGCTGGTAGTAAGGCTGCTTTGATCACTTCTACATAAGAAATACCCACATACTCCACCATTAAAAAGGCGGCAGCACCCATAATAGGCGGTGTTAATTGACCATTGGTCGATGCGGCTACTTCTACTGCCCCCGCTTTGGTGCCGGGGAAGCCGACGCGTTTCATCAATGGAATAGTGAACGTACCTGTCGTTACAACGTTTGCGATTGATGAACCTGAAACTAAACCTGATAAACCTGAAGCGACGACGGCAGCTTTTGCAGGACCACCTTTCATATGCCCGAGCATCGAGAACGCCACTTTGATGAAATATGCACCGGCCCCCGCGCGTTCTAGCATGGCACCAAAGAGTACAAACAGGAATACGAACGAAGTCGAAACGCCAAGAGCGACACCAAATACCCCTTCAGTGGTTAACCACAGGTGTGACATCGCTTTATTTAAACTCGCCCCTTTGTGAGCAATGACATCTGGCATGTGGGGACCAGCAAAGGTATAGAGCAAAAAGACTGCCGCGACGATCATCAAAGGAGGACCCAGAGCACGACGAGTTGCTTCGAGTAGAAGCAACATACCGATTACCGCAATGACAATATCTGGTTGAGTTGGTGCACCAGAGCGATCGGCGAGATCGGTATAGAAAATATAGATATAAGCAGCAGAAAAACTACCTGCGAGCGCGAGCGCCCAATCCAGCAATGGAATTCGATCGCGGGGTGATGTTTTTAGTGCTGGGTAAGCGGTGAATGCTAAAAAGATCGCGAACATTAAATGAATGGAGCGAGCTTCTGTATCGTTAAGTATGCCGAAATTAAAAATGAACGGTAATGGAGAGGCATACCAAAGTTGGAATAGAGACCAACATAGCGGAACAAACCATAGAATACGTCCCGAAATCCCTTTCGGTGAGCGTGCCCCTGTATCGGCTTGAGCTACCATTTCCTGCACATCGTCCGATGGTGTAGCAGTCTGCGTCATGGAGGTTATCCTTGTTATTTTGGATTCGTCATTATCTGTATAGAACCTTGCGCTTATATCAGTGTAGTGAGTGAGCTACATAAGCGCCGGAATAAATAGGTATAAAAAAGAGAGGGGGTTCATTTTTGAAACCCAAATAAGAGTTTAAATTTTAGATAGAGAGAGTTAGCAAGGAGAGTGCATCTCCTTGCTATTATCGGTTACTTAAGAAGACCGACTTCTTTGTAGTATTTCACTGCACCTGGATGCAAAGGAATAGAAAGACCGGCTTGAACCATGTCTTCTTTTTTAAGGTTTGCAAATGCTGGGTGTAAACGTTTGAAAGTATCGAAGTTTTCAAATACCGCTTTAGCTACATTGTAAGCAATCTCATCAGAAACGTTTGTAGTCGTTACCATTGTTGCAGCAACACCAAAGCTATTTACGTCTTTGTCAGTGCCACGGTACATACCAGCTGGTACTGTGCTGAATGCATAGTAAGGGTTGTTTGAAACAATTTTATCGATCGCTTCGCCTGTTGCAGGGATCAGTTTAGCATCACAAGAAGTGGTTGCTTCTTTAATAGAGCCGTTCGGGTGACCAACGACGTAAACAAACGCGTCAATCTTGTTGTCACACAAAGCTTGTGAGCGTTCTGAACCTTTTAGTTCCGAAGCGAGTTTGAAGCTGTCGTTCGTCCAACCCATCGCGTCCATAACAACACCCATAGTTGCACGGTCACCAGAACCTGGGTTACCAATATTTACACGCTTACCTGCAAGATCGGCTACATTTTCAATGCCAGAGTCAGTACGTGCGATGATATTGAATGGTTCTGTGTGTAGAGAGAAAACAGCTCGTAATGGTTCGTATGGGCCTTGTTCTGCAAATTTGCTTGTACCGTTGTAACCATGGTACTGCCAATCTGACTGCACGATGCCGAAGTCCAATTCACCAGCACGCATTGTGTTGACGTTGTAAATTGAACCGCCAGTGGATTCTACAGAACAGCGAATGTTATGTGTTTTACGTCCTTTGTTAACAAGCTTACAAATTGCACCACCAGTAGGGTAATACACACCAGTAACTGAACCAGTACCAATTGTAATGAATTCTTGTGCGTTTACCGCACCCGCACCCATAATTGCTGCAGCAATAGCGCCAGCTTGAATAAGTTTGTTAAATGCCATGAATGTTCCTTCCTTTATTCATTATTAGTCCTTCAGCAAGTTTAGCCGCTAAAAGAGTTTCCTATATTGGAAACGGCATCTTTTTCAATCCATTTGATGAAAAAGTTGCTGAATAATACCAAAAAACCCAAAGATAATTACACAGTTGTTAAAGTTTTTAGCAAAAGCAACTAGTTATTAAGATAGTGTTTTATTCCAATTGAATGAGGAAATGTCTTTTTCCTCAAGTAGTTATCGTAGATGAGATCTAGGTAGGAGTTTTGGTTAAGTTGTGAAACAAATCACACCTAAAAGTAGGTGTGATTGGTGATATGTGCTGTTTTGCTTAGGAATTCTAGCCGGCGTATTCGAACAATTCACAAACAGAATTGAATAGCTGTTCTGTTGTAATGGAAAGGGTAGGAGTAATGAAAATTGTATCATCACCTGCGACAACACCAAGAATACCTTCAGATTTTCCGAGTGAATCAAGTAGGCGGGCAATTAACTGTGCAGCGCCGGGACCTGTGTGGATCACAACCAATGCGCCATTGTAATCAACATCTAGTACTAGTTCACGCAGTGAACTAGAGACGGTAGGGACCCCAAGTTCTGCAGGTAAGCAGTAGACCATTTCCATTTTTGCATTGCGAGTTCTTACCGCTCCAAACTTAGTCAACATTCGAGAGACTTTGGATTGGTTAATATTCTCGAACCCTTCATTTCTTAGTGATTCAACAATGTCGCCTTGCGAACCAAAACGTTCTTCTTTTAATAAGGCTTTAAAAGCACGCACGAGGTTATCTTGTTTTTCTGTATGACGCATAGCTCTCTTTCAACTCGCAACTTAGATAAGTGCATAGTCTCGCATAGCCATGCATTTTGTGCCAGTTAGCGCCAAAAAATAACTTGAGAGTTTGACTGAAGAATTGGCAGTGTTTGTTGACACTAACCTTACTTAAAACGGAGTAGAACGGAGAGTTATCGTGTTATTCTCCGCACTCTTGTAGCACGTAAAAAGCGAGTTGCGTAGCCTCGCAAAGATGAGGTTAAATAATTGTAATTGGAAGTTAAATACTATAGCTTGTTTAGCGAAGTCGTTTACAAATTACCCTACCAAATAATAGAAGAGACTACCTCTCAAGGAGAACTACGATGAAAGTAGCCGTAATTGGTGCCGCTGGAGGCATCGGACAAGCCCTAGCCCTATTGCTTAAGAATCGCCTTCCTGCAGGCTCAGATTTAGCACTTTATGATATCGCTCCTGTTACGCCAGGTGTTGCCGCTGATCTTAGCCATATTCCAACACCAGTATCTATTAAAGGTTATGCGGGAGAAGATCCAACACCGGCGCTAGAAGGTGCTGATGTTGTTTTGATTTCTGCTGGGGTTGCTCGTAAGCCAGGTATGGATCGTGCTGATCTTTTCAACGTGAATGCTGGTATTGTTAAGGCACTAGCGGAAAAAATTGCGGTGGTCTGTCCAACAGCATGTATTGGTATCATCACTAACCCTGTCAATACTACCGTGCCAATTGCAGCAGAAGTACTGAAAAAAGCAGGTGTTTACGACAAGCGCAAACTATTTGGTGTAACCACTCTTGATGTTATTCGTTCAGAGACGTTTGTTGCCGATCTAAAGGACAAAGATCCAGGTGATGTTCGTGTTCCCGTGATTGGTGGTCACTCTGGTGTAACGATTTTACCACTCCTTTCTCAAGTGGAAGGTGTTGAATTTAGTAATGAAGAAATAGACGCACTAACTAAACGTATCCAAAACGCAGGAACCGAAGTTGTAGAAGCTAAAGCGGGTGGTGGTTCTGCAACGTTATCGATGGGGCAGGCGGCATGCCGTTTTGGTCTTGCGCTAGTGAAAGCATTGCAAGGTGAAGAAAACGTTGTTGAGTGTGCTTATGTTGAAGGTGCTGGAGAGCATACGTCATTCTTTGCACAGCCGATTAAGTTAGGTAAAAATGGTGTCGAAGAAATACTTGATTACGGCACGCTAAGCACTTATGAAAAAGCGGCATTAGATGGCATGCTAGAAACGTTAAGCGATGATATTCAAATTGGTGTCGATTTCGTTAAGTAGCCTATATCCTATAGTAATATTCGAATGTGTATAGAAAGCCGGCCTAGTGTCGGCTTTTTTGATCCTTTCAATGTATCGTCCTAAAATTAATGTTGGTAGAGGAGGAGGCTAGACATGGAACTCACAGATATTAAGCAAGGTATGCTGGTCGAAAGTGCTCAAGGTGTTGGGAAAGTGCTGGTAGTCGATGAAATAATGCATTCATTGTTAATTGAAAACCAACAAAGCCATTACCAATTTTATGTAGGAATTGAAGAATTAATCGATCAGCCGCAACTGCATTTTGGTTGCGATCAGTATTATTAAAAAGGCAAGCCTGATGGCTTGCCTTTATGTCTATAGCACGCTAAATGAGGTCGTTATTTACTGCGATGTACAGATAGATGAGCAAGTGTGATGAGTGCTTGCTTGTAGTCTGATTCAGCAAGTACTGATAATTCAGCAATCGCTTTATCTGCTTCTTCGATAGCTTTATTACGGGTGTACTCTAACGATCCTGTTTGATCCATTGCCAATAAAATATCATTTAAACGATCCATGCCATTAGATTTTTCGATCGCTTCACGGATCATCTTCGCTTGATCTTCGTTGCCGTTTTGCATGGCGTGGATTAGAGGAAGTGTTGGTTTTCCTTCAGCGAGGTCATCACCAACATTTTTACCCATCTCTTCGCCATCCGCAGTGTAGTCCATCACATCATCGATTAACTGAAATGCCGTCCCTAAGTATTTACCGTAGTTTTGCATTGCCAGTTCAATGTCGGCAGAAGAGTCAGTCATAATGGCGCCAATTTGCGTTGCTGCTTCAAATAGACGCGCTGTTTTTGAATAGATGACTTGCATGTAGCTTTCTTCAGTCGTGTCAGGGTTGTTACAGTTCATTAACTGCAGAACTTCCCCTTCGGCGATGACGTTTACTGCATTACTCATGAGCTGAAGGATTTTCATTGAACCTAGCTCGGTCATCATTTGGAATGAACGAGTGTAGATGAAGTCTCCAACCAGCACGCTGGCTGCATTACCAAACGCCGCATTAGCGGTTGCTTTACCACGACGCATGTCTGACTCATCCACAACATCATCATGTAGTAACGTTGCGGTATGAATGAACTCAATAAAGGCTGCCGCTGTTGTGTGTGCACTTCCTTGATAGCCAAGCGCACGAGCTGACAATATCGCTAAAAGTGGACGTAGGCGTTTGCCCCCGCTACCAACAATATAGAAACCAAGTTGATTGATTAGAGATACATCAGAGTTAAGCTGGGCTTGAATAGTTTTGTTCACTTTTGCCATGTCTTCGGCAGTAAGCGTTTGGATAGCTTTAAAATCCATTGTAATTCCGGCTGAGGTTAGAACCTGTCTGGTGTCTTTATCTACTTAATAGATGAATAATACACTAAAAAACGTTGATAAATACATGCTTTAAGGGCATGATTTCGGCACTTTTAATTGGCGACTAGCTTTTCGCCAATTTTTTAAAAATATGGCTTGTCATAGGCAAAGCTCTTCTGTAGAATCTGCGCCCTATTGATGATTATTAGCGCACACCCAATTGCTCAAAGTAAATGAGAAGGCTGTGCGGAAAAAGCGGAGTAAAATATGTACGCTGTTTTCCAATCTGGTGGTAAACAACACCGTGTAAGCGAAGGTCAAACTCTTCGCTTAGAAAAATTAGACGTTGAAACTGGTGCAACTGTTGAATTTGATAAAGTTCTACTTGTTGCTAACGGTGAAAACATTCACGTTGGTGCTCCTCTTGTTGAGGGTGGCAAAGTTGTAGCTGAAGTTGTACAACACGGTCGTGGCGATAAAATTAAAATCGTTAAGTTCCGTCGTCGTAAGCACTCTCGTAAGCAGCAAGGTCACCGTCAGTGGTTCACTGAAGTGAAAATCACTGCAATCAACGCTTAATCGAATTAGGAGAGCTTAACAATGGCACACAAAAAAGCTGGTGGTTCTACTCGTAACGGCCGCGATTCAGAAAGCAAACGCCTAGGTGTTAAACGTTTCGGTGGCGAGTCTGTTCTTGCAGGTAACATCATCGTTCGTCAACGTGGTACTAAATTCCACGCTGGTAACAACGTAGGCCTTGGTAAAGACCACACTCTTTTCGCTCTTACTGAAGGTAAAGTGAAATTTGAAGTGAAAGGTCCTAAAAACCGTAAATTTGTAAGCATCGAAGCTGCTGAGTAATTCACACTTCTAGCTTAGAATTTGGTTTCTAGCTGAATTTAAAAGCCCTGCCGATTCGGCGGGGTTTTTTATTTTTAGCAAGGGCAAATAACCAGAGGCTTTTAGTTGGTTAGTCTGCTGATGAGAAAAACCTCTCGTTATTTGGTCCAAAGTAGAGCGACCCAAGATCTCAGGTGATCGATCTGTATATGGGATCTGCTAGAGTTTATATTATTGTCAATGAGCTAAAATTAGCCTTGTAGATGATATTGCACGCACAAAATGCGGAGTAACAGATGAAATTCGTTGATGAAGCGGTAGTTAAAGTTCAAGCCGGCGATGGCGGTAGTGGTGTAGTAAGTTTTTGGCGTGAGAAATTCATTACCAAAGGTGGTCCTGACGGTGGTGATGGTGGCGACGGTGGCGATATTTATATTCAAGCTGATGAGAACCTAAACACGCTAATCGATTATCGCTTCCAGCGCTTCTATGAAGCGGAACGTGGTGAAAATGGTCGTGGTGGTAACTGTACCGGTAAACGCGGTAAAGATATGGTCCTGCGTGTTCCTGTTGGTACGCGTGCTGTTGACATCCACACTAATGAAGTTGTTGCTGAGGTAGCTGAGCACGGTAAGAAGCTAATGGTCGCTAAAGGCGGCTGGCATGGTTTAGGTAACCAGCGTTTTAAGTCTTCTGTAAACCGTGCCCCACGTCAAAAGACGCTAGGTACTAAAGGTGAGATGCGTGAAATGCGCCTTGAGCTATTGTTGCTAGCTGATGTTGGTATGCTTGGTCTGCCTAATGCGGGTAAATCAACCTTCATTCGCGCAGTTTCAGCTGCAAAACCAAAAGTGGCAGATTACCCATTTACTACGCTAATCCCAAGCTTAGGTGTGGTCAGTGTTGTCGCTGAAAAGAGCTTTGTCGTTGCTGATATTCCTGGTTTGATTGAAGGTGCTGCTGATGGCGCAGGTCTCGGTATCCGCTTCCTTAAACACCTAGAGCGTTGTCGTGTATTGCTACATATGATCGACATCATGCCGATTGATCAATCAGATCCGATCCAAAATGCATTGACGATCATTGATGAATTAGAGCAGTACAGCGAGAAACTAGCTGATAAGCCTCGCTGGTTAGTCTTCAACAAAGTTGATCTAATGCCTGAAAAAGAAGCCGATGAGGTGATTCAAGGTGTTATCGATGCACTAGGTTGGGAAGAAGAAGTCTTTAAAGTTTCTGCTTTGAATAAGCTTGGTACAAAAGAGCTTTGTTACAAACTAGCAGACTTTATGGATACGCTTCCTCGCAGTGAAGAAGAGATCACTGAAGAAGAGAAAGTTGACTTCATGTGGGACGATTACCATAAAGACGCGATGTCTGGTAATAATGTTATCACTGAAGATGACGATGAAGATGATGAAGATTGGGATGATGAAGAAGATGACGGTCACGTTGTCTATGTTCGCGACTAATTTTTAAATGTAAATGAAAGCCGCAATTAATTTGCGGCTTTTTTACATCTGAAATCAAATTACGTTTTAAATCAAAGTTATTTGCTGGAAACTTGGTCACAATGTCAGCCTTTTTATGAAGAGAGTTGATTTAGGGAGTCGTTAAATCAGTATGGATACAAAGCAAAGGGCTGTGTCTCGCTTAATTGCACAAGCAGGGCAAATGCTACTGGCTCACGGTGCCGAGAGTGCCTTAGTAGGCAGTATAATGGAGCGAATTGGTCTCGCTTGTGGTATGGATGAAGTCGAAGTATCACTCTCTGCTAGCTCACTTGTTGTTACCACTGTGAATCGTGGTCATTGCATTACTACTGCTAGGCGTTGTGCTGATCGTGGTATCAATATGCGGGTGGTAACCCAAGTTCAGCGTATCTGTATCATGCTTGAACGTGGCATCATCGATGATTATCTCGCTCAACATAAGCTTAATCAAATTAGCCCTGAGCGCTACAATCGATGGTTAGTTGTGGTAATGATCGGCTTATCTTGTGCGGCATTTGCCCGTCTTGCTGGCGGTGATTGGTTGGTATTTGGTATGACATTTATTGCCTCAGCCGTCGGTATGTTCGTACGCCAAGAAATTGGTCACCGACACTTTAATCCACTCCTTAATTTTACCGTAACGGCTTTTGTTACCACCGCTATTTCTGTTCAGGCTTACATCTACAATATCGGTAATACACCCACTATAGTTATGGCATCTTCTGTGCTGATGTTGGTTCCAGGTGTTCCATTAATTAACTGCGTTGCGGATATGCTAAAAGGCTATATTGATATTGGTATTGCCCGCTTTGTCATGGCAAGTTTATTAACACTGGCGACTTGCTTAGGCATTATCGCAGCGATGAGCATATTTGATGTTTGGGGATGGTTACTATGACGATGAGTGCTTTGTTTGTCGGACTTCTTAATGATATGTTTTTTGCATCAATTCCGGCGATTGGCTTTGCTTTAGTCTTTAATGTGCCAGTTAAGGCTTTAAAGTATTGTGCTCTTGGCGGTGCAATAGGGCATGGCTCTCGTTATCTGATGATGCACTTTGGTATTCCTATTGAGTGGGCAACTTTCTTTGCTGCGACATTCGTTGGCATGATTGGTGTGCATTGGTCGCACAAGTTATTCGCCCATCCGAAAGTGTTTACCGTTGCTTCTTTAATTCCGATGGTTCCGGGAGTGTATGCATTTAAAGCAATGATTGCGCTTGTTGAACTTAATCATCGAGGTTTTGAGCCGCAGTTGTTAGAAATGCTGGCAACTAACTTTTTAAAGGCGATGTTTATTATCGCCGGATTAGCGGTTGGCTTAGCGATGCCTGGCTTGTTATTCTATCGTCGTCGACCGATTGTATAGTCGGATTCGTTTAGTCAAAATAGGAATAGCTTGATGATTATTAGCATGATTGCCGCGATGGCAGACGAGCGTGTTATTGGTAAAGACAATCAAATGCCATGGCATTTACCTGCTGATTTTGCGTGGTTTAAGCGTTGTACGCTGGGAAAACCAGTTGTCATGGGGCGTAAGACTTACGAGTCAATTGGTCGTCCTTTACCTGGTCGTCTGAACATAATAATTAGTCGCGACAATCAATTATCTATCGAGGGCGTTATTACCGTGACTTCGATTGAACATGCCTTGCAAGCGGTGGGCGATGTAGAAGAAGTGATGATTATCGGCGGTGGCGCGATTTATTCAGCATGTTTGCCATTAGCGAATAAACTTTATATTACTCATATTGATGCGCAGATTGATGGTGATACACAATTTCCTGCGTGGAGTGATGCTTTTGCCGAGAGCTATTCGGAAAACTACGCTGCAGATGAAAAGAACGCCTACAATATGCGTTTTGTGATTTTAGATAAGAGCGTCTAGTATAATTGGCTGGAGCTTTCTCCAGCCATATCTTCTACAGCGCTGGTTGAACAAAGAATTGCTGATCCTCCCAACGTAGCATCGTTAGCACGCCTCCCCATACACAGCCAGTATCTAAACCTATTTCATGCTCACCGTTATGTCCTTCAAGGGCAGCCCAGTGACCAAAGAGAATTTTTTTATCCAATTTGATCCGGTTGGGAAGCTCGAACCAAGGCATGAGATCACCTTCATTGACTTCATTTGGTGGTAGTTTGCATGCCATATCTAATCGGCTATTGGCAAAGCAGTAACGCATGCGAGTATAGGCATTGATGATATAACGATAACGCTCTATCCCCTGTAAATCGTCACTCCAAAGATCAGGTTGATTGGCGTACATATTTTCAATCAACCAAGCCCAATTATCGCTTTGTAAGATCTGTTCAACTTCGCGAGCGGTCGAGCGCGCAGTTGTTAAGTCCCATTGTGGAGAGATCCCCGCATGGCTCATAACAAACTCATCATGTTCGGCTAATAGTGGTTGGTGACGAAGCCAGTTCAATAACTCATCTTTGTCTGCAGCGGTAAAAATGGGCGCAGTTTTATCTTTGTCTTTGATACGATGGATACCGAGCGATACCGCTAAGAGGTGGAGATCGTGATTGCCAAGCACAACCCGAGCACTGTCACCAAGATTCTTGATGAATCTTAAGGTTTCTAATGACTTAGGACCTCTTGCTACTAAGTCGCCCGCAATCCAAAGCTGATCAACGGTTGGATCGAATTGAACGGTGTCAATGAGTTGCTTTAGTTCATCAAAACAACCTTGAATATCACCAACAATGTATGTTGCCACAGGGTTTTCCTAGTTTAAGATATTGGGGATTGCTAGTCTAAATGGTTCTATCTCGGCCGTAAATTCTTTACCTTTGGCATCTAGCATAATGTAATGCCCTTGCATCACGCCAACTGGTGTTTCGATGGCCGTGCCACTGGTATAGGTGTATTCGTCGTGTCCTGCGATGAAAGGCTGTTGACCAACGACGCCTTCGCCTTCTATAGCGAGTTTTTTACCGTTAGCATCGGTAATTAACCAGTGTCGACTGAACAATTGTACGGTTTCGGTGCTGAGATTTTTAATGGTAATTAGGTAAGCAAAGATATAGCGATTGGATTCAGGATCCGATTGTTCAGCAATATAGCGGCTATGAACTTGAATTTTTATACAAGGTTGAGAAATATCCATATAAGCTCCTCGTACAGTTAAACAAAAGGGCGCCGTAGCGCCCTTGGAATCTTGTATTATTCGTGGTTCGCAGCCAACCAGTTGGCCATGGCAACGAATTGTTCCAACGTTAGGTTTTCTGGACGCATAGAAGGGTTAACACCTAACTCTTCTAGTGTTTCTGTGCTAAGTAATGTCTTGTAACAGTTACGGACGGTCTTGCGACGTTGATTAAAGCCTTCTCGGCACACTCGTTCTAACCATTTTATATCGGTTGCTGGGTGTGGCAGTGTTTCATATGGCATTAAGCGAACGACGGCTGAATCCACCTTTGGTGGCGGAACGAATGCCGTTGGTGGCACTTCTAATACTGGCACTATTTTGCAATAGTATTGAGCCATTACGGTCAATCTTCCGTACGTTTTGCTACCAGGTCCAGCCGCTAAACGGTTTACCACCTCTTTTTGCAACATAAAGTGCATATCTTGAATATCTGCATGAAATTCAAATAAGTGGAACATCAATGGGGTCGAGATGTTGTATGGTAGGTTGCCGAAGATACGTAGCTTGTTGTTTGGCTTAACCAGTTGAGTAAAGTCGAAGCGCATTGCATCGCCTTCGTGGATCGTCAATTTATCTGCAAGTTCTGGATGGTTACGCAGACGCTCAGCAAGATCTCGGTCAAGCTCAATTACGGTCAACTTATCGACTTCACGACCAACTGGCTCGGTGATAGCACCAAGACCAGGACCTATCTCAACCAGGTTTTGCCCTGGAAGTGGATTGATAGCGGAAACAATACCATCAATGATATAAGGATCGTTTAGGAAGTTTTGACCAAAACGTTTACGCGCTTTGTGTCCTAGGTGGACATCATTTCTCATTGTTTCTTCTCTACTAAATCTATTGCGTGCGACAATGCTGTTCGGAAGCTCCCTGTATCCGCTAGACCAGTACCAGCGAGATCAAGCGCTGTGCCGTGGTCCACCG
This sequence comes from Vibrio kasasachensis, assembly GCF_050337565.1. NCBI lineage: Bacteria > Pseudomonadati > Pseudomonadota > Gammaproteobacteria > Vibrionales > Vibrionaceae > Vibrio > Vibrio kasasachensis. The sequence continues at coordinate 336,180 of NZ_JAKJTB010000010.1, read as the reverse complement.
ATGTCCGAATGAATGGCAGTCCAAGAGTGATATTCACTGAACGACCAAACCCTTTGTATTTTAGCACGGGAAGTACTTGGTCGTGATACATGCCCAATACAGCATCAGCATCTTGTAAGTACTTTTCGTTAAAGATGGTGTCAGCTGGAAGAGGACCAATCAGGTTAATGCCTTTCTCCTGCTTGATACGCTCCAAAGTTGGCGTAATCGTCTCTATTTCTTCTCTGCCTAAACAGCCATCTTCCCCAGCGTGAGGGTTAAGCCCGCAAACATAGATGTTTGGTTGATGAATAGCAAATTTTTCTACTAAATCGGTATGTAAAATATCGATGATTTTTTCGAGGCGCTCGGCCGTCACCGCTTTAGATATGCAAGCTAGAGGTATATGTGTGGTGACAAGAGCAACGCGTAGCCCTTCAGTTGCCAGCATCATGACCACTAACGGAGTATTCGATTTTTCGGCAAAGAATTCTGTATGCCCGCTAAACGCAACGCCAGCACGATTGATCACACCTTTATGGACGGGACCAGTGACGACGGCATCAAATTCACCATTCATACAGCCATTCGCTGCGCGCTCAAGTGTTTGCAACACGTAGTGGCTATTGGCTTCATTTAGTTCGCCAGCTTGAACGGCTTGAGCGGTAGCAACATGATCGACGATCAGTGAACCGGCTTGTTGTTCCGTTGCTGGTTTTGCTGGATCATAGTCATGCAAAATAACGTCAATACCAAGCAGCTTTGCTCGCTCAGTAAGCATTGTTTTATCGGCACAGACAATAATTTGGTGATCCCAGCTCTCTTTAGAAAGCGCTAACACTAGGTCTGGACCAATACCAGAAGGCTCACCCGCAGTAACCACAATTCGCTTAATTGACATTTTGTAGATCCTCCACAACTTCAACGTAGGCAGCGGCACGAATTTCTTGTAGCCATGCGCTCACTTCTTCGTTGAATTTACGGTTAAATAAGATGCGGTAAGCTTTGTTTTTCATTGCTGAGTCGGTACGGTCTACTTCACGGCGATCGATGACTTCAACGATATGCCAGCCGTGAACGGTTTTAAATGGAGCACTGATTTGGTTAACCGCGAGAGTATCAATTTGGTGTTTGAACTCTGGCACGTAGAGATCAGAAGTTTGATAGCCTAATTCACCATTTTTCGCAGCCGAGCCAGGGTCTTGGCTATATTGTTGTGCTAGTTCACCAAAAGTAGCCTCCCCGGAATTGATTTGGCGAACAATCTCATTGAGTTGCTTCTGTACGCCTTCATCACTCAAGATTACAGTTGGCTTAATTAGGATGTGACGCGCATTGACTTCCGTTACCGCAACCGTCTCAAGACCTTTCACATCTTCAATTTTTAAAATGTGGAAACCGACACCGCTGATGAAAGGACCGATAATGCTGCCTTTATTTTGCAGTTTAATTTGGTCAGCAAAAATGGTTGGCATCTCTTCTTTGCGCATCCATCCCCAGTCACCACCTTGAAGTGCTTTAGGACCTTTCGAATATGCGTAAGCTAATTTCTCGAAATCTTCGCCATTATTTAGCTTGTCCACTAATTCGTTCGCGAGTGCTTGAGTCTCAGTTTTATCTTCGCCATCGGCAACACGTAATTGGATATGACCAATTTTGTACTGAACCGTCGCATTAGTCTCATTTGCTAATACTTCAGCCAGATTATCTACTTCAGCTGGAAGAATATTTACACGGCGGCGGACTAGTGTATTGCGCGCTTCACTTGCAGAGATCTCTTTACGAACCTGTTCGCGAAATTCTGAATAACTAATGCCTTCTGCACTAATTGCTGTGATTAATTCATCAACCGTTTGCTGGTTTTTTTTTGCAATGTCTTCGATGGCGCTATTTAATCGGCTGTCATCGATACGAACACCAATGCGTTCCGCTTCTTGTTGCTGAATCGTTTCAAGGATCAGTTTTTCTTCTACTTGTTTAATCAATGCATCTTGATCAGGTAGTGATTGACCATTTTTCTTTGCATTGATGGTGAGAGTTTTTAGCGCGGTATTAATATCGCTTTGTAGCACTACGCCGTCATTCACGATAATTGCCACTTTGTCCATTTCGACTACGTTAGCACTTGCTGCGCCGATGTGACCTGCCGCTACAAGGGTAAGCAGCGTCGTTTTCCAAGTATTCATCAATAACCCTTAGATGTTTGCCAGTCTAAATCGACTGGCTTGAAAAATTAGTTGTTTAAGAAGAATGGGCGTCCGTAGCCCAGAGAATTGCTGCCGTTGTCATTTTCAGACAAGCCCGAGCCTGTACCCATATTGGTGCCAAAACCTACAATACCAAAATTGATGCTGAAGTTATTTTCGTAATTAGGCTCGGCACTTGGATAGCTGACAAAATCAGGGTCCCAACCGCGTAATTGATTGCTGTAAGTAAAGCCAATATACCAACAGTCATCGATATAATTTAAACGAGCTAGCCACTCAATCGATTGGTCGGTGGTTAAATCATAGAAATATTGAGCACTAGCATTCCAGCTTGGTGAAAAGGCGTAGCCAGCTAAAATACCAGCTTGGGATATACCATCACGAGTGATGCCATCAATGCCGTTGTTCACATCAATACTTTCTAGGTCAACAGTTTGCTCGATATACTTCTTCGTTACGTAACGGTAGTTACCTTGAAGGTAACCTTTGTCAAAGCGGTACTCTAATGTACTGTTACTTAACTGCATTTCACTAGAGTCAACATCGTATTGGACGCCGCCGTGATAGAGCAAGTAGTCAGAAAAGTTGAAGTCCATCTCAATTGCCCATGCCGAATAACTGGTTGACTCTTGATCTTGGGCGATTGGGTCTGAGTTCTTGGTTGATTTATCTAGGTAGAAAATTTGACCAAAAGAGATATTCAGACGTTCTTTGTATAGATCATCAAAGAAACGAGTTGATGCACCATAGCTAAATTGGTTTGCCGCGGCAATTCTATCAACACCACTGTATTTACGACTGCGGAACAGACCATAATAGTCTGTTTGCAATAACGTTGTATCATAAAGATAGATGTCAGATTGATCTTCTTTTGGCACGTACAGATATTGAACTTGTGGCTCTAGCGTTTGTGTATAACCGCCAAAAGCATAGGTGTTGCGCTCAAGAACGATACCGGCATGGGAACGAAATTCTGGTATTACGCGAGTGACGTTTTCTTTTAGGTTATATCTATCAAATTGCGGGTCGCTTAGATTTATTTTGTTTAGATCTTGTTGATAATAGGTACCTAAAATACGGGCTTCGTTAGTCCATGTACCCCATGTGGTGCTAATCGGAATCGTAATGCCCGGTTCTATATGCACACGAGTGGCAGAAGGTTTGGTTTTGTCATCAGTATCAAATCGAGATACATGACTAACTAAATCAAAATCCAAAAATGGCATTAATTCAGGTGAGTAATAGTTAAAGGATACTTGCGGCAAAATCCGATATGGCAAGCCACCTGCTTCAGTTAGTACTTGGAAATCACGAGCCAGTAGAGTTGCATCCCAGTTATTGGTACGGTACTGGAATTCGCCTTCTTGAATCAACTGACCATCTTCACGCTTACCAATGTTGGAGTCCAAATCGGTAAAATAATCAATATCGCTTACTTTTGAGTAATCGATATGGAATTTCCAATTCTGCTGATAAATGCCGTCATGGGTGTATTGCATCGCCCAGCGATCATCTTTTTCCAGATACTTTTTATCATCAGGTAAGTATTCAGACTTAATCTGACCTTCACCAATGCCAGTTAAGTAGCGGAAGGTACTATTAAGTTGTGTGCCTCGCTTTTCCATGTATTTTAGCGTGGTTTCTAAATCGTAATTTGGCGCGAGGTTCCAGTAGATTGGAACTTCAAACTCAATACCGTCGCTTGAACCATACGATGCCGTTGGGTAGAGGAAACCCGTTTTACGGGTATCACCGATAGGCACGGTTAAGTAAGGTAGGTAGAAAATCGGCACGCTTTGAACTTCAAAGCGAGGGTTGAAAAATGTGGCTTCTTCTTCGTTTTGATCAATTTCAATACTTGATGCGGACATGCGCCACGAATTATCACCTTCTGGGCAAGAGGTGATCGAGCCGTCTTCAATTTCATAAACGGCTTTCCCCGTTTTTGATACGTAAACAGCTTCGCCACGCCCAGGTTCACAAAGAAATTGGTATTTGGTGTTCTTCAGTTCAACATAGTCTGTATTGAGATTGTTCACTGCTTTATCGGATAGGGTTTTTACCTGTCCGTCACTGAATACCACGTTACCCTCTGCAACCACTACATTGTCTTGTTGGTGGAGAGTCACGCTGTCAGCCTGCATACGCTTTTTGCCTTGAACAACAACCACATTACCGCTATAAGTGGCTTTATCACCGTTCACGCCTTCGAGGCTATCAGCTTCGACGTTGATCGGTAGCTGGTTTGGATTTTCTGCTTCAGGTTGATCGATCAAACATTGATCTATAGCGGGCAGTTCCTGCACACTATTGTCAACTACGGCTTCATTGGCTTGAATCTGAGATGCAAATAGTGATGCACTGATTGAAGCGGCTAGTAACGTACGTGGAAAACGTGACATCGAGTTTTACTATCCTGTTGAACTTGATACATTCGGTGCATGGATAACCGAACAAAGAATAAAACGGTCTTTATCATAAAGGAATTTACACCATCCGGCACTATCAGACCGCGTAACGATGAAAAAATTCATAGATTGAGAGCACATAATGCATATTTTCGGCAAAATTCTGGGCACTTTTTTTGGCTTTCTATTTGGTGGCGTATTTGGCGCCGCATTTGGGCTTTTTCTTGGCCACCAATTTGACAAAGCGCGCCGTTTAAATCAATCCGGTTTCCGTTCCTCACCATTTGGTGGTGGAGCGAACCAAGCGCAACGACAAGAAGAGTTTTTTAAAGCTGCCTTTGCTGTCATGGGGCATGTGGCAAAAGCAAAAGGGCAAGTAACTAAAGAAGAGATTCAGCTAGCTAGTACCATGATGGATCGCATGAGCCTACATGGTGAACTACGCGTTGCCGCTCAAGAGGCGTTTCGTGATGGCAAGTCATCAGACTTTCCGCTTGATGATGTGCTCGCGCGAGTCAAAATCTCTTCTGGTGGTCGTTTTGATCTATTGCAGTTCTTCTTGGAATTACAGATTTCGGCAGCTTTTGCGGATGGGAGTCTTCATCCAAGTGAGCGAGAAGTATTGCATCGCATAGCTGAGAGATTGGGTTTTTCAGCGCAGCAACTCGAACAGCGATTGCGTATGCAAGAAGCGGCTTTTCGTTTTCAGCATGGTGGATTTGGTGGTGGGCATCAACAATCAGGCGATTGGCAACAAGCGCCATCAGCAAATCAATTAAGCGATGCATATAAAGTGCTGGGGGTGGATGAAGATACCGATTCTAAAGTTCTGAAACGAGCATACCGTAAGTTAATGAATGAGCATCACCCAGACAAGCTAATGGCAAAAGGATTGCCGCCAGAGATGATGAATGTAGCGAAAGAGAAATCGCAAGAGATTCAAAGTGCGTACGATCTAATTAAGAAGGTTAAAGGCTTTAAGTAGTATCGTTTACTAAGTACGAGTTTTAATGGTGAAAAGGCGAATATTAGTTCGCCTTTTTATTTGAATAGCAATAGCTTACTTGCGTACAGCAATAGCTTCAATTTCAATTCCGACGTCTTTTGGCAGACGAGCGATTTCCACACATGAGCGAGCAGGGTAGTTTGCGACATCGTGCTCATCAAAGAATGCACCGTAGACTTCGTTTACTGCGCCGAAATCATTGAGATCTTTTACGAATACCGTCATTTTTACGATATCAGCGACACCAAGACCAGACGCTTCTACCACGGCTTTGACATTTTCTAATGATTGACGAGTTTGCGCTGCTATATCGACAGGAATTTCACCTGTGACTGGGTTTAGCGGAATTTGGCCAGAAGTTAACACCATGCTTCCGAGATCTACTCCTTGAACGTAAGGACCGATAGCTGCTGGTGCAGCTTCTGTGTGAAGAACTTTAGTCATGTGACGTTTCCCATTGTTTTCATTGGATTAAAGCAGTCAGTTTGCCTTGTATAAAGCAGCGGGTAAAGAGCCAAATACCTCACTTGCGTGAGATATTTGGTTAGCTTGACTAATTAGTTTTCTTTGCTTAGCGTTCGGTCACAATTTCTCGAGAAAATACTTTTTCACAATATTTGCACTTCAAGCGAACATCGCTGTTTTTCTCAAACACTCTAAAGCTACTCTCTACCGGTTCACCATGAGTGATGCAGTTTGAGTTAGGGCATTCAAAAACATTATTAACCTGCTCAGGAAGATCCAAAGCAAGCTTTCTAACAACCTGATAGTTTTCAATTTGGTTCACTGTAGCGTGTGGGGCATAAAGCGCTAATTTGCTTGCTTGATCTTCATTGATGAATACATTTTCAATCTTCAGTAGATCTTTATGACCAAGCGCCGACGATGGCAGATTTAGCCCAACAGTGACACGTTGATTGCTTTTATCCATGCTAAATAATTTAAGAACTTTAATGCCGACTAGCGCAGGAATGTGATCAATGACGGTGCCATTTTTAATTGCTTCTACCTGCAATTGAGTTTCTTTAGCCATGATGATATCCCCTCGATTACAGTGATTGGTTAAGTACTAAAGCTAATAGAGCTTGGCGAGCATATACACCATTTTCTGCTTGTTGGAAGTAGCAAGCGTGTGGTGTTTTATCTACGTCAGTGGTTATCTCATCTACGCGCGGAAGTGGGTGGAGTACTTTGAGGTTTTCACGCGCATCTTCTAGCATTGAGGCTGTCAAAATATAAGCGGATTTGATGTGTGCGTATTCTGACTCATCAAAGCGTTCTTTTTGTACGCGCGTCATGTAAAGAATGTCTAGCTCAGGTATCACGCTTTCCATATCGACATGTAGGCTATATTGGATGCCAGCTTCGTCTAGTTCTTCGCAAAGATAATCAGGCATTGCGAGTGCTTCTGGAGCCACAAAGAAAAAGCGTATGTTGTTGAATTTAGCCAGTGCTTGCGTTAATGAATGCACTGTGCGGCCATATTTTAAATCGCCAACGAAAGCGACGTTTAGGTTGTCTAATCGACCTTGCGTTTCAGATATAGTGTAGAGATCAAGCAGCGTCTGAGTTGGGTGCTGGTTTGCACCATCACCAGCATTAATTACCGGTACACCATTTGAGAATTCAGAGGCCAGACGAGCAGCCCCTTCTTGTGGGTGGCGCATAACAAAAGCGTCAACGTAAGTTGAGATAACTTGCACGGAATCAGCGAGGGTCTCGCCTTTTTTCGCTAACGAAGTATTGCCAGCATTATCAAAACCAATCACATTGCCACCGATGCGCTGAATAGCGGTTTCAAATGAGAGTCTGGTACGTGTAGACGGCTCAAAAAAGCAACTGGCAACCACCTTATTTTTAATCAGTTCTGGGTTTGGCTTTGCTTTTAATTGACCTGCGGTTTGGACTATTAACTCGAGTTCGGTACGTGATAACTCTGGAATCGAAATGATGTGCTTGTTGTAAAGCGTGTTGGTCATAATCGTCATCCCTATCTGACTAGAAGAATAAAATTCAGGCAATAAAAAAGCCCCCCAATAGGGAGGCTTTAAAAATCGGTGGAAATTGTAAAATAACCTGCCAGTAAGCAATTTAGCTTACCTTGAGTAAAGCGTATTGTAGAACACGAATTACGTGGCATAACTCACAACCCCCAGACAAATTGTCGTGAATTATACGCAGAAGACTGTTGATCGCAAGCGATTACTTCGCGCTTTTTCATTCAAAAATAGTTGAGTATTAACTACCTAAAGTCGCAACCATAACTGCTTTAATGGTGTGCATGCGGTTTTCGGCCTCATCAAAAACAATCGAATGGTGTGACTCAAAAACCTCTTCGGTTACTTCTAAACCTTTCATACCATATTTTTGTGCGACGTCTTTGCCAATGGTTGTATCGTCGTTATGAAATGCTGGCAAGCAATGCATAAATTTCACCTGTGGATTACTCGTTTTTTTTATCACATCCATATTGATTTGGTATGGTGCCATTAATGCGACGCGCTCATCCCAAGCTTCGGCAGCTTCACCCATAGATACCCAAACGTCGGTGTATAGGTAATCACATCCTTGCACCCCTTCATTTACATTTTCTGTGAGGGTGATTTTTGCACCAGTCTGCAGCGCTATTTCTTGACAGGTATCGACCAGTTCTTGTTCTGGCCAAAATTGTTTTGGCGCAACAAGGCGAATATCCATGCCCATCTTAGCCGCGCCGACCATTAGTGAATTGCCCATGTTATTGCGCGCATCGCCTAGGTAAGCAAAGGTAATTTCAGAAAGTTGCTTCCCTTGACCATGTTCAAGCATGGTTAAAAAATCCGCTAAAATCTGTGTTGGGTGGAATTCATCGGTTAAACCATTCCACACGGGGACACCGGCATGCTCTGCTAGCGCTTCGACAGTCGCTTGCCCAAAGCCTCGGTATTCAATGCCGTCGTACATCCTGCCGAGTACGCGCGCAGTATCTTTCATTGATTCTTTATGACCAATTTGTGAGCCAGAAGGACCGATGTAGGAAACTTGTGCGCCTTGATCAAAGGCGGCAACTTCAAAAGCACAACGAGTTCGAGTTGAAGCTTTCTCAAAGATTAGTGCAATGTTTTTGCCTTGCAATGTAGGCTTTTCCGTACCCGAGTATTTGGCGATTTTTAAATCGGCAGAGAGATCGAGTAAGAATTGAATCTCTTTTGCAGTGAAGTCGAGCAACTTAACGAAATTACGGTTACGAAGGTTGAAAGCCATACTCTAATCCTTGAGTTTGAATGAAAAGACATTACCAGTAAAACATAAAAACGCACTAAAAGTGAATAGTTATTTTAAAGGGCGGCGAATTACTGTGGGTAATTCGCCGAGTATAAAGATGGAGTGGCTACAAATTTTCTTCAGCAAACTCCGCCAATCGACTACGTACTACGCCATTAAGATGTATGTTGACACTGCCTTCGAAATTTTTAAATCGCTCGACCATGTAAGTTAAACCAGAAGTGACAGGTGTTAAGTAGGAGGAATCTATCTGAGCTAAATTACCAGAACAGACAATCTTAGTTCCTTCACCACAGCGAGTGATGATGGTCTTAATCTGCGATGCGGTAAGGTTTTGGCATTCATCGAGCAGTACAAATGCATTTTGAATCGATCTACCGCGCATGAAATTAATCGATTTAAACTGAATGTTAGCCTTATCGCAGATGTATTTCAGCGAGCCTTCAGTGCAATGATCATTTTTATGCAAAGCTTCGAGTGTATCGGTAACGGCTGCAAGCCAAGGCAGCATTTTTTCTTCTTCGCTACCCGGTAAAAAACCGATCGATTCGCCAATATCAGGTGTGTTCCGAGTAACAATAATTTTATCAAACATCTTGTTTTCGATACTTTGTTCAAGTGCTGCTGCAAGGGCTAGTAGAGTTTTGCCACTCCCCGCGGCACCAGTTAAAATGACTAAATCAATATCTGGGTCGAGCAGGGCGTCCATCGCCATTGCTTGGTAGATGTTTTTTGGTGTGATATCCCATGTACGTCGGTGCATTAATCGATCTCGGCTAAGATCTTTTAAGGTGATGGAATCGTCATCTATTGCAGTAATGCAACCAACAAAGTCACTTTCTTCATCTATCACATATTGGTTTAAGTAGGTTGGTTCGAAGGTCTCCTTTGCCATGGTATGAAAGGTGCTACCAGCAAAAGCTTTGCTTTCTACTTGAGTTACATTTGCCCAGAAGTCACCTTCAATTTGTTGAAAACCTTTAGTGAGATACTGGACATCATCAATGAGTTGGTCGGTTCGATAATCTTCAACAAAACGAACCCCCGCCCCTTTTGCTCGCAAGCGCATATTTATGTCTTTGGTGACTAAGATGACTTCTCGTGGGGCGCGTTTATTTTGCAAATAGAGTGTGGCATTAAGAATGCGATTGTCACCTGCTTTATCCGCAAATGCTTTAATTGTCTCTTGCAGTTCAAAATCAGCTAAAATGGCGATATGCCCAGTTGCCTCTTTATCTCGATTAATCGGGATACCTTCGGATATTTCATCAGGTGTAGCATCTTTAAATAGCGCTTCCAATGCTCGAATGGCGACTCTAGCGTCTCGTGCAACATCGCGCTTACTGTCTTTGATACGATCAAGTTCTTCTAAAACCGTCATCGGGATGATGACATCGTGTTCTTGGAAGGAATAAATAGCGAAAGGTTCATGAAGAAGGATATTGGTATCGAGTACGAAGAGTTTTCTATCCGTATCACCCATAAGCGTCTCCTGCCGCTAGGCGGCGCAGTGCCCACTGTTGTGAGGCTGACTTTACTGCTTGCTAGCTGGTGATAATCTAGCCGAAAATTCAAATAGCCTGTAGTTGCTGTATGAATTGTTCATTTATCGTACTGTCCCCGCTCTGTTGTATGACTGAGGGGAAAAGCTAGCCAGCAAACCCGTATTGATCGTCTTTGCTATACGCATGAGTGACGCAAATCGTGAAAAGGAAAAAACACTCATGCGTAAATAAAAGTATATACCTGATTTTCTTAAAGTTGCAGTGGTGCTGTTAAGATTATCTGCCACATTACCGAGTTTAAGCGTTCTTTGTGCTTGTTGCTCGTAGTGCCATTAAGTGACTAAGGTATATGCAATCGTCATCTTCTGTTGTGACATGCTTTTCTTTCACTTTGATGTCATTCGATTAGATGGGGAAAATTTGTTGGGAAATGCGCGCTAGGCACGTGACCAATGTCACAGCTTCGAGTAAGATGACCGACCTTTTTCCGCGCCAACGCTGACCAGAAAATTCCCCGTCAGCTGCCTTTGAAATGGCGCGAGAACAGCTAAGATAAGTAGTAAATTTATTAAATGAGGTAGTCTATTCATGACATTTGCTTTGGGTCAGCGTTGGATCAGTGATACGGAAAGTGATCTTGGTTTAGGAACCGTAGTAGCATTGGATGCTCGTACAGTAACAGTGATGTTTGCTGCATCAGAAGAAAACCGTGTTTATGCCCGTACCGATGCGCCCGTAACTCGAGTGACATTTAATGTTGGTGATGTAATTGAAAGCCAGCAAGGTTGGTCATTAAAAGTTGAGCAAGTAGTTGAAGAACAAGGGCTACTATCATACTTAGGTACTCGTGAAGACGATGGTGAGCAAGACGTTGTGCTGCGTGAAATCATGCTTAGCAACCAAATTCGTTTTAACAAACCTCAAGACAAATTGTTTGCAGGTCAAATTGATCGCATGGACAACTTTGTTTTACGTTACCGAGCGCTGAAAAATCAATATGAGCAACATAAGAGCCCAATGCGTGGTCTTTGTGGTATGCGAGCGAGTCTCATCCCGCATCAGCTATACATTGCTCATGAAGTAGGTCGCCGCCATGCACCTCGCGTATTATTGGCTGATGAGGTTGGCTTAGGTAAAACGATTGAAGCGGGTATGATTATACACCAACAAGTGTTGGCGGGGCGTGCCGAGCGTATTCTGATTGTGGTACCAGAAACACTACAGCATCAATGGCTAGTGGAGATGATGCGCCGTTTTAACCTGCACTTCTCAATTTTTGATGAAGAGCGTTGTGTTGAAGCATTTTCAGAATCAGACAACCCATTTGATACACAGCAATATGTACTTTGTTCGCTCGACTTCCTGCGCAAGAGCCGTAAACGCTACGAGCAAGCTCTAGAAGGTGAATGGGATCTTTTGGTTGTCGATGAGGCGCACCACCTAGAGTGGAGCCAAGATAAGCCAAGTCGTGAATACCAAGTAATTGAAGGATTAGCGGAGCAAACTCCGGGCGTGTTGCTACTAACTGCAACACCGGAACAGCTAGGACGTGAAGGACACTTTGCTCGTCTTCGCTTACTCGACTCTGATCGCTTTTATGATTATGAAGCGTTTGTAAAAGAAGAAGCTCAATACGCACCCGTTGCGGATTCAGTGAGCATGCTATTCTCTGGTTTAGTACTGCCAGATGAAGCAAAAAACCAGATTACTGAATTGTTGTTTGAGCAGGATGTTGAACCGTTATTCCGCATTATTGAAAGCGATAGTGATGAAGCTGAAAAGGCGACAGCACGCCAAGAGTTGATCGATAACTTGATGGATCGCCATGGTACAGGACGAGTGCTGTTCCGTAATACGCGCGCTGCTATCAAAGGCTTCCCTGTTCGCAATGTCAATCTTTTGCCAATGGCTATTCCTCAGCAATATACCACCTCAATGCGTGTATCCGGCCTGATCGGCGGCAAGATTAGCCCTGAAGCTCGTGCTCTTAAGAACTTGTACCCAGAAGAAATTTTTCAAGAATTTGAAGGGGAAGATTCAAGCTGGTGGCAGTTTGATTCACGTGTGAATTGGCTTCTAGAAAAGATTAAAGACAAACGCAGTGAGAAAATCCTGGTTATCGCTTCCCGTGCGAGTACAGCTCTACAATTAGAGCAAGCGTTGCGTGAGCGTGAAGGCATTCGTGCAACCGTGTTCCACGAAGGTATGTCGATCATTGAGCGTGACAAAGCGGCGGCTTATTTCGCCCAAGAAGAAGGTGGTGCTCAAGTTCTGATCTGTAGTGAGATTGGTTCTGAAGGTCGTAACTTCCAATTCGCGAACCAGTTGGTGATGTTTGATTTACCATTCAACCCTGATTTGCTTGAACAGCGTATTGGTCGTTTGGATCGCATTGGGCAAAATCGTGATATCGATATTCACGTTCCTTATCTTGAAGGTACAGCGCAAGCGATTTTGGCACGTTGGTTTGATGAAGGTTTGAATGCGTTTGCAGAAACTTGCCCAACGGGTCGAGCGGTTTACGACCTCTTTTCTGACCGTTTGATTGAAATTTTGGCGTCGGGCACTAACGAAGGCTTAGATGAAGTCATTGAAGAGTCAGCGAAGTTAAATAAAGATCTTAAGTCACAGCTTGAACAAGGTCGCGATCGTCTACTTGAAATACACTCTAATGGTGGTGAAAAAGCGCAAGCAATCGTAGAAAAAATCTCAACGACGGATGGTGATACTAACCTAGTGACATTTGCCCTTAGTCTGTTTGATACGATTGGTTTGAACCAAGATGATAAAGGTGAAAATGCGCTTGTCGTCACACCGTCAGAGCACATGATGGTGCCGAGCTACCCAGGCTTACCGTATGAAGGTGCAACCATTACCTTTGATCGTGACACTGCTTTGTCGCGTGAAGATATGCACTTCATTAGTTGGGAACACCCGATGATTCAAGGTGGTATTGACCTGCTTATGAGTGAAGGTGTGGGTGCTGCAGCTGTTTCATTACTAAAAAACAAAGCCTTACCAGTAGGTACTTTATTGCTTGAACTGATTTATACGGTTGATGCACAAGCGCCTAAACGCAGTGGCATTAGCCGATTCCTGCCACAAACGCCAATTCGTATGATACTTGATGGCAAAGGGAATGATCTTTCTGAACAGGTGGAATTTGAAAGTTTCAATCGCCAATTAAGCCCTGTTGGTCGCCATATTGCGGCTCGATTGGTGAGCTCAGTGCAAGCACAAGTTCACCAACTTATTACTGTAGGCGACAAACTCATCTTGAACAAAATTGAAGCGATTCGTCTTCAAGCACAGCAAGAAATGCAAGTAAGTTTGAACACGGAACTTGAACGTTTACAAGCATTAAAGGCAGTGAATCCGAATATTCGTGATGAAGAAGTTGAAGCGATTGATGCTCAAATTACAGAACTAACTGGGTACATAAGCAAGGCACAATTCCAATTAGACTCGCTTCGCATGATCGTTGTCTCACATCAATAATCCCCACATTTAACGAGCGGTAGGCTTTTGCTTATTGCTCGTTTTTTGGAGCAAAGTAACATGGCAATGTTGCAGTACAATCCCCCTATTGATCCTTGGGTTGATATCATTTTTGAAGATGACCAAATTCTAGCGGTAAATAAACCGTCTGGGTTGCTTTCTGTTCCAGGGCGTTTACCCGAACACAGTGACAGTATGTGGCTTCGTATCCAAGAGACGTATCCAGACGCTCAAATTGTTCATCGCTTAGATATGGATACCTCTGGTTTAATGGTTCTAGCTAAGAATAAACAAGCGGAAAGTGCCTTGAAAAAGCAATTTCAGTACCGCCTTACCCACAAGGTTTACTATGCTCGAGTATGGGGTCATGTTGAGTCCAACGAAGGTGTGGTCGATTTACCACTCATTGGTGATTGGCCTAATCGACCAAGACAGATGGTATGCCATCAAACAGGAAAGCCTTCAAAGACCTTGTTTCAAGTGGTAAAACATGAAGAGAAAACCACCATTGTACGCTTGTTGCCGATAACCGGACGCTCACACCAACTGCGTGTGCATATGCAAGCGTTGGGTCACCCAATTGTGGGTGATGAGTTTTATTCACAAGGCGCAGCATTTGAATGTTCGGAACGCTTGGCGTTGCACGCTGCAGAATTGAGCTTTTACCACCCTAAAACTGATTGGTTACGTAGTCTCTTTGTTCCTTGTGACTTTTATCCTGAAGCAGAAGAGATGATCTTTAATTGTTTCGATCCTGTGCAAAAATTACCTGATTACAAAACGCTGCCAAGACCTTAGCGTTAATAGAATACTCAAACTACTTAAAGTAGGCAGAGCATTAGGCAGCGAAATAAGGAGAAACCTATGTCGCTGCCTATTGTTGTCTTTCTCGATCGTTCAACGATTCCCCCTCATATTGAATTTCCCCACTTACCTTTTGATCATCAATGGATCGAATATGACACTACTGAACCTGATCAGATTGTTGAAAGGTTAAGCCAAGCACAAATTGTCATTACCAACAAAGTGGTGTTAGATCGCCGCACATTGGTTCATCTACCAAATCTTGAACTGATTGCCGTCTGTGCAACAGGTTTCAACAATATTGATATTGATTACTGCCAGCAAGTAGATATTGCTGTCGCCAATGTTCGTGGCTATGCCACCCAGTCAGTGCCGGAGCATGTCATCGCGATGATGTTTGCTTTAAGACGCAACCTTATGGGCTATCACCAAGATATTGCAGCAGGTGAATGGCAACGTAAACAGCAATTCTGTTTCTTTACTCATTCTATTGGTGATATTGCTGGCGCGACTTTTGGTGTTATTGGTAGTGGAGAGTTAGGGCAGGCTACGGCATTGCTGGCGAAGTCATTAGGGATGAACGTGATCTTTTCGGAGCGAAAAGGTGCCGCGAAATGCCGCGAAGGCTATCTTTCTTTTGAGCAAGTATTGATGCTATCTGATGTGCTGAGTTTACATTGTCCGCTTAATCAACAAACGCGCAATCTGATCGGTACAAAAGAGCTAGCGCAAATGAAACCTGATGCGATTTTGATTAATACCGGGCGTGGTGGTTTGGTGGATGAGTCTGCATTGGTTAAAGTGCTACAGGAGAAGTCGATTGGTGGTGCAGGAGTGGACGTGTTTAGCCAAGAGCCCGCTGATGAGAATAATCCTCTAATCGCTAACTGTGACCTACCAAACTTATTGCTGACTCCTCATGTTGCATGGGGTAGTGACTCATCGATCCAGAAGCTTGCGAATATCCTGATGGATAATATTACGGCTTTTAAACAAGGATCTCGAAAAAACAGAGTACTGTAATTAATTTGCAGCATGTTATGGTGAAAATTCTGATTAATAGCTGACTTTTTAATGCGACCATGATCAACGCATGAAGGTATTTTAAGTCAGACTGATGGACTAAGCTTATGGAATATAAGAAATTACCGAGCTAATCGTTTATCAAGTTAATATCAGGAATTTTAGACATGGATCAACAGCAGTCAAGCAACCCAGTGTCCTTTAATGGAAAAGGAGGCGAGTTTTTTGGTATTTGGATAGTCAACATTCTACTCACTATCATTACCTTAGGCATTTACTCGGCGTGGGCAAAAGTCAGAACGAAGCGCTACTTTTATGGCAATACCCATATCGATGGCGACAATTTTGAATATCATGCGCAGCCTATTCAACTGCTTAAAGGGCGCCTTGTTGCCCTAGCTATTGTGATAACTTGGGCTACAGCCAACGCTTTCTTCCCAGTTGCTAGTCTTGCACTATTATTCGTTTTTTATGCCGCGTTACCTTGGTTACTGTGGAGTAATGCTCGATTTGATGCGGCAATGACCAGCTTCCGTAATGTTCATTTTTCTTTCACGGCGCCATTAAAAAAAGCGTATATAACTCTACTTGGTAGAGGTGTGGGTACTTTTTTAGTCATCACGATTTATATTGCAGTTATTGCAGCCGTCGCTGATTTCGCCGTCGTCGGCGCGATGATTATGGCGGTGTGTTCTGTTGTGCTACTCCCGGTTGTATATGCTTGGTTTATTACGGGAGCTCATCGTTTTTTTGCCAACGGTTACCAATATGGTGATTGGAAATTCAATGCCGATCTGAAAGTGGGTTTCTTTATTAAAACTTACCTAAAGGCGATGCTTATCGGGGCGATGTTTGCGTTGATATTTATTATGATTTCTGGTTTTAGCGTTTTAGGGACTCTTGATTGGGCACAAGTGCAAAACGGTGATCTTTCCTCTCTTCGTAATGTTGATCCCACGCTAATTATTGTATTGGCTTATAGCACTATGATTGTGCTGATGATTACAGTGACAGCGTATACAACTACTTGTATTCGTAACTATATATTCTCTCAACTAGAAACGAAACACGAAGGCATGCAAGGTGAAGAGTATCGATTTTCTTCAACACTTACCGTTCGTAGCTATCTTTGGTTAGTGATCTCTAACTTCTTACTTCAAGTGGTGACATTGGGCATAGCTCGCCCATGGGTAATGGTTCGTACAACTCGCTACCTTGCCAATAATACTATGGTTATCGGTAATATGAGTTTGCTGGTAGCAAGCGATCAAGCATCTGATGTGAAGTCAGCTGTATCCGATGAAGTTGCCCAAGCCTTTGATCTTGGGATCGGTATTAATTAATGCGTTTTAAAGGCATAGCGTTTCCACCGCGTAGTTCTGTGCGTTATGAGGCTGAGCTTGATGCAACTCAAGTTGATTTCCTCAGCCTGAGAATGGAGGGGGATATAATTAGCTGTGAGTTACAGAAGGTGAGTATTAGTGTTCCGGTAGGTCAGTTGCCTATTCGATTTCGATTTCCCAATGGCTGGGTGTTTGTGGTTGAACGATCGCCACAAATGAGTAGCTGGTTGAGGGACAATAGGCGTTTGAGTTTGATCGATAAAGCGGAATCGAACGTTGTGGCTTGGGTGTTGGGCGCGATATTTTGTGTTGGGTTTGTCCTTGGTAGTTATGTTTATGTATTGCCATGGGCGAGCTATAAGATTGCGGAGTCAGTACCGGACTACGCTGCTATTGCACTAGGTGACAAGATTCTGCAAAGCTTTGATCAGCATTGGGAACCAAGTTCACTGCCACACTCTGAGCAGGAGCGGATTCAAAATCGAGTCACACAATATACGACCAAATTAGAACCATTGCCTTACCAGATCGATGTGGTGTTTCGCTCTTCAGATATGGGAGCGAATGCCTTTGCTTTACCTGGTGGAAAAATTGTCATACTTGATGAAATGATTGAACTGGCAGAGTCGGATCAACAATTAGATAGCATCATTTTACATGAGCTTGGACATGTACATAATCGCCATATGCTGAAGAAACTGGTGCATTCAAGTGTCTTATCGGTGGGTGTTTCACTGTTGACAGGCGAAAGTTCCGGCGTGATTGATAACCTCGCTGGTATCGGCGTTTTTTTCCTGTCGAATGGTCACACTCGAGAAGCTGAAGTTGAGGCCGATGAATATGCTAAGCAGGGTATGCGGATTATCCATGGTAGCAGTGAACCGATGGCAGAAATGTTTGAGCGGTTTAGTGAGCAAGAGAGAATTGATATGCCAGTATGGCTTAGTTCGCATCCGGATTTTAAGCAGCGCATCGAGGCGGCGAGAGAGTAAATTCAGTTGTATTTGTTCAGTAAAAAAGGGTTGCCCATCATGAGCAACCCTTTTTTTACGAGACTGAAAAGATTAAAGTGCAGCGATAGTCGCTTTTTGCTCTTCTAGTTTCGTTAGTGTTTCTTTATAACCTTCTAGCTTTTGACGCTCTACAGCAACGACTGCTTCTGGTGCTTTAGCAACGAAACCTTGGTTACCTAATTTACCTTCAAGACGTTTGATTTCACCATGAGTTTTCTTGATTTCACCATCAAGACGAGCAAGCTCAGCGTCTTTGTCGATGAGACCCGCCATTGGGATCATCAGCTCAGATTTAGCCACTAATGCCGTTGCGCATGCAGGCGTTTCTTCACCAGAAGCAAGTACACGTACCGACTCAAGTTTAGCAAGAGACATCAGCACTTGTTTGTTTGCTTCAAGGCGCGCAGCATCGTTCTCGTCAGCTTTCAACATCACTTCTAGAGGTTTACCTGGGTTGATGTCGTATTCTGCACGTAGGTTACGAATACTCGTGATAAAGGCTTTTACCCACTCAATGTCATCTAGTGCTTCTTGGTTGAAGTTCGCTTCATCATATTGAGGCAGAGCCTGTAGCATGATTGTGTCGCCTTCCACACCGTCTACAAGTGGCTTGATGCTTTGCCAGATTGTTTCAGTGATGTAAGGAATAACAGGGTGAGCAAGACGCAGAGTCTTCTCTAGAACCGTGATTAGTGTACGACGAGTACCACGTTGCTGAGCTTCAGTACCTTTCCAAAGAATCGGTTTAGTTAGCTCTAGGTACCAGTCACAGAATTGGTTCCAGATGAATTCATACAGCGTGTTTGCTGCCATATCTAGACGGAAGTTGTCGATATGGTTATTGAATGCTTGCGCGGCTAGTTCAAACTGAGACTCGATCCACTTATCGGCTAGTGAGTATTCAATCTCACCACCGTTGAAGCCACAATCTTGCTCTTCTGCATTCATCATTACGTAACGGCTAGCGTTCCATAGTTTGTTACAGAAGTTGCGGTAACCTTCTAGACGCTTCATATCCCAGTTGATATCACGACCAGTCGAAGCCATCGCAGCTAGAGTGAAACGTAGCGCATCAGTACCATAAGGTTCGATACCATTTTCAAATGTCTTACGTGTGTTTTTCTCGATTTTCGCAGCTAGTTGAGGCTGCATCATGTTGCCACAACGTTTTTCAACTAGAGATTCAAGGTCGATACCATCGATCATATCGATAGGGTCAAGTACGTTACCTTTCGACTTAGACATTTTGTCGCCGTTCTCATCACGGATCAGACCCGTCATGTAAACTGTTTTGAATGGTACTTGTGGCTTACCGTTTTCATCTTTACAGAAATGCAGCGTCATCATGATCATACGCGCAACCCAGAAGAAGATGATGTCAAAACCAGACACCAATACATCCGATGGATGGAATTGCTTCAGTGCTTCTGTATTTTCAGGCCAGCCTTGCGTACCGAACGTCCAAAGAGCAGATGAGAACCAAGTGTCCAATACGTCATCATCTTGGCGAAGAACCACAACTGGTGAAAGGTTGTTGTTTGCACGTACTTCTTCTTCAGTACGACCTACATAAACTTTGCCATCGTTGTCGTACCAAGCTGGGATACGGTGGCCCCACCATAGTTGACGAGAAATACACCAATCTTGAACGTCACGCATCCAAGAGAAGTACATGTTTTCGTATTGCTTAGGTACGAATTGAATATCGCCGTTTTCAACTGCTTCAACCGCAGGTTTTGCTAGAGGTGCGGTACGCACATACCATTGGTCAGTTAGCAGTGGTTCAATAACCACACCACCACGGTCACCGTATGGTACAACGAGGTCATGATCTTTCACTTCTTCTAGCAAACCAAGTTCGTCGAACTCAGCAACGACCGCTTTACGCGCCGCAAAACGTTCCATCGCATGGTACTTCACTGGTAATGCAGTAGAGTACGCTTCGCATGGTTCGCCATTGGTGTTGAATACTTCTGATGTCTCACGAATGTTCGCGTCAAAAGTTAGAATGTTGATCATCGGTAGTTGATGGCGCTTACCAACGTCGTAGTCATTGAAGTCGTGTGCTGGTGTAATTTTCACACAACCAGTACCTTTATCCATATCCGCGTGCTCATCGCCCACAATAGGGATTCGACGCTCAACGATAGGTAGGATGATTTCTTTACCGATTAAGTTTTTGTAGCGTGGGTCTTCTGGGTTAACCGCAACACCAGTATCACCGAGCATGGTTTCAGGACGAGTGGTTGCGACTACGATGTAATCTTTACCATCAGCCGTTTTAACGCCGTCAGCTAGTGGGTAGCGGAAGTGCCACATGTGACCTTTAGTATCTTTGTTCTCTACTTCAAGATCAGAGATAGCGGTGTGTAGCTTAGGATCCCAGTTAACTAGACGCTTACCGCGGTAGATAAGATCTTCTTCGTAGAGGCGCACGAATACTTCTTGGACGGCATGAGATAGGCCGTCATCCATAGTGAAGCGCTCACGCTCCCAGTCAACAGATGCACCAAGGCGACGAAGTTGTTTAGTAATAGTATTACCAGATTCGCCTTTCCATTCCCAAATTTTGTCAATGAAAGCTTCACGACCGTAATCGTGTTTCGTTTTGCCTTCTTCAGCAGCTATTTTGCGCTCAACAACCATCTGAGTTGCGATACCAGCGTGATCAGTACCGACTTGCCAAAGGGTATTTTTCCCTTTCATTCGTTCAGCACGGATCAGCGTATCCATGATTGTGTCTTGGAACGCGTGACCCATATGCAGGCTACCAGTGACGTTTGGTGGCGGGATCATGATGCTGTAAGCTTCTTTTGAAGTGTCACCGTGTGGCTTAAAGTAGCCTTTCTCTTCCCAAGCTTGATATAAAGCTTGTTCGATTGAAGTTGGGTTGTATGTCTTTTCCATAGCGCTCTTTTCTTTCCTCGTTATATTTGGGCTGATAGCGGCGTTAACTGCATTCGTAAATCCTAATCACATACTGGAGTATGCTCATTGAGATTGACTCATTTGTTGCCTTGCTTTAGCCCTACTATTTAGAGGACTGATTCTGGTTTAAAGTTAATCTATGCCAATCTTTATAAGTGAACTCTCTATAGGGAGAGCTTAACTATAAGGATTGACGGCTAGTTGTGTTCGATTTCGATCGTTTGCAGCTGGTAACCGGCTTGACGGTAGCTTTTATACCTTTCTCTTGCGAGTTGTTTAGCTTTTTCTTCGCAAGGAACGAAGTCTACCACTTGAGCAAACTTGTTCGCAAAGGTTGTCTCATTATCCGCCAAATTAATTACTAGCTGTCGATTCCACGAGGGTTTAACCCCTTGATGACCGATTTCAATATTGGTGGCGTATTTGGGACCTTCACCAACGAGGTTGTGCGCAATGAACTGGTTGGCATTCACTTGCCAAAAGTGCTCAGCGATCTTCTCTGCATGAAGCTTGTCATGGCAATTTAAATAAACTTTAGCGCCTTGACGGGCAAAATGCTGAGTCAGGAAGACAATGTATTCTTCAAAGCCCGCCAACGTTGCTTGATGACTGTCTTCTTTGACTATGTAGAAGGTTGCTGTTTGCATTACACTCTCATTTGCCGTTGATATATTAAGCGACCGAGGCAGTTTATACCCGTCATACTTGAAGTTGCAGCGGTGTTGGCTGTGTTCGTGCGCCCCAATCACACAGTTCACCTATGCTCAGAGGACTTTCTTACTTGCCGCCTACCTGTATCTTCAAGTTACTTGGGTATAGATATATTAAAAAAGGGCCTTGCGGCCCTTTTAGATTTTATGCAGAAATTATTCTTCTGTCTCTTGGCCGCTGCGGTTCAATAAGAATTGGACGAGCATTGAGACCGGACGACCAGTGGAGCCTTTTGTTGCCCCTGATTTCCACGCTGTACCTGCGATATCGATGTGTGCCCAGTTGTACTTCTTGGCGAACTTCGATAGGAAACAACCGGCAGTGATTGTACCCGCGGCGCGACCACCCAAGTTTGCCATATCAGCAAACGGGCTCTTAAGTTGCTCATGGTATTCATCTGCCATAGGTAGACGCCATGCACGGTCACTTGCTTGCTCAGAAGCATTGACTAGCTCATGAGATAGAGGATTGTGGTTGGATAAGATGCCACTGATGTGATGACCTAATGCCATCACACAAGCGCCGGTAAGGGTTGCTACGTCGACAACACAATCTGGTTCAAAACGTTCGACATAAGTCAGTGCATCACACAGCACTAGGCGGCCTTCAGCGTCGGTATTGAGTACTTCAACCGTCTGACCTGACATTGTCGTTAGAATGTCACCCGGTCGGTAAGCGCTGCTACCTGGCATGTTTTCACAGCCAGCCAAGATACCGATTACGTTGATAGGCAGGTTCAACTTTGCCAACGCTTTCATAGTACCGAAGACAGATGCTGCACCACACATGTCGTACTTCATTTCATCCATCGCTTCACTTGGCTTGATCGAAATGCCGCCTGAATCGAAAGTTAGACCTTTACCAACAAGAACAATGGGTTTTGCATCAGCAACTGGGTTGCCTTTGTATTCGATGATCGACATCATCGATTCATTCTTTGAGCCACGACCGACAGCAAGGTATGACGTCATACCCAGTTTTTCCATCTCTTGTTCACCAATGATCTTAGAGGTGATAGTCTCGTAATCGTCAGCTAGACGGCGAGCTTGAGATGCTAAGTAAGCAGGGTTCGCAACGTTTGGTGGCATATTGCCAAGATCTTTTGATGCTTTTACACCAGATGCAATAGCAAGACCGTGAGCAATAGCGCGCTCACCTAGGTTTAGTTCACGACGAGTTGGTACGTTGAATACAAGCTTACGCAGCGGACGGCGAGTTTCTGGCTTAACTGTTTTAAATTGGTCAAATGTGTAAAGACCGTCTTTGGTCGCTTCAACGGCTTGACGAACTTTCCAGTAAGTATCACGACCTTTAACATGCAGTTCAGTTAGGAAACATACTGCTTCCATAGAACCGGTTTCGTTAAGAGTGTTGATTGTTTTCTGAATTATTTCTTTGTATTGACGTTCGCCTAGCTCACGTTCTTTACCACAACCAACCAGTAGAACGCGCTCAGAGAGTACGCCCGGTACTTGATGCAAAAGAAGCATCTGCCCCGGTTTTCCTTCTAGATCACCACGACGAAGTAGTGAACTGATATAGCCATCACTAATCTTATCTAGCTGTTCGGCAACTGGAGAAAGGCGACGTGGTTCAAATACACCCACGACGATACAAGCGCTGCGTTGTTTCTCAGGGCTACCACTTTTTACACTGAACTCCATGCGTACTCCTACATCCTGAAGACAAATAGAACTAAATGTTAGATAATGCCTGCTTACTTGTTGATTCCATAATCGGAACTACCTTTAAATTAAGCAAGCTAACAGTCAGTTAGAATTTTTAAAAAAATAAAGGGTTCAACGGGAAATTATAGTGATTCAACCAAAAAAACAAGTTTTGTATAGGTAATTTCAGCGTGATTATTGTTAGATATTTGATCCGCGAGACACTCAAAAGCCAATTTGCGATATTTTTTATCCTATTTCTAGTGTTTCTCAGCCAGAAATTGATTCGTGTATTGGCTGAGGCGTCAGATGGCGAAATACCCGCAGGGTTAGTGATGCATTATGTTGGTTTAAGTATGCCAACGATGGGTCTATTAATGTTGCCTTTGAGTCTGTTCTTAGGGATTTTGCTCACTTTTGGGCGTCTGTATGCGGAAAGTGAAATTACCGTAATGAACGCGACGGGGATTGGTAACAAGTTTCTGATCCGTGCTGCGCTTTATTTAGCTGTAATTACGGGTATTGCGGCGGGATTGAATGCGTTTGTCTTGTCACCATATAGCCAAGAAAAGCTCATTCAGCTAGAGGAAACCGTCCAAGCAGAGAACAGCGTTGATCTGTTGAAGAAAGGACATTTCCAAGGCACACCTGATGGTTCATCGGTGGTGTTTATTGACGATATTGAAGATGATCAGCTTAAACATGTGTTTATTGCTCAAATGCGTCCGAGAGATTCGATTCTTCCAAGTGTTTCTTTTTCACAATCGGGTGAAGTAAAAGAGCTCAGTGATGGTCGGCAAGTGATCCGTATGTATGATGGTACTCGCTATGAAGGTGTACCAACGCGCATTGATTATATGGTGACGCAGTTTGAACAATACCAAGGTGTGATTGGACAAAGCGAAGTGAAACGTAAAGGACGTGATTGGGAGGCTATCCCAACCTTGGACTTAATGAATAACCCCGATCCGAAAGCGCAAGCTGAGCTGCAATGGCGTATTTCGTTGGTGGTGTGTATTCCGTTACTGACCATGCTAGTTGTGCCGTTGTCAGCCGTTAATCCTCGCCAAGGTCGCTTTGCTAAAATGGGTCCTGCAATTTTGATTTATCTAGCGTACTTCTTATCGATTAGTGCAACCAAATCTGCATTAGAAGATGGCAGCATCCCTGCCTATATTGGCATGTGGCCGATTAACTTTGCACTGCTTGTTACGGCGGTAGGGATCAACTTAATGGACAGTATCCCAGTGCGACGTTTTAAAGATAAACTGAGACAAAAAAAGAAGGTGGCCTAAGTCGTGTTTAAGATTTTAGACCTTTATATTGGTAGAACCATAATAGCCACAACCTCATTGGTATTGATTACCTTTGTAGGGCTTTCTGCCATCATCAAGTATGTCGAACAGCTACGTAAAGTGGGCCAAGGCAGCTATGATTTATTGCAAGCTTTGTTTTATGTCGGCCTTAGTATTCCACGTGATGTTGAGATGTTTTTTCCAATGGCCGCGCTACTTGGTGCTTTGATTGGTTTAGGTATGCTGGCTTCCAGCTCTGAGTTGGTAGTGATGCAAGCTGCGGGTTTCTCTAAATTAGACATCGGTTTGTCGGTACTTAAAACTGCTGTTCCGTTAATGATCATCGTGACACTACTTGGTCAATGGGGAGCCCCTCAAGCGCAAAAAATGGCGCGTGATTTACGAGCGTTCTCCACCAGTAATGGTGCAATTCTTTCTGTTCGGACAGGGGTTTGGGCGAGAGATGCCAACGACTTTATCTTTATCGGTAAGATAGAGGATGACAAGTTGTATGGTCTTAACATGTGGCGTTTCGACGATAACAAGCAACTTAAGAATATCTACTTCGCAGAAGAAGTGGAGTATCTGAGCGAAAATGAATGGTTAATGAAAGATGTGCAAGTTTCAGCAATGGATAACGAAGTGCAACTTTCAAAAATTAATCTGCCTGAATATCGCTGGGTGACGTCTCTCGAGCCTGACAAGTTAGCTGTAGTTACCGTAAAACCGGAGGAGTTATCTCTTGGTGGTTTATATGATTATGTCGGTTATCTGAAAGCTTCTGAGCAAGACGCATCTCGGTATGAGCTAGCTTTCTGGCGTAAGATGACTCAGCCATTCTCTATTGCGGTAATGATGCTAATGGCGTTGTCATTTATCTTTGGTCCGCTGCGTAGTGTAACCATGGGGGCGAGAATTTTGTCAGGAGTGGTGGCTGGTTTTACCTTTTATATCTCCAGCGAATTTTTTGGACCACTTAGCTTGGTTTATAACATACCGCCTGCGATTGGTGCCATAATGCCAAGCATTGCCTTCTTAACCATAGCAATTATGCTGTTAAGGCGTAAGCTCTAGATAGACGAAAGCCCTCTTTGAAGAGGGCTTTTTTATGTATTTCGGCGCAGAAAAATACTTAGTCAAAATCACCATGGACTTTACGATTGATATCGTCAGCAACGGAAGTCACCCCTTCCTCGAAGGTTGCACAACTTGAAAGAGCAAGTAGGGTGCAAATGATCAATAGTGTTTTTTTCATGCTCGATTCCTTCAGTGAAAGCTGAGAATTTTTTTTCAATTAAGAGTTAATTTAAGCGATGTTTTTGCGTGGCACAATAAAAAGGCCGCTTGGTAAGCAGCCTTTTCAATTCTGAGAATCAATTATGTGTCGTGATTAAAGAGTCATCACTTAAAACGCATCGATAGGTCTAGTGCTTTTAGGTGTTTAGTCAGCGCGCCAACAGAGATGTAATCAACACCCGTTTCAGCGTATTCACGAATGGTTTCTAGTGTCACATTGCCAGAGTTTTCTAGTGCAGCACGACCTGCGTTAATCTCGACGGCTTCACGCATCATATCGGTGGTGAAATTATCTAGCATGATGATGTCTGCGCCTGCTTCAATTGCTTCTTTTAGCTCTTCTAAGCTTTCGGTTTCAACTTCGACAGGTTTACCTGGGTTTAGCTGTTGCGCTGTTTTTATTGCTTGAGTTATGCCACCACATGCGATGATGTGATTTTCTTTGATCAGGTAAGCATCAAACACCCCGATACGATGGTTAAAGCCACCACCGCAAGCCACAGCATATTTTAGTGCACTACGTAAGCCAGGAATGGTCTTGCGTGTATCGAGTAGGCGACAATCAGTGCCAGTGATTTTTTCCGCGTATTTCGCGACAATAGTTGCACAGCCAGATAGCGTTTGAATGAAATTCATCGCATTGCGCTCACCAGTCAGCAGAATGCGTGCAGGACCAGAAAGAGTGCAAAGTACTTGGTTTGGTTCAACGGTATCACCGTCTTGTACATGCCATTCAATCGTTACTTCATCGCCCAACTGCTTGAACACTTCATCCGCCCATGCTTGACCACAAAATACACCGTGTTCACGGGTAATGATCGTTGCTACGTTTTGAGCATCTACAGGGATTAGGCTTGCGGTAATATCGTTAGCAGGGTTGAGCGTACCACCCAAATCTTCTTTTAATGTTTCGCTAACTGAACGAGTAATTTCTAGAGGCAATTGCTGCTTTAAAAACTCAAGACGTTGATGGCTATTGTGTGTGTTTTTCATCGCAAATCTAATACGCAGTTGAACAGAGGTGGGAATGATACGCTGACTGCGAGTGAAATTCAGCCATTAATCTCGCATTTCGATAGCAAATGATTAAAAATGCACGCTTGTTATGGAAAATGAGAATTAACAAATGATTGATTTTAAAGGTTGGTACCAATCGGCTCGCCATGTACCTTCGCCATTTTTTGACCAACGCAATGATAAGCAAGATATTTCTCTGTTAGTGATCCATAACATCAGTTTGCCACCAGGTAAGTTTGGTGGTCCTTATATTGAGCAGTTTTTCCTTGGCAAGCTGAATCCAGATGATCATACGTTTTTTAACGTGATACACAAAATGGGCGTGTCAGCTCATTGCCTTATTCGGCGAGATGGCGAAGTGGTGCAGTTTGTCTCTTTTCTTGATAGAGCTTGGCATGCCGGAGCTTCGAGCTTTGCAGGTCGTGAGCGCTGCAATGATTATTCAATTGGTATAGAAATGGAAGGCAGTGATTATGTGGCGTACACCGAAGCGCAATATCAATCATTAGCGATACTGACTCATGTTTTGATGGTGCAATATCCGCAAATAACTCAACCACGTATTACTGGGCATCAATACATCGCACCGCTACGAAAAACGGATCCGGGCTTGGTGTTTGATTGGCGGAAATACAGAAACCTGATCGCTTAGAAATGTTGTCGGATCAAATAGGGAGATATCGAAACTTCCCCCCTTAGATTCCTGCATTATAGAGATTCGTGGTATTGAATAAGAACTTGCTCTAGCCAAGTCGCGATACGTTGATCGCTCAGTTCATATTGTGAATCTTCATCGAGTGCTAAACCAACAAACATGCTGCTATCTTCGGTCAGGGCTTTGGATGCTTCAAACTCATATTGGTCGTCGTTTGGCCAGTAGCCAACTATGGTTGCACCTGCTTGTTTAACTTCATCATGCAATAACCCCATGGCATCTAAATACCATTCGCCATAGCCTTCTTGATCGCCTAAACCAAACAGTGCGACAGTTTTACCTTGCAGTGACACACCGTTGATAGTGTCCCAAATGGCTTGCCAGTCCTCTTGTATTTCGCCAAAGTCCCATGTTGAAATGCCGAGGATAAGTAAATCATATTCCGTCATTTTGGTTAGAGATGTGTCTTTGACGTTGTGAATATCTACCAACTCTTCACCAATGATGGCGCGCATCTTTTCTGCTGCCATTTCGGTGTAGCAAGTGGTTGAACCATAAAATAGACCGATTTTCATCATTGTGTATCTTTGTTATTGAGCGGTTGGCGAATTTTAACCATAAAATGGCAAGCTTTGCAGCGAATATCAATTATCCGTTCGATTTTTTATGGCTTTATCGGCTTATCCCACTTACATTGAAGCCCGTTATTGATAAGAATTAGAGAAATACAGTGTCAGAAGTAATGTCTCCAGATCATGGTATTGTTGAACAATTTCTCGATGCGATGTGGATGGAAAGAGGCTTGTCGGAAAATACGCTATCATCATATCGTGCCGATTTGTTAAAGCTGCTGACGTGGATGCAAGCGCACAATTACCGTCTCGATTTTATTAGCTTGTCCGGTTTGCATGAATATCAAACTTGGTTAGCCGATCAAGATTACAAACAGACATCAAGAGCACGAATGCTCTCCGCTATTCGACGTCTTTTTCAGTACTTGCATCGAGAAAAAGTACGCGGCGACGATCCGAGCGCATTGTTGGTTAGCCCTAAGTTGCCTAAACGATTACCAAAAGATCTGAGTGAAGCCCAAGTAGACGCACTGCTTAACGCGCCTGATCCTAATGACGCTATTGAACTTCGTGATAAAGCTATGCTTGAACTACTGTATGCCACTGGCTTACGTGTCACCGAATTAGTCAGTTTGACGATGGAAAACGTTAGTCTTCGTCAAGGTGTTGTTCGAGTCACTGGTAAAGGTGGCAAAGAGCGTTTGGTGCCTATGGGCGAAAATGCAATAGAATGGCTTGAAACTTTTCTTAAGCAAGGACGGTCTGAGTTACTTGGAGAGCAAACGTCTGACGTTGTTTTTCCAAGTAAACGTGCAAGACAAATGACACGACAAACTTTTTGGCATCGCATAAAGCGCTATGCGGTGATTGCCGGTATTGATACTGAGTTATTATCGCCACATGTATTGCGTCATGCTTTTGCAACGCATTTGCTAAACTATGGTGCCGATCTTCGTGTTGTACAGATGTTGCTTGGACATAGTGACTTGTCGACAACACAAATTTATACTCACGTCGCGACTGAGCGACTGAAACAGCTTCATAGCGAGCACCACCCAAGAGCGTAAGCTCTTGCTCTAGAAACTATTTAAGGTGATAAGAATGAGCGTATTACGCCGAATGACATTACTTGTGCTGCCACTTTTAGCAGTCTCTTCTTTCGCTAGCGCGAATATCGATAGTGAATTTAATAAAGCGGAACTGGCTGAGCGATTTGCTAAGTTGGGCTTGCAAGTTATTGATGTTGTGCCAGCGGATATTAAAGGGTTAGTTGAAGTAAAAACTAACAGTGGTGTGCTGTTTGCCTCGCCTGATGGTGAGTACTTTCTAGCGGGCTCACTTTATAAGTTAGATGCCAATGGTGAATACCAAGATGTGATCGCTCAGCGTCAAGCGCCTATCAATGCCGCCAAAATTGAAGCGATGAAAGACTCCGTCATTGAATTCAAAGCGTACAAAGAAAAGTACGTAGTGACTATTTTTACTGATATTACATGCGGCTACTGTGTGAAATTACACAATGAAATGCAAGGCTATAATGATTTAGGCATTTCCGTTCGTTACATGGCATTCCCTCGTCAAGGACCGGTTGGCAGTGTTGCCGACCAAATGGCGTCAATCTGGTGTGCTGATGATCAGCAATCTGCAATGCATGAAGGCAAAGTAAATCGTAAGTTTCCAGCCAAAGGTGACAACTTTGCTCAATGCCAAGACGTCATTAAACAGCAATACATGCTAGGTCGCGAGTTAGGCATTAGTGGTACACCTGCTATTTTCTTGCCAAATGGTGAGATGGTGGGCGGTTACTTACCGCCAGAAAAGCTAGTGCAACGTTTAGAACAAAAATAACTTAAGGAAGTAGGCTCAATTGAGCCTACTTTTATATTGTCATGATAGAAATTCAACGCCGTCCAGAACCTGATTTGTCACTGCTACCAGATAGCATTTCGCCGCTGTTAAAGCGAGTGTACCTCTCTCGGGGTATAACCTCTGTTGATCAATTGGAAACCAGCGCCCGTGGGTTACATTCCTACCAAAAGCTGCACGGTATTCAACTAGCAGTAGAACTCATTTTTGAAGCAATAAAAACCAATCAACGTATCATTGTTGTGGGGGATTTTGATGCTGATGGTGCAACCAGTTCGGCGCTTTCCGTGCTTGCGCTGCGAATGTTAGGTAGTCAAAACGTTGATTACCTAGTCCCAAATCGTTTTGAAGATGGTTACGGTCTGAGCCCTGAAGTGGTTGATCAAGCTATTGAGCTTGGTGCGCAAATGATCATGACAGTGGACAATGGCGTATCCTCGATTGAGGGAGTTCGCTACGCCAAGGAAAAAGGGCTAAAGGTTGTGGTTACCGATCATCACTTGCCAGGCTCAACGTTACCTGCAGCCGATGCGATGGTTAACCCAAACTTGCAAGAATGCGCTTTCCCATCCAAAGCATTGGCTGGGGTTGGGGTTGCTTTTTATCTTATGATGGCGCTTTGCGTTCATATGCGGAACCTCGGTTGGTTTAAGCAGCAAGGTGTTGCTGAACCTAAGTTGATGGAGCTGATCGATCTGGTTGCTTTAGGTACAGTGGCAGACGTTGTACCACTAGATGAAAACAACCGAATTTTAGTGCATCAAGGACTGCAACGTATACGCGCGGGTCATGCTCGTCCGGGTATACAGGCATTGATTGAAGTGGCAAAAAAAGACGCCAGTCGCTTAATTGCTTCTGATTTCGGTTTTGCTTTAGGTCCGCGTATTAACGCTGCTGGACGATTAGATGACATGTCCTTTGGTGTTGAGCTACTGCTGAGTAACAACATTCATGCTGCCCGTCGTATGGCGAGTGAGCTTGATGGGCTAAACGAGACTCGGAAAGATATCGAAGAAGGAATGAAACAAGAAGCGATGGCTTTTTGTGAGCGCCTCCAATTTGGTGAAGATTCCGATCTTCCATTTGGCTTGGTGTTGTTTCAGCGTGATTGGCATCAGGGCGTAATCGGTATTTTGGCATCGCGAATTAAAGATAAATTCCATCGCCCAGTGATAGCGTTTGCAGATGGTGGTGATGGGGTTATTAAAGGGTCTTGTCGCTCCGTTGTCGGCTTGCATATGCGTGATGCGCTCGATCGAATCGATACGCAAAACCCAGGGTTAATTATAAAGTTCGGTGGGCATGCGATGGCTGCAGGTCTTTCCATCGAAGAAAAGAATTTTGCCCGCTTCGCTCAGTTGTTCGATGATGTTGTGAAAACCGAGTTGGATGAAGCTGCGTTGAAAGGCGTGGTATTCTCCGATGGCGAATTAAAGCCGGAAGAGTTTTCTATGCATGTGGCGCAAATGCTGCGCTCGGGAGGACCTTGGGGGCAAGCATTTCCAGAACCCGTTTTTGATGGTGAGTTTAAAGTGTTGCATCAAAAGTTGGTTGGAGAAAAACACCTTAAGTTAATGCTGGAACCTCTTTTTAAAGGTCATCCTACTAACATAATGATCGACGCTATCGCTTTTAATGTCGATCTCCGCCGCTGGCCTGATGCTTCAGTTAAAACGGTTCACCTAGCCTATAAACTTGATATTAACGAATTTCGCGGTAATCAATCTTTGCAGTTGTTGATTGATTGCATTGAAGCCAAGTAATTTTCTCAGACTCAACACTCTAAATTTATCTAGGGTGTTGAATTTTATAAATAAAACATATTAACCCAACTTGAAAATGGCATTTTATAGCTACGCCAGCATTACTTTTCTTTCCAAAATAACTATATATTTCCCAACATTTATTCATTTTTCTATAAAATTTACCAGATTTAACGTGATCGCTAGCACGTTTTATTCCCTTCTGTTTATATTTTGTAATTGGTCTTACCAATTACATTGCTACATTTATTAACTAATGTTAAATATTTGTATTGCCTCAGCCTGTTTTATGATTTAGGTCAATTTTTGGCTGGAACTAACGTTCTAATTATGTTAATTTCTACCCCATCAAAAATTGGTATTACCAATTAACTGCAAAGAGATAGCAATATAAGTATGACTTATCAAAGGATTCGTCAGCCAAAGCTCTCTGATGTCATTGAACAAGAGCTTGAAAGGTTGATTGTAGAAGGAACATTGTCTCCGGGGCAGCAGTTGCTACCTGAGCGAGAACTGGCAAAACAGTTCGATGTTTCTCGACCTTCGATTCGTGAAGCCATTCAGCGTTTGGAAGCAAAACGTCTTCTCACTCGTCGTCAAGGTGGTGGTACTTTTGTTAGCGAGACAATCTGGAAGAGTTTTTCTGATCCTCTGCTAAATTTATTGTCTAGCCACTCTGAAACGCAGCTTGATTTGCTGGAATCGCGTCATGCGATGGAAGGTATTTCAGCTTACTTTGCAGCCTTGCGTGGTACTGATGAAGATTTTGCTCGAATTCAATCGGCACTTGAGATGATTAGTGCAGAACAAGAAAGGCTGAATGTGGAAGCAGAAGCTGTGGCGGTTATGCAGTTTTTAATCGCATTGACTGAGGCCGCACACAACGTTGTTTTATTGCACATCGTTCGAAGCCTTGCCCCTTTGTTAGAGCAAAATATATTACAGAATTTGAAATTGCTGCACCGCCGACAAGAAGTGGTGGAAAAAGTAAGTAAACATAGAGCTAATATCGTGGACGCGATTGTTTCTGGGCAGCCTGAGAAGGCACGTGAAATGTCACATTCACATTTGGCTTATATCGAAGAAACATTGTTGGATTTGACCAAAGAGGAGTCTCGAAGAGAGCGTTCTTTAAGACGAATTCAGCAGAGTAACGAATAAGTAGATCCAACCAATAGAAGGATAGATCGCCATGTCTGATATGAAGCATGACGTAGATGCACTGGAAACTCAAGATTGGCTTAAAGCACTTGAATCAGTTGTACGTGAAGAAGGTGTAGAGCGCGCTCAATACCTACTAGAGCAAGTTCTAGATAAAGCACGTCTAGATGGCGTTGATATGCCGACAGGTATCAATACTAACTACATCAACTCCATTCCAGCAGCACAAGAGCCAGCTTACCCTGGTGATGTAACGCTTGAGCGTCGTATTCGCTCAATCATTCGCTGGAACGCAATCATGATTGTACTGCGCGCGTCTAAGAAAGACCTAGACCTAGGTGGTCATATGGCTTCTTACCAGTCTGCAGCGGCATTCTACGAGGTTTGTTTCAACCACTTCTTCCGTGCTCCAAATGAGACGGACGGCGGCGATCTTGTTTACTACCAAGGTCATATCTCTCCGGGTATCTACTCGCGTGCATTCGTTGAAGGTCGTCTAACTGAAGAACAGCTAGATAACTTCCGTCAAGAAGTAGATGGTAAAGGTATTCCTTCATACCCACACCCTAAACTGATGCCTGAGTTCTGGCAGTTCCCTACAGTATCTATGGGTCTTGGTCCAATTTCTGCTATTTATCAAGCACGCTTCCTGAAGTATCTTGATGGTCGTGGTCTAAAAGAAACGTCAGCTCAACGTGTTTACGCCTTCCTGGGTGATGGTGAGATGGATGAGCCAGAATCACGTGGTGCTATTTCTTTTGCTGCGCGTGAGAAGCTAGACAACCTATGTTTCCTAATCAACTGTAACCTACAGCGCCTAGATGGTCCTGTTATGGGTAACGGTAGCATCATTCAAGAACTAGAAGGGCTATTTAAAGGCGCTGGTTGGAACGTTGTTAAAGTTATCTGGGGTAGCAACTGGGATTCACTACTAGCAAAAGACACCACTGGTAAGCTTCTTCAACTAATGAATGAAACAATCGATGGTGACTACCAAACATTTAAATCTAAAGATGGCGCATACGTACGTGAGCACTTCTTTGGTAAGTACCCAGAAACAGCGGCACTTGTTGCTGATATGACTGATGATGAAATCTTCGCTCTTAAGCGTGGTGGTCATGACTCATCTAAACTGTTTGCTGCATTTAACAATGCAAAAGAAACCAATGGTAAGCCAACAGTAATCCTAGCTAAGACCGTTAAAGGTTACGGCATGGGTGATGCTGCTGAAGGTAAAAACATTGCGCACGGTGTTAAGAAAATGGACATGACGCATGTTCAACACCTGCGTGATCGTTTGGGTCTACAAGACATTCTTTCTGATGAAAAAATCAAAGAACTGCCTTATCTTAAACTAGAAGAAGGTTCTGCTGAGTATAATTACTTACACGCTCGTCGTAACGCGCTACATGGTTACACGCCAAAGCGTCTGCCTAAGTTCACTCAAGAATTCAAAGTGCCTGAGCTAGAAGAATTTGCGCCGCTGCTTGGTGAGCAAAAGCGTGAAATCTCGACCACAATGGCTTATGTACGTACGTTAAATATTCTTCTAAAAGATAAGAGTATTGGTAAGAACATCGTACCAATTATCTGCGATGAAGCGCGTACATTCGGTATGGAAGGTCTATTCCGTCAGGTTGGTATTTATAACCCACACGGTCAAGAATACACACCTGAAGACCGCGGCGTAGTGTCTTACTACAAAGAAGCGACTTCTGGTCAGGTTCTACAAGAAGGTATCAACGAGCTAGGTTCAATGGCGTCTTGGGTTGCTGCGGCAACTTCATACAGCACCAACGATCTGCCAATGATCCCATTCTACATTTACTACTCAATGTTCGGTTTCCAACGTATTGGTGATATGGCATGGCTAGCAGGTGACCAACAAGCTCGTGGCTTCCTATTGGGTGCAACGGCTGGTCGTACAACGCTAAACGGTGAAGGTCTACAACACGAAGACGGTCACTCGCACATCATGGCGAATACAGTACCTAATTGTATCTCTTACGACCCAACGTTTGCTTACGAGCTAGCGGTAATCATGCAAGACGGTATCCGTCGCATGTACGGTGAAAATCAAGAGAACGTTTACTACTACCTAACGGTAATGAACGAAAACTACGCAATGCCAGCAATGCCAGAAGGCGCTGAAGAAGGCATTCGTAAGGGTATCTACAAGCTTGAGACTTACGCTGGTGATAAGGGCAAAGTTCAGTTAATGAGCTCTGGTACTATCATGAATGAAGCACGTAAAGCAGCACAGATCCTAAGTGAAGATTACGGCGTAGCGTCTGACGTATTCTCTGTAACGTCATTTAACGAGCTAACTCGTGATGGCCAAGCGGCAGAGCGTGACAACATGCTACACCCTGAAGCGGAAGCGAAAGTACCGTACATCACGACTGTTCTTGGTAACGAACCTGCAATCGCAGTGACGGATTACATGAAGAACTACGCTGAGCAAGTACGTGGATACGTTCCAGCTGAGTCTTATAAAGTGTTGGGTACTGATGGCTTCGGTCGTTCAGACAGCCGTGAAAACCTACGTCGTCACTTTGAAGTGAACGCAGGTTATGTGGTAGTTGCAGCTCTTACTGAGCTTGTTAAACGTGGCGATATGGATAAATCTGTGGTTGTTGAAGCAATCAAGAAATTCAACATCGACACTGAAAAAACTAACCCACAATACGCATAAACAACGCTTAATTAAAAGGTAGATAAGCAATGGCAATCGAAATTAATGTACCAGACATCGGTGCGGATGAGGTTGAAGTTACTGAGATTCTTGTAAGCGTTGGCGACAAGGTTGAAGAAGAGCAGTCTCTAATCACAGTTGAAGGCGATAAAGCTTCTATGGAAGTTCCAGCTTCTCAAGCTGGTATCGTTAAAGAAATCAAAATCGCTGTTGGCGACTCGGTTTCTACTGGTTCTCTAATCATGATTTTCGAAGCCGAAGGTGCAGCTCAAGCTGCACCTGCTCCAGCGGTAGAAGCAGCTCCAGTAGCAGCTCCAGCGGCAGCAGCGGCAGTAGAATTGAAAGAAGTACACGTACCGGATATCGGTGGTGATGAAGTTGAAGTAACAGAAATCATGGTAGCGGTTGGCGACTCAATTGAAGAAGAGCAGTCTCTTCTTACTGTTGAAGGCGACAAAGCTTCTATGGAAGTTCCAGCACCATTTGCTGGTACGCTAAAAGAGATTAAAATCGCAGTCGGTGACTCAGTATCAACTGGCTCTCTCGTGATGATCTTTGAAGTTGGCGCGGCAGCGGGTTCAGCTCCTGTAGCTCCAGCGGAAGCACCAGTAGCGGCGGCTCCTGCAGCCTCCGCAGCAAAAGACGTTCACGTACCGGATATCGGTGGTGACGAAGTTGAAGTTACTGAAATTATGGTTGCGGTTGGCGATACAGTAGAAGAAGAGCAATCTCTAATCACTGTCGAAGGCGACAAGGCTTCAATGGAAGTACCAGCACCATTCGCTGGTACGATCAAAGAAATCAAGATTGCAGCAGGCGATAAAGTAACCACTGGCTCATTAATCATGGTATTTGAAGTCGCAGGCGCAGCACCAGTTGCAGCGGCTCCTGTTGCTCAATCGGCACCAGCGCAAGCTGCTGCTCCAGTAGCGGCAGCACCAAAAGTGGAAGCAGCTGCTCCTGCAGGTGACTTCCAAGAGAATGGTGACTACGCGCACGCATCTCCAGTTGTTCGTCGTCTTGCTCGCGAATTTGGCGTTAACCTATCTAAGGTTAAAGGTACTGGTCGTAAGAGCCGTATCCTAAAAGAAGATGTTCAGTCTTACGTTAAAGATGCACTTAAGCGTCTTGAATCTGGTGTTGCATCAGGTAAAGGCGGCGACGGTAGCGCACTTGGTCTTCTTCCTTGGCCAAAAGTGGACTTCAGTAAGTTCGGTGAAACAGAAGTACAGAAACTTTCTAAGATCAAGAAAATTTCTGGTGCTAACCTGCATCGTAACTGGGTAATGATTCCGCATGTGACACAGTGGGACAATGCAGATATCACTGCGCTAGAAGCATTCCGTAAAGAGCAGAATGCCATCGAAGCGAAGAATGATACCGGCATGAAGATCACACCACTTGTGTTCATTATGAAAGCCGTCGCGAAAGCGCTAGAAGCATTCCCTACATTCAACTCATCACTTTCTGAAGATGGCGAAGGCATCATTCTTAAGAAGTACGTGAACGTAGGTATTGCAGTAGATACGCCAAACGGTCTTGTTGTTCCTGTATTCAAAGACGTGAACAAGAAAGGCATCTACGAGCTTTCAGAAGAGCTAATGGTTGTGTCCAAGAAAGCACGTTCAGGTAAACTGACCGCTGCTGATATGCAAGGCGGCTGTTTCACTATCTCAAGTCTAGGTGGTATCGGTGGTACTGCATTTACGCCAATCGTAAATGCACCAGAAGTGGGTATCCTTGGTGTATCTAAGTCTGAAATGAAACCTGTATGGAACGGTAAAGAATTTGAACCTCGCCTACAGCTCCCACTATCATTATCATACGATCACCGTGTGATCGATGGTGCTGAAGGTGCGCGTTTCATCAGTTACCTAAATGCATGTCTATCAGACATCCGTCGTCTAGTTCTTTAATTTAAGCAAGACGAATGAGAGGCGGCAATATGCCGCCTCATTTAACATTATTACCCAACAATTGGACCATTTACCTGCTTATTGTAAGCGTATGCAAGGTCGAATTGCTGTCTAGCTCACAGGCTAAATTGATTTACTTTTCACATCGTTAACATCTCTGTAAACTATTAACGATCTGAAAGCAGTTTAAATTAGATAAAATTTGAACAAAATAACATCAATATCCATACAGCCTGTTAGGGAATATGACTACAAGAGGTCAAAATGAGCAAAGAAATTAAAGCCCAAGTTGTTGTACTTGGTTCTGGTCCTGCTGGTTACTCTGCTGCATTCCGTTGTGCAGACCTAGGTCTTGAAACAGTATTAGTTGAACGTTACAGCACTCTTGGTGGTGTATGTCTTAACGTAGGTTGTATCCCATCAAAAGCGCTATTACACGTATCAAAAGTTATCGAAGAAGCAAAAGCGCTTTCTGAGCACGGTATCGTATTTGGTGAACCGCAAACTGACATCAACAAGATTCGTTTGTGGAAAGAAAAAGTAGTCACTCAATTGACTGGCGGTCTTAGCGGTATGGCTAAGATGCGTGATGTAACTGTAGTTAATGGTTACGGTAAGTTCACTAGCTCTAACTCTATCCTTGTAGAGGGTGAAGGCGAGCCGACTGTGATTAACTTTGATAACGCAATCGTTGCTGCGGGTTCTCGCCCAATCAAGCTGCCATTTATTCCTCATGAAGACCCACGTATTTGGGATTCAACGGATGCACTTGAGTTGAAAGAAGTACCTGAAAAACTACTGATCATGGGCGGTGGTATCATCGGTCTTGAGATGGGTACGGTTTACCACTCACTAGGTTCTAAAGTCGACGTAGTTGAAATGTTTGACCAAGTGATTCCGGCAGCTGATAAAGACATCGTTAAGGTGTTTACTAAGCGTATCGAGAAGAAATTCAACTTGATGCTAGAAACCAAAGTAACAGCAGTTGAAGCGAAAGAAGATGGTATCTACGTTTCAATGGAAGGCAAAAAAGCGCCAGCAGAAGCTGAGCGTTACGATGCCGTTCTTGTTGCAATTGGTCGTGTGCCAAACGGTTTGCTTATCGATGGCGCGAAAGCGGGCATCGAAATTGATGAACGTGGCTTTATCAATGTTGATAAGCAAATGCGTACCAATGTACCTCACATCTTTGCTATCGGTGATATCGTTGGTCAACCAATGCTTGCGCATAAAGGTGTGCATGAAGGTCACGTAGCTGCTGAAGTAATCTCTGGTAAGAAACACTACTTTGACCCTAAAGTTATTCCTTCAATTGCTTACACTGAGCCAGAAGTTGCTTGGGTTGGTAAGACAGAGAAAGAAGCGAAAGCAGAAGGCATTAAATACGAAGTGGCAACGTTCCCATGGGCAGCATCTGGTCGTGCAATCGCATCAGACTGTGCAGACGGTATGACTAAGCTAATCTTTGATAAAGAAACTCACCGCGTTATTGGTGGTGCTATCGTTGGTACTAACGGTGGTGAACTACTTGGTGAGATCGGATTAGCAATCGAGATGGGTTGTGATGCAGAAGATATCGCATTGACTATCCACGCTCACCCAACACTACATGAATCTGTTGGTTTAGCTGCGGAAGTGTTTGAAGGTTCAATCACTGACCTGCCAAACAAAAAAGCGGTTAAGAAGAAAAAATAATTTTTCTTAATCGATAGAAATAGAAAAACCGCTGCGTGTCAGCGGTTTTTTTTCGTATCTACACGCCGACATTGACTATCGGCAGAATCCAAATTGGACTCATTAAATAATTAGTGTTCTTCGTTTTTATAGATGCATAGCATGTTCAAGTAACTGTCTGCTAATTTAACTAAATCACTATGCTCTCGGGTACGGTTTGCTTGTACGAACAGTGAGTAGCAGATACCGTGGAAAAGAGTCGCAAGATCGGCAGGGTCGTGATCATTGCATACTTCGCCGCGTTCCATCGCTTTAATAAACATATTCTTAACGAGAAGTTGGTTAGTGCGGTTAGTGCTAACAAATAGCGGCCACACTTCATCACGCGTCGATGCGCTCCACTCGAACCATACTTTCAGCCAATGGCTATCTTCAGCAATTAATCCCAACATTGCACTGGTAATGTTTGCTAAATTCTCTTTCGCATGCAGATCAAGATCAATGTTGTCTGACAGGAAATTAGAGAATTGACGAACAACGTAGTTAAGTACGTCGTCGACGAGATCTTCGCGAGTCGGGAAGTAGTTGAATACAGTGGCAACTGAAACTTGTGCAATTTCAGCAATATCGGCGTGACCACCACGACCAATACCACGACGTGCAAACACCTCTAGAGAGATGTCCATTAACTGCTGTTTTCGTTTTTTGGGTGAAAGACGAGTTCTCGGTCTTTTTGCTATAGAGTCCATTAATTAATTCCTTGCCAATTGAGTTGTTACCTTCCATGCGCTCGATATTACTTGGCGTTTGTTTTCCTAAACGGCTCAAAAAGAAAAACATACCAAGACAATAGTGGGAGCAATTTCGAGGTAGATTGGGCTTTGCCCTAATAATTATTTTATACATTAGATATTGCGTTTATGAGTGTAATGGTGCATATGGATGAGGTCAATAAATTCGGTATGTTTAATAATCACTTTTGTTAGTAACGTGCGAGAGGTCATGTTGTTTAAGGGGGAGAAATGAAATCTCATTGGTTAAGGTTTTTTCTCTACTAGCAGCGATGTTAGACTACGCCCTCAAAAAAAATTATTTGTCAGCGCCTGAACTACTATTACTTAGATGCTGAAACGACAAACGAGAATGGTATGAAACATACAGTAGAAGTAATGATTTCTGAGCAGGAAGTTCAGAAACGTGTACGTGAACTAGGCAAGCAGATCACTGAGCACTATCAAGGTAGTGAAGATGTCGTGTTGGTAGGGCTATTACGTGGCTCATTTGTATTTATGGCAGATCTAGCGCGTAGCATTGAATTGGTTCATCAAGTCGACTTCATGACAGCGTCTAGTTATGGTAATACCATGAAAAGCTCACGTGATGTGCGCATTTTGAAAGATTTAGATGACGACATAAAAGGCAAAGATGTTTTACTGGTTGAGGATATTATTGATACGGGTAATACACTGGCTAAAGTGAAAGAAATATTGTCGCTACGCGAACCTAAATCGATCGAAATTTGTACATTGTTGGATAAGCCTAGTCGTCGTGAGATTGATGTTCCAGTGAAGTGGATTGGTTTTGAGATTCCTGACGAGTTTGTTGTTGGTGTGGGTATCGATTACGCACAAAAATATCGTCACCTACCTTATATTGGCCGAGTTGTCCCACTCGATTAATATTTCGTTCAAAATAAAAAACGCCCACTTCTGCGGGCGTTTTTTATTTTTGCAATGAAGAAACTATCGACAAAGTAGTTTTTGTTCTGGATTTAAAATCGTTTCCATTGCCTTTTTATAAGAAGCATCAACAGAATCTCTTGAGCATGAGCGAACGCCAAGGTATTCCAATTTCCCATCGGCAATGCCATAGACAACGCCATGTATCTCCACCTCTTGTCCACGCTCCCATGCATTCTGCATGATAGTTGAGTTGCCTAGGTTGTAGACTTGCTCCGCGACGTTAATTTCACCCAGTTTGTCAGCACGGTCTTCAATAGGCATGCTATCGAGATAGGTACGATGCTTAAAGTAAAGATCACGAATGTGTAGTAACCAGTTATTGATAAGTCCAAGTTGAGGGTTATCAATAGCCGCGTTAACGCCACCACAGCCGTAATGTCCGCATACAATTATGTGTTTGATTTTAAGTACATCAACAGCGTACTGAACGACAGATAAACAGTTGAGGTCGGTATGAATAACTTGATTGGCGACGTTGCGATGAACGAATAGTTCACCAGAGTGTAAACCAGTCAATCTCTCGGCTGGAACTCGGCTATCTGAGCAGCCGATCCAAAGGAACCCTGGGTTTTGTCCTTCCTCTAGGTTGTTAAAGTACTCAGGTGTTTCAGAGCGAATTGACTCTGACCATTTTGAGTTATTTTTAAATAACTGTTTAATTTCTGGCATGTTTGGTACTTATATCCCTAATGTATCTGATGACAATATACACAATGTTACAAATGCAATCCTCCAAAAAATACGCTCTGATACACTCATCTGACGAGTTGATGCACCGAAATACGTCAACTTAGCGGTTAAATAGGTGGTGAATATGTTTCAAAGCAGGAATCAGTGCTCGTTAACACTTCTAACTGGTGCAACACATTTGTTACAGTGAACAAAACCGTTTTGCATAATACAGGGATCAAGATGTTGTTCGGAGAGCGCTTTAAAACCATCGATATTAAAGGGGATCTTTTTGGTGGTGTTACCACTGCAATAATATCGTTGCCGCTTGCACTGGCATTTGGCGTAGCCTCAGGGGCTGGTGCTGAAGCTGGTCTTTGGGGCGCGATCATGGTGGGTTTATTTGCCGCTTTGTTTGGTGGTTCCTCAACGCTTATTTCAGAGCCGACGGGTCCGATGACGGTGATCATGACGGCCGTACTGACCAGCATGATGGCAAAATACCCAGAAACTGGCATGGCGATGACCTTTACCGTGGTTATGATGGCAGGTGCTTTTCAGATTTTACTTGGCACCTTAAAGCTAGGTAAGTACATAACTTTAATGCCTTATAGCGTTATATCCGGCTTTATGTCGGGGATTGGCGTCATCCTTATCATCTTACAAATATCGCCGTTATTGGGGCATGCAGCGCCATCTGGTGGTGTTTCAGGTACCTTATCGGCACTTCCTGATTTAATCGCTAATATTAAATTTAGTGAGTTGTTTCTTGGCGCTATGACATTAGGAATTTTATTCTTCTTCCCTGAGCAATATCGCAAGTATGTCCCTGCTCAATTAGTAGCATTGGTTGCTGTTACACTGCTATCGGTGATCATATTTGATAGTGACTCTATTCGTCGTATTGGTGAAATTCCGGCGGGTTTGCCTTCGTTGGTGATACCGCATATCAACTCCGAAATGTTTACCACCATGGTAATAGATGCATTAGTACTCGGTACTTTAGGTTGTATTGATACTTTGCTGACCGCCGTCATAGGAGACTCGTTGACGCGAAAGGAACATGACTCGGATAAAGAGTTACGCGGACAAGGTCTAGCGAATATGATCTCCGGTCTCTTTGGCGCATTGCCAGGAGCAGGCGCAACGATGGGAACTGTCACCAATATTCAGGTTGGTGCTCGCTCGCCGTTATCTGGTGTCATTCGAGCATTAATGCTCGCGCTGGTGGTATTGGTCGCGGGTGGCTTGACTGAGCCGATTCCAATGGCTGTATTG
Source organism: Vibrio kasasachensis (assembly GCF_050337565.1). NCBI lineage: Bacteria > Pseudomonadati > Pseudomonadota > Gammaproteobacteria > Vibrionales > Vibrionaceae > Vibrio > Vibrio kasasachensis. The sequence continues at coordinate 293,225 of NZ_JAKJTB010000010.1, read as the reverse complement.
GCTGGCATAGCGGTTTACGTGGGGTTCAACATTCTCGATTGGAGTTTTATTCAACGGGCGCACAAAGTGAGCGTGCAAGGCATGGCCATTATGTACGGTGTAATGATGCTGACGGTCTTTGTCGACTTAATTGCTGCGGTTGGTCTTGGCGTATTTATTTCTAATATCATTATCATTGAGCGCTTAAGCCGAGAGCAGGCTCGCCAAGTGAAGGCGATCAGTGATGCGGATGAAGATGATGTGCCTCTCACCGATAGTGAACGAGCATTGCTTGATAAAGCAAACGGTAAAGTGCTGTTTTTCTATTTATCCGGACCAATGATCTTTAGTGTATCGAAGGCGATCTCACGTCAGCACTCAAGCATTGCTGACTACGAGGCGATGATTCTTGATTTAACTGATGTGCCTATGATCGACGTAACGGTTGGTCTCGCGCTGGAAAATGCAATTAATGATGCGCTAGATGCCAACTGTGCAGTGTACTTATTGTGTCCAAACAAGCAGATTTGGCAGCAGCTTGAGAAGTTTCATATATTGGATCTTGTACCGATAGAGAATACTTATGCGTTTCGCTATGAGGCTTTGCGTGCTGCCATTAAGCATGTTGATAACGAAGAGCATCAAGCCTATTCAATCTAACCGACTGATACCTTGAATGTCGCGTCGCTGGTTATTAATCAGCGGCGCTTTTTTATGTCTGTAGGATAAGCTCGAGTAAAAATTATATTTCGAAAAAAATCGAAAGGTTTAATTGTAATCATCGTCACTCGACGATAAACTAAGTGAAAATTGAGCATGTCAGTTACTATTTATATTTAAAATGGTGACGAAAAGATAACGAGTATTTATGTACGCATTAGAAATTAACCAACTGCGTAAGACCTATGCAGGTGGCTTTGAGGCCCTAAAAGGAATAACCCTCAATGTTAAAAAAGGGGATTTTTATGCCCTACTTGGTCCTAATGGTGCCGGGAAGTCGACCACGATTGGTGTAATTTCTTCATTGGTAAATAAAACTTCGGGGCAAGTGAAAGTCTTTGGTTTTGATATTGATACTGACTTAGAGCTTGCTAAACAGAACATCGGCTTAGTACCACAAGAATTTAACTTCAACCAATTTGAAACGGTTGAGCAAATCGTGAAACAGCAAGCGGGTTACTATGGTGTCTCTAAATCACTCGCAAAAGAGCGTGCACAGAAATATTTAACCAAACTCGACTTATGGGAAAAGCGTAAAGAGCAAGCGCGTAATCTCTCTGGGGGTATGAAGCGCCGCTTGATGATCGCTCGTGCTTTAATGCATGAACCACATCTCTTGATCTTGGATGAGCCAACGGCTGGTGTTGATATTGAGTTACGTCGCTCGATGTGGGAATTTCTAAAAGAGATAAACCAAGATCAAGGTATTACCATTATTCTGACGACGCACTACTTGGAAGAAGCGGAAATGCTGTGTCGCAATATCGGCATCATTAACCGTGGTGAGTTAATTGAAAATACATCAATGAAAGCACTGCTTTCCAAACTGCATGTCGAAACCTTTATTCTAGATATTGTTGGAGAAGGCGATCTACCTCAATTAGATGGTGTCGTTTCTCAGCAATTAATCAATGGCTCACTAGAAATTGAAGTTGAGAAAACACAAGGGTTGAATCATGTATTTAACCAGTTGACGGAAAAAGGCATTCAAGTCATGTCGATGCGCAATAAAGCCAACCGTTTAGAAGAGCTTTTTGTCAGTATTGTTCAACAGCAGACGCGGGGTGAGGGCTAATGTATCAACTGTATTGGACGGCTTTCGTTAGCTTGTTAACCAAAGAAATTAATCGATTTACCCGTATTTGGGTACAAACTTTAGTGCCACCAGCGATCACTATGACACTCTACTTCATCATTTTCGGTAACTTAATTGGTTCTCGAATCGGTGAGATGGGCGGATTTAGTTACATGGAATACATAGTGCCGGGTTTGATTATGATGTCGGTGATCACCAATTCATATTCCAATGTTGCATCGTCGTTTTTTAGCGCCAAGTTCCAGCGTAATATTGAAGAATTGCTGGTTGCGCCCGTACCAAACTACGTCATCATCTTAGGTTTTGTGATGGGCGGGGTGGTACGTGGTCTTTTGGTCGGTACCATTGTGACGTTCGTTTCGTTGCTATTTGTTGATCTTCAAGTTGAGCATTGGGGCATTATCATCGCCACGGTATTTATGACTTCTGTGGTTTTCTCGCTCGGAGGGTTAATCAATGCTGTCTATGCGAGAACTTTCGATGATATTTCGATTATCCCAACCTTCATACTTACGCCATTGACCTACCTTGGTGGGGTATTTTATTCAATCAGCTTGCTGCCTGAGTTTTGGCAAGGTGTATCGAAAATCAACCCGATTGTCTATATGGTTAACGCATTCCGCTATGGTTTCTTGGGAGTGTCAGACGTGGGAATTGGTACCTCGTTTGCGGTATTGACGGTGTTTGTGATTGCGCTGTATAGCGTTGCCCATTATCTGGTGACCAAAGGCATTGGTTTACGTTCATAAAACGAAAAGGGTTGGCACTGTGCCAACCCTTTTTTCTATTTTACTACATCGCTATTTTGCTATATTGCTTAGTACAACATAACAACAACCAGCTCTAATCTGAGCTATCTTCGCCGTCCGCATTCATATCAACAGTTTGGTTGTCTATAAGGCGTGCTTTGCCTAAGAAGGCTGACATCAAAATCACCGCTTGGATAGTTTCAGTGCTAACAGGCAGTAGTGTTCGAGCATCGCGAATAAAGATTTCATCTGGCTGTAAACCAGCTGCGCGTAACTGATCACTCGCATCTTCAATGATTGATGCGTAATCATCACGACCACCACGTATAGCACTGCTAATCCAACGCATAGTACGAGCCAAAACTGGGGCTCGCTGACGTTCATCAATAGTGAGTAGACCGTTACGAGAACTCATGGCCAAGCTGTCCATTTCACGAACGGTAGCGACACCGACGATCTCGATGTCCATAGCTAAGTCATCTACCATTTTTCGAATGATAGCGAGCTGTTGAAAATCTTTCTCGCCAAAGCAGGCAACGTCAGGTTGAACAATATTGAACAGCTTAGTGACGATAGTCGACACACCACGGAAATGACCAGGACGTGAAGCACCTTCAAGCATGCTGGATAACCCCGGAACTTCAACACATGTTTGCTTATCTAATCCTTCTGGGTAGATAGTCTCAGGTGTTGGTGTGAATACTAGTTCAACCCCTTCACCGTTGAGCTTGCTTAAGTCGTCATCAAGTGTACGAGGGTAGCTATTAAGATCGTCAACGCGCTCAAACTGCATTGGGTTAACAAAGATGCTCACCACAACAACATCCGCTTGTTCGCGTGCTTTACGTACTAGAGTGAGATGACCTTCGTGTAAATTACCCATCGTCGGTACAAAAGCGATTTTGCGACCTTCACGCTTATACTGTTTGATCTGCTCGCGAAGAGCCGAAACCTCAGCAAATGTATGCATGATGTGCTCCTTTAGGCAATCGTATGAGCTTCGCCAGGGAAAGCGCCAGTTTCCACGTCTTGAATGTATTTAGTTACTGCTGTGCGCATGTCACCAGTCTCAGCAAGGAAGTTTTTAGAAAACTTAGGCATGTAGTTTGCTGCAACTCCGAACATATCGTGCATAACTAGAATCTGCCCATCGGTCACATTACCAGTGCCAATACCAATGACAGGGACATCGAGTACCTCAGTAATGCGAGCGGCAAGCTCTTGTGGTACACACTCGAGCAGTACGATTTGCGCGCCAGCTTCTTGTAGAGCTAATGCATCACGTACCATGCGATCTGCTTTGTCCTGTTCGCGACCCTGTACCTTAAAACCACCAAAAATGTTGACTGATTGTGGTGTTAAACCTAGATGAGCACACACAGGTACAGCTCGTTCTGTCAGCATTCTTACGGTATCAACTAACCAGTCGCCACCTTCAATCTTAACCATGTTGGCACCAGCACGCATTAGCTTGCCTGCGCTCTCACAAGCTTGCTCAGGGGTGGCGTAGCTCATAAATGGCATATCAGCCATCAATAAGCAATTTGGGCTACCAACGCGTACACAGCGCGTATGGTAAGCAATGTCGTCAACCGTTACTGGTAATGTGCTTGATTCGCCTTGCAATACCATGCCTAAGGAGTCACCCACTAAAAGAACCGGCATTTCTTGCTGTTCAAATAGTTGAGCAAAACTTGCATCATATGCAGTAGAAGAAGCAAATTTACGACCTTCTTGTTTCCATTTCATTAGGTCGTTGATAGTGATTTTTTTCATTTTATTTCCTTACGAGGATCTGGCTATGATTGCCAAACGCTTAGCCCATTACGGTCGACTTTTTCAAGTAACTGTAATAACGCAGTTCCATCAGGGAGGATTAAATCTGGTGCGATTTCCGTAAGCGGGTAGAGGACGAATTCTCTTTCGCGCATCCCATAATGTGGAACAACCAATCGTTCAGAATCGATCTGTTTATTGCCGTAAAGTAGGATATCTAGATCTAAGGTTCTTGGGCCCCAGCGCTCTTCTTTACGCACACGACCCTGCTCAAGCTCGATAGTTTGTGTGCAATCGAGCAATTCTAGGGGCGTTAATTCAGTTTCAATCGCCACGACTGCATTGATGTAGTCGGGCTGATTTTGAGGCCCCATAGGTGTACTACTGTACAGCTTTGAAGCCTTTATAAATTTAGATTTTGGTAGCAATTTCAAAGCATCAATGGCCGCATTAGCTTGCGTGACTGGGTCTGCTAAATTGCTACCAACCGCGATGTAAACGGTGATCATGATTCACTTTTACTCTTACGGAAGTTTCGTTTATTTCTATTGTTGTTTTTACGACGGCGCGTATTCGGCTTGTCTGACGAGCTATCATCAAGATCGGCAACCATCGCTTGGCGCATATTGCGACCTGCATTTTGGAAGGTATTCCACCATTTAGCCAACAGCTGAGTTTCACCCCCTTCAATTTCGCCACGCATTTCAAGGAAGTCGAAACCCGCGCGGAACTTATTGAGTTCCATAAGGCGAAATGCACGTTTACCACTGCGACGCGGTAAACGCATCTGTAGCTGCCAAATTTCACGAATTGTTGCCGTGTGGCGACGAGGGATAGCAATGCTACGCACTTGTTCATCAAGAATGTAGTTGCTTGCTTCCATTACGGCGTCGTAATCACATAGGTTACGAGATTCCATCAACTCGTCCGCTTTGGCGAGTAGTGGGTACCACAACATCGCCGCAAACATGAATGCAGGGTTGATGCGCTTGCCTTCTTCTACTCGGATGTCTGTAGAATCGAGGACTAAGTCCAGCATTTGCTCGGCTTTTGATGCGTAACCTTCGGTGAAAAATTCTGATACAGCAGGGAATAATTGCTGGAACAGATTGTATTCACGCATGAGATGATAGGTTTCCAGACCATGACCTGTCTGCAGCATTTTCAGCGACTCTTCGTAAAGTCGAGCCGCAGGGATCTCTTTAAGTAGGTGCGAGAGTTCTTCGATCGGCGCTGCTGTGTCTTCTTCGATATCGAAGTCGAGTTTGACGGCAAAGCGGATCGCTCGCAGCATGCGAACAGGATCTTCGCGGTAGCGAGTATCAGGGTCGCCAATCAATCGAATTAGCTTATCTTCGAGATCTTCAATGCCGCCAGCGTAATCGTGGATCGCATAGTTGGCGATGTTGTAATACATCGCGTTAATCGTGAAGTCTCGGCGCTCAGCATCTTCGTCAATAGAGCCGTAAACATTATCACGCAGCAACATGCCTTCTTTCGATTGCATCGCTACATTTTTGCTTGGTTCTTGATGATGACCACGGAAGGTCGCAACTTCAATAACATCTCGCCCAAACATAATATGGGCCAAACGAAAACGGCGACCGATAAGGCGGCAGTTTTTGAATAATTGGCGAATTTGCTCAGGGGTTGCGTTAGTCGCAATGTCAAAATCTTTTGGGATTTGGCTAAGCAATAGATCGCGAACACCGCCTCCTACAAGATAAGCTTCAAAGCCAGCGCCATTAAGTCGATAAAGCACCTTCAGTGCATTATCACTGATTTGCTTGCGCGAAATATTGTGCTCTTGACGAGTTAGTATATTTAGAGCGAGTTCAGGAAAGCTGATTGTCTCGCTTGGTGCATAATCGTTTCTATTCATGTGCTTTTGGCAAAACACGGTCTTTAAACCGGCTCTGCTTCCATCTGAATTCTGAGGCCATAGGGCGAATTTTCGGCTAATGATAGCTTACCAAGGACGATTTGAGAATCTTGGTGTGATCTCGGTAGTATTTGGTAGCTGACAAATATGCCAATTTTTTACTCCCCAAGCGATGATTTCGGCAAGGGAGGCGCTAGCAACATCGTGATCCAACTCAAAACCTAAAAACTGCATGGCTGCTAATAAAGCTGGTTTGGGGTTGAGATTATCAATCGCAGGGGCATGATTTTGCTTTGACAACTTTTGACCATTATCACCCAGTACTAGTGGTAGGTGCAAATAGCTAATAGGTTGTTTTCCTAACATTTTATATAAGCTTATTTGGCGACCTGTTGGTTCAATTAAATCGGCCCCACGAACTACTTCCGTGACACCTTGAGCAATATCGTCCAATACGACGGCAAGGTTATAAGCAAATAAGCCATCACGACGTTTGATAATAAAATCTTCATCTGCCAGTGTTTTGGGAATGTTCAATAAGCCATGCTTTTGGTCGACAAATTCATAGATTGATTCTGTCATACGTAAGCGCGTTGCCATCGAATTATCATTAGTTAGTTTTTTATCGCGGCATGTACCAAGGTAGTGACCGCCACTTTGCTTAATTTCTTTGCGGGTGCATTGGCAGAAATAGGCCTGACCCGAAGCAATCCAAGCATCGATCTGCTGCTGATATAAGTGATGGCGCTGGCTTTGATAAATAACTTCGCCATCCCACTTTAATTGAAAAGCCTCTAAAGTGTGTAGAATCAGTTCGGATGCACCAAGCATTTCCCTTGGTGGGTCAAGGTCTTCAATACGAACAAGCCATGTTCCTTGGTTGGCTTTGGCTTGAAAATAACTGCCCAAGGCTGCAACTAAAGAGCCGAAATGGAGTGGTCCAGAAGGTGACGGAGCAAAGCGACCAATGTATGTCATAGATGCACCAAATTGCGGTTGAAACTAGTGAAAAACCAAAAAGGGAGCTTTAAGGCTCCCTTTTAAATAGTCATCTGCAATGAATTAACCTTGCATCTGTCTCTCTTTCATCTCGGCAAGAGTTTTACAGTCGATACAAAGATCAGCTGTAGGACGAGCTTCTAGACGTCGGATACCGATTTCAACACCACAAGATTCACAAAAGCCGAAATCTTCGTCTTCTAACTTGCTTAACGTTTTTTCAATCTTCTTGATCAAGCGACGTTCACGATCTCGGTTGCGTAGTTCTAGGCTGAATTCTTCTTCCTGAGAAGCACGGTCCACTGGATCTGGAAAGTTTGCCGCTTCATCTTGCATATGGTGCACAGTACGCTCAACTTCTTCTCTGAGCTGGTTGCGCCAAGCTTGTAAAATCTTTCTAAAGTGAGCCATTTGCTCAGGTGACATATATTCTTCACCTGGCTTTTCTTGATATGGTTCAACACCAGCAATGGCTAGGATGCCTATCGCTTTTTTTTTCAATTCTGGCATGCCGCATCTCCTACTAACACCTAGTCAACTGCTTGAGCAGCTAATTTAAGGCGGGTATCTATAGCAAAAAGAACTTTGGGAGGCAAATACTGTTGAGTAAAGTTAACGCCTATGTGAAGACTGCATCATTTTTTAGCTGCGATAACTGAAATCGACAGCCTTTACGAGCTCAATCCCACTTTCGGAAATTTTCGCTTTGTAGCACAAAATTTCCACCCCTTGTTCAGTCGCTATTTTCAGTAATTGTGAATAGTTGGCGTCTATATGGTGTGCCGGCGATACTTTTTCAATACCTGAATGCAAAACAATAAATAAAAGTATTGATCGACTACCATTTTTTACCATCTCGGTTAGTTCGCGTAGATGCTTTTGACCTCTTGTCGTGACTGCATCTGGAAAATAACCCTGCCCATTATGTTGTTGATCCAACAGCGTTACACTTTTGACCTCGACATAACAGGTTGAGCGAGTCTGATCTTCAAGCAAGATATCTATCCGACTATTTTCACTACCGTATTTTACTTCAGTGCGTAATTGGTTATAGCCTTGAAGCTCACGAATAACACCTTGTTCAATGCCTTCTACCGCTAACTGGTTAGCTCGGGCGGTGTTGATACATATCCGGTGCCCGGCTTTGGTTTCGCTTAACTCCCAGCTATTTGGATATTTACGCTTGGGATTGTCAGACGTTGAAAACCACACTCGATTACCGGAGTCAGCACAACCAGTCATTGCGCCAGTGTTGGCACAATGAATAGTACGCTCGCTTCCATCTTCAAACGTAATGTCGGCTAAAAATCGTTTATAGCGTTTAATTAAAGTAGCTGATTGTAGGCTAGGTTCAAACTTCATTTAGGACTAGGACTGGTTTTATGTACAATGTTGCCAACATTACATCATAAGGCTTTCCCATTGTCACAATTGCCCATTGAAGGCGTGATGTCTGAGCTCATCTCAGGCGTGCGCGACTATTGTCAATTAATACTTAAAGCCGCGCCCGGAGCCGGTAAGTCAACCTATTTCCCTCTGCAATTAATTAAGCAAGGTGTGGTTAAAGGGAAAATAGTGATGCTAGAGCCGCGTCGATTGGCGGCGCGCAATATAGCTCGCTATTTGGCTGAGCAATTGGGCGAGTCTGTGGGGGAGCGGGTTGGCTATCGGATTAGAGGTGAGAGTCAAGTCAGCTCAGTGACGCAATTAGAGATCGTTACTGAAGGTATCATGACGCGAATGCTCCAGAGCGATCCAGAGCTTAATGGTGTTGATTTGATCATTTTTGATGAATTTCATGAGCGCAGCATTCATGCCGATATGGGATTAGCGCTTTGTTTAGAGATTCAAGAAGCGTTGCGAGAGGATTTAAAGCTAGTGGTGATGTCCGCCACGCTGGAGCAGCAAGCGCTCGCACGATTAATGCCCGATGCACATTATATTGAATCCCATGGGCGTAGTTTTCCGGTGGCATTTCGTTATCAAGCCTTAAAAGCGAACGAACGTTTTGTTGATGCGATGGCAAAACAAATTCAGAATTTGATGCAGAGTGAATCGGGGTCGTTGTTGGCTTTTTTACCCGGAGTTGCCAGTATCCATCAAGTTCAAGAACGTTTAACCGATCTTGCGGCTGACATTGAGGTTTGTCCTTTATATGGGCAGTTGAACTTTAATCAGCAACAAGCTGCCATCCAACCGGCTGCGAAGAACAAGCGCAAAATTGTACTCGCCACCAATATTGCTGAAACTTCTTTGACGATTGAGGGGATTCGATTAGTGGTGGATTCTGGTTTAGAGCGTGTGGCGAAGTTTGATCTAAAAACAGGTATTACTAAATTGGAACAAGTGCGTATTGCACAATCATCGGCAGAGCAAAGAGCCGGACGAGCGGGGCGGGTAGAGCCTGGTATCTGTGTGCGTCTGTATAGTGAAAGCCAGTTAAACCAGCAGCCTTACGTACCAAGCGCAGAAATATTGCATTCTGATTTAGCTCCATTGGCAATGGAACTTGCACAATGGGGGTGCAGTGATGCAAACGATTTAAAATGGTTAGATGTACCAGCAAGGAGTTCTTTGGCTCAGGCTCGGGCGTTGTTGCTCTCTTTAGGATTAATGGACGAGATGTTTCAGTTAACCGCAATGGGACAGAGAGCGCAGCAGTTGGGGTTGGAGCCACGCATCAGTTCGATGCTAGTACAAGCGAGCAATAATAAGGATTGGGTCAATACCGCGATTGTTATTGCTGCACTGATTGAAGAGCCAGAGCGCAATGTGTTGGACTTTTCTCACAGCGTGCAGCGTTTTATAGCCAATAAACACAGCAAGCAGAAGCTAGTACAACAAAGAGCACAAAGTTTAGCGAGCAAGCTAAAGAGTAAATTTGTATTGTCTGATGTTGATGAACGTTTAGTCGCTATATTGCTAGCTCTGGCGTTTCCTGATCGGGTTGCTCAACGTCGTTCTCAGGGGGAAAGCTTTTTACTTGCTAATAGTCATGGCGCAAAAATGAGAGCTAATGAACCATTGGCTGATTGCGATTACGTTGTCGCGATTGATTTGATACGCAGCCATGGCGATTCGGCTTTCATTCATCTCGCGGCGGAAGTGGACATCAATCAACTGAGACATCAATTGAGTGATAAATTTATTCACTCAGAAATCGCGGATTGGGATGATAAGCGTGGGCGATTAGTTGCTGAAGAACGCGTATATTGGGGGCGTTTGGTGGTAGAGACCCGTGCTCTTGCACAACCGCCAGCAGAAAAGATAACCGAAGCACTGTTAAACTACGTGCGCCGACAAGGATTAGCGTGCCTAAATTGGAGTAATGCAACCAAAGAGCTATTGGACCGTATTCGCTGTGGTTGTCAATGGATGCCTGAGCAGACATGGCCACAGTTTGATGAAGCTGCATTATTGGAGAATTTGGAACAATGGCTGGGGCCTTATTTGGTTGGCATAACCACCGCCAAATCACTTAAGCAGGTTAATGTTCGTGAAGCGTTATTGGCGTATTTAGGCTGGCCACTCAATCAAGAGATTGATCTGTGGTTGCCAACGCATTTCCAATTACCAACAGGAACACAGAAGAAAATTGTGTATCAAGTTGGGCATGAGCCAGTGTTGTCTGTTCGCATGCAAGAAGTGTTTGGTGAACACAGTTCACCGACTGTTGCACTAGGACAAAAAACCGTAGTGTTAGAGTTGCTTTCACCTGCTCATCGCCCACTGCAACGTACCAGTAATCTTGCAAGTTTTTGGTCAGGATCGTACCAAGAAGTTAAAAAAGAAATGAAAGGTCGTTATCCTAAGCACGTTTGGCCGGACGATCCGGCTAATCATACTGCTACCACCAAAACCAAGAGGCAGCTCAATCAATAGCCATGACGAATAAAACCAGTAAAACACCACGTAAACCCGCAGCCAAAAAAACGGCTAAGCGCAGTAAATCAAACCCAAGAAAAAAGCCGCCGGTTAAAGGCAGCAAGTCTTGGTTGAAAACGCTATGGGGAATTAGTTGGAAGCTTGCATTGATCGGGTTTTCGGTCATGTCATTTATTGGCATCTATCTCAACAGCCTAGTAGAACAGAAATTTGAAGGGCAGTTATTCGAGTTGCCTACGGTGGTCTATGCGCGAATTTTAAACCTTGCACCCGGTGATGAAATTAACATTAAAGAGGTGCGGAATGAGCTGGATGTACTTAATTATCGTAAAGTTAACCAGCCAAAATATCCGGGGGAATACTCATCTTCCTCGACTAGAATTGAACTAATTCGGCGTCCTTTTGAGTTCACTGATGGACCTGAACCTGATCGTCATGTGATGCTGCATTTTGATCGTTCCGGCTTAAATCGAATCCAATCTTTGGAAAGAACTGGCGATCTTGGATACTTGAGAATAGAGCCTAAGATGCTCGGTATGCTGGAGAAAAATCGTGATGAGCAACGCTTGTTCTTGCGTCGTGAACAGTTCCCAGAGTTGATGGTTGATGCTCTACTGGTTACCGAAGATCGCGACTTTTATAAACATGATGGTGTCTCGCCGCTCGCGATTGCTCGTGCCATGGTTGTGAACATCAAAGCGGGTCGCACAGTGCAAGGGGGGAGCACCTTAACTCAGCAATTAGCTAAAAACTTGTTTTTGACCAGTGATCGCACCTTATGGCGGAAAATTCGAGAAGCTTATATCGCGATTATCTTAGATTACCGTTATGACAAAGATCGTATCTTAGAAGCGTACCTCAACGAAGTGTACCTCGGGCAAAGTGGCGGTGAAGCCGTGCACGGGTTTGGCTTAGCTGCGCGTCTTTACTTTGGTCAGCCAATTCAAGAGCTGCGAATTGATCAATTGGCATTGCTAGTGGGGATGGTGAAAGGTCCGTCTTACTACAATCCAGTCCGCTATCCTGAACGTGCGAAAAAACGTCGCGACTTAGTGCTACGCTTGATGATGCAACAAGGTTATTTAACCTCGAGCGAATTTGATCATGCTGCGAGCCGTCCTTTAGATATCCAAGATAATCCGCGCATTGCGAGCCGTCAGCCTGCATACTTTCAGCAGCTTAATATTGAGCTGAAAGAAAAAGTGGGCAGTGCATTTGAAGTGGATAAAGGGCTTAAAGTCTTTACTTCACTCGATCCAGTTTCTCAGCATCAATTGGAAAAAGCGATAGAGAAGAAGATCCCACAGTTGGCTAAGGTTGCAGGTAAAGAGTTGGAAGGTGCGGCTATCGCTGTTGATCGTCATAGTGGCGAAATCCGCGCCATGGTCGGTGGTAAACGCACTGGCTATGATGGCTTTAACCGAGCGCTCAATGCCAGTCGTCAGATAGGTTCATTAGCCAAACCGGCCGTGTATCTAACCGCACTGCAACAACCAGAGCGTTACAATCTAGCTACGACGCTACACGATAAGCCTATTAGCCTGAAAGGTTCGAAAGGTAATGTTTGGTCGCCACGTAACTATGACCGAAAGTATCGTGGAGATGTACCTCTTTATATCGCATTGGCTAAATCTCTCAACGTGCCTACCGTTCAGCTTGGCATGCAGCTTGGTATTCCTAATGTGATGGATACGTTTGAGAAGTTGGGTGTTGATAAGCAAGAGATCCGCCCAGTACCGTCGATGTTCCTTGGCTCATTCAGCTTGACGCCCTTTCAAGTGGCTCAGATGTATCAGACTTTGACCAACTCGGGTAAACAAGCGAAGCTTTCTTCATTGCGATCTGTTGTGGATATGGAAGGCAACGTACTTTACCAATCGTTGCCAGTTGCCAAGCAAACAGTTGACCAACGGGCCGCTTGGTTAACTACTTATGCGATGAAGCGTGGCGTGGCTGAAGGTACCGGACGATATCTAAACAATCAGTTCGCCTCTGCGGCGTTGGCCGGTAAAACGGGCACCAGTAATGACACCAAAGACAGTTGGTTTGTTGGTATTGATGGCAGAGAAGTTACCACGATTTGGCTAGGACGAGATGACAATAAAACCACTAAATTAACTGGTTCAAGTGGAGCGTTACGCGTTTATGCAGAGTACTTGCAGCATCGTATTCCAAGCAAGCTGCTTTTACCTTGGCCAAAAGGTATCTCTACGATCGGATTTTCTAAAATGTCTGATGGTGGCTTAGCACTTGATTGCGATAATAATTTTAAGCTGCCAGTTTGGGATGAACATGGTAAGTTGCAGAAAGAGTGTAGTAACCAACCCGCTGATTGGCTGAAGAAAATTTTTACCTGGTAGGTTACCAATAAGCCCTAAGATGACGGGCGAATGAACAAGGAAATGTCACCGTTGAAAAAGCTTGGCCTGTTATTGACGATAGTTTCGTTTGTTGCAACTGGCGTAGTAGCTGCACAGCAGCCGTCCGAAATTGAACGACCTAAAGTCGCTCTGGTACTCGCTGGTGGTGGTGCGAAAGGCGCAGCTCATATTGGTGTGCTGAAAGCCTTGGAGAAAATGCATATTCCGGTAGATTTCATTACCGGAACCAGCATGGGCGCCTATGTCGGTGGTTTGTATGCGACGGGCATGAGTGCCGATGAAATTGAAGCGTTTATTATCAGTGTCGATTGGAATAACGGCTATCGAGATCGTGTGGATCGTAGCCAGCGTCGAGTGCGTGACAAAGAGTATGAAGATCGTTATCAATTAACCACCGACATTGGTATTGATTGGGGCGGCATTAAGGGCACGCGAGGGGTAGTACAAGGACAAGGTATGCTGCGTATTTTGCGTGAAACCACTGGCAACCTTCCGGCTTTTGCTTCATTTAATGATTTAGCTATTCCTTATCGTTCTGTTGCAACGGATATTATTGAACTAGAGCCTGTTGTCATCGACCATGGTTATCTGGTTGATGCCATGATGGCAAGCATGTCTGTGCCGGGAGTTCTCCCTCCTTATCGTATTGGTGAGCGATTATTGGTTGATGGCGGTGTCACTAATAATATGCCTGTTGATGTCGCGCGTACACTTGGCGCTGATGTGGTTATTGCAGTTGATATCAGTACTGATTACAAGCAAGAAGAAGAATTCACCGATCTGCTAACGATAGCTGATCAGTTATCTAACTACTTAGTTCGTCGCAGCACCAATCTACAAGCTGATACTTTGACTGAGAAAGATCTCCTGTTGCGACCACAAGTTGGTGATATGGAAACCACAGAATTTGATCGAATGCCTGAGGCGTATCGTGAAGGTTTGCGTATCGCCATGGATCAGCAATCTCGCCTCCAGTCACTGGCATTAAGCAGTGCCGACTATCAACGCTATGTTGATACGAAACAAGCCGCGCGTAAGCAGCTAAAGTATGGTGATGAGACGGTTATCAATGATGTAGTGATCAATAATATGACTCACTACAGTGATGCCTTATTAGAGAATCGTCTGAATTTAGAACCTGGACGAGCTTTGACCACTAAAGAGCTTGAGCAGAGCATACAAGATCTTTACGCATTAGATCGTTTTGAACTCATCAATTATCGCTATGCTGAACAAGATGGAGAAGATGTACTTGTCGTCGATGTGAATGAAAAGTCATGGGGACCAAACTACATGAACTTTCGTTTCTTTTTAGAAGATGATTTTAATACGGATAGCCAATACTCCATTGGTGTCTCAACCAACTTTACAGACATTAATCAAAATGGCGGTGAGCTGCGTACTAACCTTGAAGTGGGTACCGATAAATTAGTTGAAGCAGAGTTTTACAGCCCGTTCTTATTTAACCAAAAGCTGTTTACTACCGTTGGTCTTGAATACAGTAAACAAAAACGAAATGCACCACTGTCTGGTTTTGAAGATACCAGTCTTGAGGCAACTAAGGACTTTCTCCCTGTTAGTTATAATGAGTGGGTCGCGGAATGGACATTAGGCTACCAAGAAACGTTATGGCGCGAGTTTAAAATTGGTTTGCGTTACACCAATGGTGATGGGTTATTTTCAACCCTTCCTTCTTTGGGTGATGTATCTTTCAAACGCCACGGTATTTTTGCTAACTACCGTATTGATACGTTAGACAATTACAATCTGCCAACTCGAGGCATTTATCTTGATCTCAACTATTTAGTGTCGCGAGACAAAACTGAAGGTGATGAGTCCTCCATTTTTGCGGGCAGTGAAACCGATGTTTCTTATGAGCTTGGTGGTATTTTTACTGCAGCAACCAGTTTTTCTCGCCATACTTTGGTCGCAAATATTGAAGCTGGGTTG
Source organism: Vibrio kasasachensis (assembly GCF_050337565.1). Lineage (NCBI taxonomy): Bacteria > Pseudomonadati > Pseudomonadota > Gammaproteobacteria > Vibrionales > Vibrionaceae > Vibrio > Vibrio kasasachensis. Next base: position 277,808 of record NZ_JAKJTB010000010.1, on the reverse strand, counting down.
GTTGAAAGCCAAAACTCAACTCTACCTATCGATCCACAAGAGATCGGTGGTTTTTTGCAGCTATCTGGTATCCCCCGAAATAGCCTGATCGGTAAAAATAAAGTGTTTGGCAGTTTGGTCTACCGTTATCGTTGGTTTGACAATGATTTTGGTCTATTTACTTCACCATTCTACTTAGGTGCTTCCATAGAGTACGGTGGCGTATGGTCTGATCCTGATATCGGGCTTTCAGATGCGCCGCTCTATACCGCTGGCTCAGTATTTGCTGGGATTGATTCGCCTATTGGACCAATCACCTTTGCTTATGGGCGTACTGAAAATAATTTTGATTCGGTGTATTTGATAGTGGGTACGTCGTTCAAATAAGTGAATATAAATTTGGTTTTTACCCAAATAATCGTTTGTACTTGGCAAAATTAGTACGCTAACCATAGAACTTTAGTCTTAAGTTGCTATGTTGGTCAAAATGACGAGTTTTTAATTTATCGTTAAATTTGGTACTATACCGCCCACAGTTTGGCCTCTCTGGCGCTGTTTATCAGTCGAAAAACAATGACAATATGGCAATGGAGAGCCAAGTTTCCAAGGATGTTTACTCCTCATGTTTTACAATAAACATAAATCGGGGAGAAACCGCAATGAGAGGAAAAAGTCGTGCTTGAAGCCTACCGTAAACACGTCGCAGAGCGTGCCGCTGAAGGAGTTGTCCCGAAGCCTTTAGACGCAGAACAAGTTGCTGGACTTGTTGAGCTGTTAAAGACCCCACAACAAGGTGAAGAAGCATTTATTCTTGACCTACTAGAAAACCGTATTCCTCCAGGTGTTGATGAAGCTGCTTACGTTAAAGCAGGTTTCCTTACCGCTGTCGCTAAAGGTGAAGTCACTTCTCCATTAGTGAGTCGTGAGAAAGCAGCTCAGTTGCTTGGTACAATGCAGGGCGGTTACAACATCGCGCCTCTCGTTGAATTCCTTGACGATGAGTTGCTCGCACCTATCTCAGTTAAAGCACTGTCTCATACACTACTCATGTTTGATGCTTTCTACGATGTTGAAGAGAAGGCAAAAGCGGGTAATCCTCATGCTCAACAAGTGCTTCAATCATGGGCTGATGCAGAGTGGTTCACCTCTAAAGAGAAAGTGGCTGAAAAAATCACCGTTAAAGTGTTTAAAGTAACTGGTGAAACGAACACTGACGATTTATCTCCAGCGCCTGATGCTTGGTCACGTCCTGATATCCCAGTTCACGCGAAAGCAATGCTTAAAATGGAACGTGAAGGTATTAACCCAGATCAACCGGGTAGCATTGGTCCAATCAACCAAATCGAAGAGCTACAAAAAGATGGCATCCCACTGGCTTACGTTGGTGATGTTGTTGGTACTGGTTCTTCACGTAAATCAGCAACAAACTCAGTGCTGTGGTTTATGGGAGATGATATCCCGAATGTACCGAATAAACGCACTGGTGGTATCTGTTTAGGCGGTAAGATTGCGCCAATCTTCTACAACACAATGGAAGACTCAGGTGCTCTACCGATTGAACTAAATGTACAAGAAATGAATATGGGTGATGTTATCGATATCTACCCATATGAAGGTGTTGTTCATAAAAACGGTTCTGTGATTTCAAATTTTGAACTCGGTAAAGTGCTTCTAGATGAAGTTCGAGCTGGTGGTCGTATTCCACTGATCATTGGACGTGGTCTAACAAGCCGTGCTCGTGTATCTCTAGATCTAGAAGAGACCGATCTATTTGCTAAACCAGTTGATCCTTTAGCATCTGACAAAGGCTATACTTTAGCGCAAAAAATGGTAGGTAAGGCGTGTGGCGTAGAAGGTGTTCGTGCCGGACAATACTGTGAGCCAAAAATGACCACAGTAGGCTCGCAAGATACCACTGGCCCTATGACGCGTGACGAGCTGAAAGATTTAGCTTGTCTAGGCTTCTCTGCTGACCTTGTGATGCAGTCTTTTTGTCATACATCTGCGTATCCAAAACCAATTGATGTAAATACGCACCACACATTGCCTGATTTCATTATGAACCGAGCGGGCGTTTCTCTTCGTCCGGGTGATGGTGTTATCCACTCTTGGCTAAACCGTATGTTGCTGCCAGATACTGTCGGTACTGGTGGTGATTCGCATACTCGTTTCCCACTTGGTATTTCATTCCCAGCGGGTTCTGGTTTAGTTGCATTTGCTGCGGCAACCGGTGTTATGCCTTTGGATATGCCAGAGTCTATCTTGGTGCGTTTCAAAGGCGAAATGCAGCCGGGGATTACTCTGCGCGATCTTGTCCATGCCATTCCTTACTACGGAATTAAACAAGGTTTATTGACGGTTGAAAAAGCAGGTAAGATCAATGAATTTTCGGGTCGAGTACTTGAAATTGAAGGTGTTGAGCACTTAAGCGTAGAGCAAGCATTTGAATTGTCTGATGCGTCTGCCGAGCGTTCTGCGGCGGGTTGTACCGTTAAGCTGTCTCAAGAGTCGATTGAAGAATACTTGAATTCGAACATCATCATGCTTAAGTGGATGATTTCTGAAGGTTACGGAGACCGTCGTACTATCGAGCGTCGTATTATTGCGATGGAAGAGTGGGTAGCAAATCCTGAGCTAATGGAAGCGGATGCGGATGCGGAATACTCACACGTAATTGAAATAGATCTTGCTGACATCCATGAGCCAATTCTATGTGCGCCTAACGATCCTGATGATGCTCGCTTACTTTCTGAAGTTCAAGGCACTCAGATTGATGAGGTGTTTATTGGTTCTTGTATGACCAATATCGGTCACTTCCGCGCGGCAGGTAAATTGCTTGAGAAGTTCAATGGTCAACTCGATACTCGTTTATGGGTTGCACCACCAACCAAGATGGATCGAGATCAACTAACAGAAGAAGGCTATTACGGTATCTTTGGTCGCGCTGGGGTTCGTATTGAAACGCCAGGGTGTTCACTGTGTATGGGTAACCAAGCTCGTGTAGCAGACAAAGCAACAGTAATGTCCACGTCTACGCGTAACTTCCCCAACCGTTTAGGTAACGGCGCGAACGTTTATCTTGCTTCCGCTGAGCTTGCTGCGGTAGGCGCAATTCTGGGTAGGATTCCAAATAAGGAAGAATATTTAGAGTATGCCAAGCAAATTGATGCAACAGCTGCGGATACATACCGTTATTTGAACTTCCATAAGATGGAAGAATACACCAACAAAGCGGATGACGTGATCTTTCAAGAGCCGGCATAAACGTTAGAAATAGATGTGAAAACCGCAGGTATATCCTGCGGTTTTTTTCGTCCATCTAACTTGAGACCTAAGCTTGTTTTTCTTACCACCTCGCTACAACATTGAGTTGTGAGGATATTGGATAGACTAGATTTTTAGTGTGAACATCGCAGCCACGTTACGTGCGGTTAGCTCGATGTTCTCGGCAGCTTCCGTCATTGCCGTTGGTAAGTCGACGGCGCGGTTTACTACGGCAAATACAGCATCGATACCGTGTTCATGTACCACAGCACAATCTTGACTCAGGCAACCAGAAATAGCGATAACGGGTACAAAGTGTTTTTTCGCCGCTCGTGCAACACCGATTGGCGTTTTACCATGAATGGTTTGGCTATCAATACGACCTTCACCAGTAATGACCAAATCAGCATCCGCAACGACATCAGTCAGATTTACTGCGTCCATTACGATGTCGATCCCCGGGCGAAGCTCTGCATTGAGTAGACCGATCAGCGCTGCACCTAAACCACCAGCCGCGCCAGCGCCAGCGCGATCCAGAACATCTTGGCCTAGTTGTGCATAGATAATCGCAGCATAATGCGCCAAATTGCTATCGAGTTGCTCTACCATCTCTGGCGTTGCGCCTTTTTGTGGCGCAAACACTTGCGAAGCGCCTTTTGGACCACAAAGCGGGTTATCAACATCACAAGCGACTTCTAAACGTACTTGTGCAAGGCGAGGGTCAAGACTGCTCATATCAATCGTGTGTAGCTTGGCAAGTTCACCGCCGCCGAAATCTAGTGGTTCACCTGCTTTATCTAATAGACGAATACCCAGAGCTTGAGCCATACCGAGACCGCCATCATTAGTTGCGCTGCCTCCGATCCCAACAATGATGTGTTCAACACCTTTATCAAGTACTGCATTGATCAGTTCGCCTGTGCCAAGTGTGGTTGTGATCAAAGGATTACGTTTTGCAGGTTCCACTAAATGCAAACCTGACGCTGCTGCCATTTCAATGATCGCCGTTTTACCACCACCAAGTAAACCATAGAAACCGGTGACCTTTTCACCGAGTGGACCTGTAACTGTGTGCTCGATAATGTCACCATCTGTCGCATCCACGAGAGATTGAACCGTACCTTCACCGCCGTCAGCCATTGGCAATTTAATGTATTCAGCGTCAGGTAAGATTTGTTTAAATCCTTGCTCAATGGCAATAGCGACGTCCATCGCGCTTAGACTTTCTTTGTAAGAATCAGGAGCAATAACAATTTTCATAGTAATACCTAAACGCTTTAAACAAATACACCAAGCATCATGATCGAGAGGAATGTGATCATTAAACTAACCGCCGACTTGTAAGGGATGCGTTCAAGATGCTGACTGTTGCAGAGTCAATATCTACACAATGAATTCGTTCAATTGCATAAATGCTGTTAGTAGCAAAAGGTGCGCGATACCACTGGCATATAGTAGCAACAATTTTGGTGTATCAACCAGGTTTGTATCGCTAAGATCGTAAAGGAAACGCATTTCCTTTTTGAGAGAGTGCTTGCGTTTGAGCTGAGGCTCGGTAAACTCCGCCAACAATTTTTATGGTGGATTTTGGTGAGCGGTTTATTCCGTATATTGTGCGTGGGCATGCTATTAGTCATTAGTGGCTGTGTGACATTCTCGGCCAATGATCCAACAAAGTTAACGTAATTTGGGACAATGAAGCCGTTCTGATTGAATGAACCCACAAAGCTACCGTGATTGGATCGGAGACATTTTGACGATTATTGGCTGCATGCTGATCGTGATATGGTTGGGATACGCTGAACCAAATGCGCATCAAAGTGAATGATCTTGGTTAGGCGACTTAACGCGTAACCTTAGTAAAGAGCAATACGATGGAATTTGAATTTATTAGAAATACTCTAATTGGTGAGTACTATGTAAAATGCAGTATGGGGCATGAAATAGTAGGGCGCTGGCTGCAAGATGAGATTGGTAAAGATTGGCAAAAGATCGAGCAAGTAGAGCAGTTGATCGATCAGGCATTCGCCAATCCACAGCAAGAGCACTGCCTGATTGGTTCTGAAATTAGCTTATCGATTCAGGGCGATGAAGTGATTGTTCAGGAAAATGTCTTAGGGCATGGTGAAGAGATGGACGAAGGCAGCGAATTTGACTTTTACGATTGTGAAAGTACCGCCAGCTGTGGCATTGAGGACTTTTCAATCGCGATAGAACAGTGGAAAAGCTTCCTAACCACTCGATAATGCCCACGATGAGTGATCTCATCAATGAATGCTTTATATTCGTGAAAAAGCGCACCAACGTGGTGCGCTTTTTTTATGCCTATAGTATTAATTACGTATCATTTCCTTAAAAAACAGTTGGTTAAAAAATTGGCACGCCACTTGGATTGTAAAAATAAAAGGACAACCGATCTGAGAGAGGATGCATGAAACTAATCAACGCAATAATCAAACCGTTTAAGTTGGACGATGTGAGGGAAGCCCTCGCCGATGTTGGTATCGAAGGGATGACCGTTTCAGAAGTAAAAGGTTTTGGTCGACAAAAAGGGCATACCGAGCTCTATCGCGGCGCGGAATATCAAGTGGACTTCCTGCCTAAAGTAAAACTAGAAATCGCCACTCAGGCAGAAAATGTTGACCGAGTGATTGAAGCTGTTACCAATGCGGCTCATACCGGCAAGATTGGTGACGGTAAAATTTTTGTTTATGACCTCAGCCAAGCCGTTCGTATTCGTACTGGTGAAATGGACGCAGAAGCACTGTAACACTCAAGGATTGGAGAATACTCATGGAATTATCACTGACAGTAAGTGAATTACGCTACGCACTCGACACCTTTTTCTTTCTAATTTCTGGTGCGCTCGTAATGTGGATGGCGGCAGGATTTGCCATGCTAGAGGCGGGTTTAGTTCGTTCAAAAAACACCACAGAAATACTCACTAAGAACGTATGCTTGTACGCGATTGCCTGCACTACGTATTTGGTCGTTGGTTACAATATTATGTATGTCAATAATGGCGAAGGTGGCTGGCTACCGTCATTTGGCGCTTTGATTGGTACGCAAGGTGAAGGGGCAGATCATTCGCTCGAATCAGATTTCTTTTTCCAAGTAGTGTTTGTGGCGACAGCTATGTCAGTGGTTTCTGGTGCGGTAGCTGAACGGATGAAGCTTTGGTCGTTCCTTATTTTTTCAGTCGTGCTAACTGCATTCATATACCCAATGGAAGGTTATTGGACTTGGGGTGGTGGTTTCCTATCAGAAGCCGGTTTCAGTGATTTTGCTGGTTCAGGTATCGTACACATGGCTGGTGCTTCAGCTGCTCTTGCTGGGGTATTGCTGTTGGGAGCGCGCAAAGGTAAATACGGCAAAAATGGTGAAATCTACCCAATACCAGGATCAAACATGCCTTTGGCAACACTCGGTACATTTATCCTTTGGTTTGGTTGGTTTGGTTTTAACGGTGGTTCTCAATTAATGATTTCTGATTTCGAGAACGCAACGGCGGTCGGTCAAATCTTTCTAAACACCAACGCTGCTGCGGCGGCGGGTGCGATAGCAGCACTTTTAGTGTGCAAAACTATGTGGGGCAAAGCTGATCTAACAATGATCCTCAATGGAGCATTAGCTGGTTTGGTGGCTATTACGGCCGATCCGCTATCGCCATTACCAATGTATTCGTTAGCTATTGGTGCAGTATCTGGGGCGTTGGTGGTATTTAGTATCGTAGCGTTAGACAAGCTGAAAATTGATGATCCAGTCGGTGCGATTTCAGTACATGGTGTATGTGGGTTGTTTGGGCTGATGGTAGTACCTCTTAGTAACGTTGATGCAACATTTGGTGCACAGCTACTAGGTGCATTTGTCATCTTTGCTTGGGTATTTGGTGCAAGTCTTGTGGTATGGGGAATCATTAAAGCCACCATGGGCATTAGAGTGACGGAAGATGAAGAGATGGAAGGAATGGATATGCATGACTGTGGTATTGGTGCTTATCCGGAATTTGTTTCGGTGAAATAAAAGGTTACAAAATCATTAACGAAAAAACCTGCTTTAGTTAGCAGGTTTTTTGCTTTTAGCAATTGTATTCTAAAAGAAGATGAATATAATAACGCAACTGATAAACATTATCATTAAAATTAAGTGAAGGATTTCGATAATGAAAAAGCTGTTAACTCTTTCTGCACTCGCTTGTGCAACTATAGCCCCAACAGCAATGGCTGCTGATGAAGTGAACGTATACTCTTACCGTCAACCTTTCCTAGTTGAACCAATGTTCAACGAGTTCACAAAAGAAACCGGCATTAATGTAAACGTTAAGTTTGCTAAAAAAGGTTTAGCAGAGAAATTAGCGCAAGAGGGAGAGTACAGCCCAGCAGACGTTATTTTAACTGTCGATATCAGCCGACTGTCTAACCTTACAGAGAAAGGTCTTGTTCAATCGGTTAACAGCGAAATTCTAGAAAAAAATATTCCAGCGCAATATCAAGATTCAGACAACGAGTGGTTTGCACTAACTACACGTACTCGTAGTGTATATTCTTCACGTGACCGTGTTGGTAAGCTAGGTGATGACTTCACCTATGCAGATCTTGTTAATCCTGAGTTCAAGGGAAAAATTTGTACGCGTAGCGGTAAGCACCCATACAACGTTTCTTTAGTATCAGCAATGATTGCAGAAAATGGTGAAGCAGCAACCAAAGAGTGGTTGGAAGGCGTGAAAGAAAACCTTGCGCGTAAGCCTCAAGGTAACGACCGTGCTCAAGTAAAAGCTATTAAAGAAGGTCTATGTGACGTTGCTCTGGGTAACAGTTACTACCTAGGTAAAATGGTTAACGATAAAGAGCAAAAAGCTTGGGCTGATGCGGTTTATATTAATTTCCCTAATCAGAACACAACTGGTACACACGTAAACATCTCTGGTATGGCACTGGCTAAGCACTCGCCAAACAAAGAGAATGCAGTGAAGCTAATGGAGTTCCTTGCGGGCGACAAAGCACAAAGCATGTACGCGGAAGTGAACTATGAATACCCAGTAAAAGTTGATGTGAAGCCATCGGAACTTGTCGCCTCTTGGGGTGAGTTCAAGGCAGACCCAATTTCGCTAGAAGAAATTGCTGATCATCATGAAGCGGCAATCAAACTGTTAGATGAAGTGAAATTTGACCTTTAATCGCTGATAAGGGTATAAGAGTACCCTATTTTAATTTAAGGGATTTGAGATGGAGTCATGGAAGTACTGACATCTCATTCCGCCTGAAATGATTAGGCGATGAAAGAAAAAAATCACTTATGGAAAACCAGTAGCGGGATGTTGGCCCTGCTGCTGGTTTTGCCTATTTTTGCTATCTTCTTTACAGCTGTTGGTGAAACCAATGAGCTGTTTTCTCATTTACTATCAACAGTAATGCCCACTTACACCTTTAATACGGTGGCATTGGCAGTAGGCGTTATGTTGTTGTCTCTTCTATTTGGTATCCCCTCCGCTTGGTTGATGGCAATGTGTCGACTGCCGAGTGAAAGAATACTCCAGTGGGCTTTAGTACTACCGTTAGCGATGCCTGGTTATATCGTCGGCTATATATTTACCGATTGGTTTGATTTTGCTGGACCAATACAAATTGCTTTGCGTGATTTGATGGGCTGGCAAGCGGGAGATTATTGGTTTCCTGATATCCGTACACTTGGTGGGGCAATAGTGGTTCTAGCCTTGGTGCTGTATCCATACGTCTATCTACTTTGCCGCGCAGCGTTTATGGAACAAAACGTTTCTTTATTGCAATCCGCACGATTGTTGAAGTGTTCACCTTGGGAAAGTTTCTATCGTATTTCGTTGCCATTGGTACGCCCTGCTATTGCGGTTGGGCTCTCTTTAGTCGCAATGGAGACCATTGGTGATTTTGGTACGGTCAGCTACTTTGCCGTCAATACTTTAACCACAGCGGTATACGATACTTGGCTTGGCTATTCGAGCTTAACTGCTGCGGCTAAGATCTCGAGTATCATGCTGATATTTGTCATTTTATTACTTTCGAGTGAGCGTTATAGCCGTCGTAAGCAGAAGCTGTTCCAGAATCAGTTTAGTAGCCGAGAAGATTTCCGCTATGAATTACATGGTTGGAAAAAGTGGATCGCACTGATTTGGTGCTGGGGGCTGGTTTCGATCGCGTTTATTTTCCCTCTAGGGCAATTGGTCATTTACGCTTACAAGTATTTTGCTCAAAGCTGGACCGCAGAATTCCAACAATACGCGCTAAATAGTTTGTACGTATCGTTATCAGCAGCAGTGATTGCAGTTGCTATCGCTTTAGTCGTAAATTTCTATCAACGTTTATCATCGAAACGCACAGCGGTTGCCTTTATGCGCTTATCTTCGCTCGGTTATGCCGTGCCGGGAACGGTGCTGGCGATAGGTGTTATGGTGCCGGTACTCTTCATGGACCATCTGGTTAATGACATCGCTAAAGCGATGGAGTGGGGGCGACCAGGATTGATTTTTTCAGGTTCAATGTTTGCGATTATCTTTGCCTTGGTTGTACGTTTTTCGGCGGTTGCGATTGGCAGTATTGAAAGTGGTTTAAGTAAGGTATCGCCTTCATTGGATATGGCATCTCGCACCATGGGGTGCAATTCAAATCAAATGCTTCGAAGAGTACATTTACCGCTGATTCGACGTGGTGCGCTGATCGCGGGGTTGCTGGTTTTTATTGAATCAATGAAGGAACTCAATGCCTCGTTGCTGCTGCGTCCATTTAACTTTGAGACACTGGCAACTTACGTCTTTAATTTTGCTTCCGATGAGCATCTTGAATTGGCGGCAATGCCTGCGGTTCTGTTAGTGCTTGTTGGGTTGATTCCGTTAGTCTTAGTTAACCGTTCTTTAGAGCAGGTACATTGATGAGCTGTGCACTTTCTATAAATAATCTTACCTGTAAATATGATGAACAAACCACCATCTTAAAAGAGCTATCTTTGCAAGTTGAGCAAGGAGAGATTGTTTGCCTCTTGGGTGCGAGTGGTTGTGGAAAAACTACGTTGCTAAAGGCTATTGCGGGGTTGCTACCTTTAAGCTCTGGGTCTATGACGCTCAATTGCATGACGATTGATGATGGTGAGAATTGGATGCCACCAGAGCACCGTAATATAGGCATGATTTTTCAAGATTACGCATTGTTTCCCCACTTAACGGTGGAACAAAATGTTGCGTTTGGTTTGAGGGATTTGAATGCTGCTGAACAAAAAACAAAAGTACGTGAAATGCTTGAGTTGGTTCATCTAGAGCAATACGGTGAGCGCTACCCACATCAACTCTCGGGTGGACAACAGCAGCGTGTCGCTATTGCTCGATCATTGGCATACAAACCAGATTTACTATTGCTGGATGAGCCGTTTTCAAATATTGATACCCAAGTACGTCATGAGTTGATTGGCGAGATACGCAAACTATTCAAACAGCAAGGCGTCACGGCGATCTTTGTTACACATAGCCGAGAAGAAGCGTTTGCCTTCTCTGATAAAATGGCCGTAATGAATCACGGTGTGATTGAGCAATACGGGTCAGCAAGTGAGTTGTACTATCAGCCTTCAAGTAAATTTGTCGCAGATTTTTTAGGCGGCGGTAGTTATATGAGTGCTAAACGTGTCTCTGAAACCGACTTCGAGACTGCTCTTGGAATAGTTGAGGCAGTCGCACAGAAATCTATAGAGATTGACGCGCATTGCGAGTTACTGCTTCGCCCACAACACGTTCAGATAAGTACCGCTGAAGAGAGCGGTGTGGTGGTGACTGAGCAGCAATTTATGGGTGATCATTGTCGCTATGTCATTAACGCTCATGGCAACAAGTTGTTTGCTAGCTCCTCAGAGCCTCTAGAGATCGGACAGATGGTTTCTGTTAGGGTTGAAACGCAAGGTATACTCGCTTTCTAGCCGTGATCTAAACGGACCTTTGCAAATCAAATAAATGAAAAAAGCCCGGCAAATTGCCGGGCAAGATCTCTTCACCTATAAAGTGAACGAGGAGCTTGGTAAACTATAGCTGCAAGAAGTCTTTCATCTGCTTTACCACGTGCTCAGCGGTTTCTTTATCTGCCATTTCAGCAAAAATACGCAACAGAGGTTCTGTACCGGAGAATCGTGCTATCACCCAACCACCGTTTTTAAAGTAAACTTTGGCACCGTCTTCATAGCTGACCTTCTCGATCGCGTATTCAAATTCAGGCAGTTGTTTTTCTACATAAACTTTATTGTATAACGCTTGCTTAGCTGCCGGTTTGAATGTGCAATCTCCTTCCGCTGTATAGGCATAACCGTACTTCGCGTAGATTTCATCGAGCAGTTCAGAGAGTTTTCTACCCGTAACCGAGATCATTTCAACCAATAGACTAGAGGCGAATACGCCATCTTTTCCTTTGATATGACCACGAATCGTTAGACCACCAGAACTTTCACCACCAATCAGCGAGTCATCCGCTTCCATTTGGGAGCTTATATGCTTAAAGCCTACCGGAACCTCAAAGCTTTTTTCACCATGATCCGCGGCGATTTTATCGAGCAGATGCGTCGTAGCAATATTGCGTACAACCGAACCTTTCCAACCTTTGTATTCAAGTAGGTAGTAGTAAAGAAGGATCAAAACCTCATTAGGGTGAATGAAGTGACCTTTTTCATCAATAATACCGAGTCGATCCGCATCACCATCAGTACCAATACCAATGTCATACCCTTCGTGGGCGACAAGGTGCATCAAGCGGTAAAGAGTTGCTGCATTTGGCGATGGCATCAAGCCACCAAAATCGGGATTTTTTTCATCATGAATAACATCAACTTCACAGCGACCATTAATTAGCACTGTCTGTAGTGCGTTTTTTGCCACACCAAACATTGGGTCAATCAAAACGCGCAGGTTGGCTTTTTTAATTGATTCGATATCAATAAAGTTAATGATTGAATCAACAAAATCGTTCATTGGATTGATGACTTCAATGAGCTTATCGTCAACCGCTTGTTCAAAGTCGACGCTTTTTATCTGTTCGATAGTTAACGTTGCGATTTGTTGTTCGATTTTTTGCGTGATGATTTCATCAGCATCACGACCACCTTCAATAAAGACTTTGATGCCGTTGTAGTCTGCTGGGTTATGCGACGCGGTGATGCATGCTGAGTAAGCACAATTCATTTCTTTCGCTTGAAACATAACGATAGGCGTTGGAACGAATTTATCAATAAAGCTGACTTTTACACCATTTGCAGCTAAAACTTCAGCAAACCAGCAACCAGCTTTATCGGATAGAAATCGGCGATCATAGCCTATGACAAAGCCTCGGTCGGCTACTTTTTCAGTGTTGATTATGTTGGCTAAAGCTTGGGCAACTAGGCGAACATTGTCCTTGGTAAACTCTTCACCAATAAAAGCGCGCCAGCCGCCTGTACCAAATTGGATCATGGGGTATTCCTTAGAAAATAGGGCAACCTCGGTCGGTTGCCCATCGGGTTAGCCTAGCGTAACGATAACTTCGTTTACACTGCCTTCTGCTTGCACAGGAACAGCGCTACCATTAATTCGTTCACCGTTTAGCGTAATAGATTTCACGCCTTTACTGACTGAATCAGGGTTGACTACGCTAATGTTGTAAGTTGCCCCTAGCCATTGGCGAGTGACTTCAAATCCAGGCCAGTTCGTTGGAATACAAGGATCAATCGTTAGACCATCAAAGCCAGTTCGCACCCCTAAGATGAAGTTGGTTACGGCAAAATATGCCCAACCAGACGTACCTGTTAGCCAAGGGTGGTTTGCTCGACCGTGATCTTGATGGTCACGCCCCATAATAAACTGAACGTATGAATAAGGTTCAGCAACGCGTTTTTCGATCATGTCATTTTGGTTGTATGGATTCAGTGCATCGTAGAACTTCATTGCACGATCACCACGGCCAAGTTTCGCTTCAGCTACCCATGCCCATGGGTTTGGATGCGAGAAGATAGCCCCATTTTCTTTTACGCCTTGGTAAACTCGAGTAACAAAGCCGATGTCATCATTGGGTGTCGCAAATGATGGTGAGTTTAGGTGTAGACCATATTCAGAGAAGAGGTTTTCATCAACAGAATCCATGGCGCGCTCGCCGCGCTCTTGAGATACCGCTCCAGATAAAACAGCCAGTGTATTTGACTCAAGGTGAACGCGGCCTTCTGCTTGCTGCGCCGTACCGATTTTGTCGCCATTCTTAGTTAGACCACGGATATACCAGCCACCTTCATCATCCCAAAGGTGTGTTTCACATGCTTCGCGTACATTGGCTGCCATTTCGGTGTATTTTTCAACGTCAGCGTGTTTACCAAGATGTTTGGCAAGGTCGATAAATTCTTGCAATGCCCAGAAGTGTAAGAAGGACACCATTGAAGACTCACCACCACCAAGGTTTAAACAGTCGTTCCAGTCTGCGCGCAGACCTTTACAGATCCCGGTTTGACCAACGTATTCTGCAGAGAAATTCAACGCGACCTTCATGTGCTCGTAAACGGTAGCGTTGCCGCCATCAGCGTAAGGAATCACTTCATCAAAGAAGTTGTGCTCACCCGTTTCCATTACATATTTGCAGATGGTTGGTACTAACCATAAGTGGTCATCAGAACAGGTATCTTCGATCCCGTGGATTTTATCTTCATCCGATGGGGTTGGAACGACGGTTGGAGACTTCGATGGTACAACATCCGCTTTCTCTGGATCGAACCAATCTGGATCGAACAAGTGCAGACCGTAACCCGCTTTTACTTGTCCACGAAGTAGGTCAACAATACGCTTACGAGTCATTTTCGCGTTGGAATGTGGTACAGAAAGTGCGTCTTGCGCTGTATCGCGGTAACCCAAGCCTGTACGGCCACCAACTTCGATAAACGATGCGAAGCGAGACCAAACCACACATGTCTCTGCTTGGTATAGTGTCCAAGTGTTGATCATTGTATCCAAACCTTCGTTTGGTGATTTTACTTGGAACTTAGCACAACGCTCATCCCAGTGAGATTTGATACCAGCAAATGCCGCGTCAACTTGAGCAAGATCTTGGTACTTTTCACGTAGACGTTCACCATTACCTTTACCAATACCTAGAATGTAAGCGAATCGAACTTCCTCGCCAGGTTGGATGGTGAACTGCTTGTGCAGTGAGCCACAGTGGTTGTAACAAGTTTGTGCGCTGTTAAAACATTGCCCTTGTTCCACTGCGAGTGGATTAGCTTCATCTCGGTACAAACCTAAGAAGCTATCTCGTTGACCGTCGTATGAATCAGGTTCAAACGTTGATGCAAGGTAGTAGAAACCTTCGAAATCGTCAGTGTTGTAGTATAAGTCGTACTCAATCACGCCATCTTTGTATGAGGTTCCAGCTGAGTACAGAGACATCTGATGGTTTTGGTTATCAGATTGAATATGACTAAATGAGAACTCAACAAATGAGAATGCACTAATGGTACGTGGTTTATCAGATGTGTTTTTGATCACAACATCCCAAACTTCGGCATCTTCACCTTTCGGTACAAACAGTGTTTTGGTTGCTTCAATACCGTTGTAATCACACTTAAATTTAGAGTAAGACAGACCGTGGCGAACCTCGTAGCTAGCTTCATCTAAGCTTTTTGCTACTGGTTGCCATGAGATTGACCAGTAGTCACCCGTTTCATCATCGCGCAAGTACACATAGTGCCCCGGGCGATCGAACGTCGCGTTGGGACGAAATTTCGTTACGCGATTATGCTCTGGTGAGTTGTAGAAAGAGTAGCCGCCAGCATTGTGCGAAATCACGGTACAGAATTTTTCTGTGCCTAGATAGTTCGTCCAAGGTGCAGGCACATCTGGGCGTGTGATGACATATTCGCGATTGTCATTATCGAAATAGCCGTATTTCATTTTAATATCCTTTTATACCAAGCCACTCTTAGGTGGAAAAAATTTAAGCTAGAAAAAACGACTAACAGTTTTACTTGTTAGCTGGTTATTTATGTTTCCACGGTTGACGATATTTGACGTCTTGTCTGTCTAAGAGCGGCAAATGACCTTTCAATCGTGATAAGTAATCTGTCCAATTACGCTGGGGCTTATTGGTCCAACAGGCTTCCGCCATCGCAGTTAAACGAGGAAAAACCATGTAGTCCATGCGTTGTTGATGAGTGATAATTTCGCACCATAAGGCGCATTGAATACCCAAAATACGCTTGCGGATTGGGTCGCTATCGGGGACCTCTTGAAGCGGTTCGTAGCGATAAGCATTTTCTAATGGGATAGTGCTTGCCCAGTCTACCCCTGGTTCATCTGGCGAGTAGTCCTGAGTCATATCTAAATAGGTGTGTTGCGCTGGTTGCAAAATGACATCGAAACCTTGGCTAGCACAGTTAAGCGCAGCATCCTCACTTAACCATGAGTAAATGATAGTGTCTTTACTCACTTTGTTGCCATGTTGGGCTTCTTCCCAGCCAACCATACGTTTGCCAAGTGTTTGTAAGTGTTTTTCTACGTGGCGTAACAGATGACCTTGTAGATCTTTGCTGCTGTGATAACCATGTTGTTGCATCAAGGCTTTACAGCTTGGGCTGTTAACCCATACGCCATCAGGCACTTCATCGGCACCAATATGAATCCAAGGGGAAGGAAACAGCTCTGCAACTTCAGTCAATACGGTATCGAGAAACTGGTAAGTACCTTTAAGAGCTGGAGATAGTACGTTGTCATTATAGTGTTGGATACTGCGATACTGAGACTCGTCTTGTTCATCGAGTAGTAAATGCGGTAGTGATTTTAAGGCGGCACGGCAATGACCCGGGATATCAATCTCGGGGATGACAGTAATACCCCGTTCGGCGGCAAAGCTAATCACCTCGCGAATATCATCTTGAGTGTAGTAGCCCTCATGTACTTCATTAAGAGAACTAAATTGTGGCTCCAACAATGTGCCTGGCCCGCGCTTAGCACCAATGTCGGTTAGCTCAGGATAGGCTTTGATCTCAATGCGCCACCCCTCATCGTCTGTCAGGTGCCAATGAAAATGGTTGAACTTGTAATGAGCCAAATGATTGATCAGTCGTTTTACGCGCTCAACGGGATGAAAATGGCGAGCGCAATCTAACATCATGCCGCGATAGCGAAAGCGTGGTGTATCAGTAATACGGATAGAAGGTACTCTCAGGGTATTTTTCTGTTCGCTCACTTCAACTAACTGCAATAACGTTGCACTGGCGTGGACAAATCCAGTTGCCGAGCCTGCTTCAAGACGAATGCCATGGGCACTCACCGTTAGAATATATTCCCCTTCATCTAATGTTGGGTTATCACGAAACAGTATGTCACTGTGACCAATAGGATTGGTTTTGAAGTCATACAGCGATTGTAATTCCACTTGCAGCCAGGTCGCCGCTTTTTCAGCACGGACAGATTGCAAGGTGATTTGGCTATTAGGTGAAAGTAGATAGTGACCATCTTGAAAGTCAATTTTATTTGGTTTTGGAATGAGAGCTAAGCGATTGATCTCAACATCAGGTAATTCACTACGTTCTCGGTACGGTGACGCCAAAGAGATAGGAGTGACCGCAACGGAGTGCTTTATTGCACCATTACATTCAACGATAAGTGCGTCTTTAAAACCATCGGTATAATAGCGCAGTGGTGCAGTACTGATCGTAAACTCACAGTAGTAATACTCATTGGCCTTCAATAGCGATACTTCAGGTATAACAGTGCAAAAACTACCAATTTGCGTTAATTCTCCATAGGTAAAGCTGTCAGGGAGAATGTAGCGGTCGATGATGAATTGCAGCTTCCAATCGATGAGGTCTTGGTCTGATAGGTTGTGTAATGTCATGCCAAATCGACAGAACTGCTTCTGTTCTGATAAGACGGTGAGATCAACGCGATAGCTCATATCTATAAATCCTTAATACAGATTGTGCTCTGGTTTACCGGCCATCATGATCGCGCCTTCAATTGCATCGAATTGAGGTTTTACAATCCATTGTTGAACGGGTGGCGAGAGCCAATTTTGAATGCGTTCTGCGATGCTGCCCATTAAACAAATACGCGTAGCGCCGTTTTTGTTTAATGCGATGAGGAACATTTCGATATCGGCAGCGGTCTGTTTGAGCATGGAAATCGCGAGAGCATCCCCTTGGAAGGCATGTTCGAATATGGCTGGAGAAAATTGACCATAGTCTTTAGGAATAGCGCCTTTAGACCACTCCACAATGGCGTCTACGTCATTGTCAAAATGATTTAATACATGCTCAGCTAGCGGTGTTTTTTCGATGATGCCATCGTAGGCAAGCAATACCTGTTGAATAAGGCGCAAACCCATTACTGCGCCGCCACCTTGGTCTGAAATTGGAAACTCACGCCCCCCGACCACATGCTGCTGACCAGATTGCAGAAAGATTCCACATGAACCTGTGCCTCCAATCATGATCGCACCATCATCGCCATTGTGTGCGCCAAGACAAGCACCGTAGGCATCGGTATTGAGAGCCAGTGATGCGAATGGGTGGGGTTGTGCCATAAAGGCATGCCATGAGTTTTGGTGTTCAGCGCCAGCAAGAGCGAGACCAAGGTGCATTTTTGCAAAGTCTTGCTCAGTTAACCCACCTTGCTGAGCCGCTTGGGTTACGGCTTCAATAATGGATGCCATCGCGATATCGGCACCCAACATAATATTGGCACTGCCACTTTTAGCTTCGCCAATCAATTTATGTTGTTCATCACGGATACGCGCGCGGCAAGAAGTACCACCGCCATCAATACCGACATGGTATAGAGTCATATATTTAGTCCCTTATGCTGTCAAAATGATTAAATTGACAGATGATGGCAAGCAAATACCACGCTCCGTGAGGAATCCATTGCTCACCCCATCGCCAGTTTTGCAACATATCATCTTTTTGTTTGACTGGATTAAAGGCGATGTCCTCCTCGTCCTCAAAACCGCCTGTAATGCCGTTGCAAACACCACCTTTGGCATTAAAGAAACCTAAATGAGGCAGGTAATCTGGATTGTTGTGACCAAAACCATCCAACATGCACATGTCGTATGGGTTGTGTCCGACGATCCAATTCAGGGCATTTTGCGCAAATTCCGTTAGTTGTTTTTGTTTATCAGCATCCAGTACATAGCGTTGAGCCAATAAAGCCATGGTCGCGAGTGAGCCTAAGCGAGCATTTTCACCCTGCCACCAATAGCCGGTTTCATTCTCGTGAGCGACAAAGAAAGCGCTGCGTTTATCGCCATTGATTGGCTTAACATATTGGCGTGGGTAGCCGAATGGATTGGCAACCTGCCGAGTAATCGTTAATTCAAAATCAACCGCCTGTGTAACAATTTGAGTGACAGCCACAACGACATCGCTGTCTTGCTCTATTGCGAGATATTCACACAGTGCGATAACGGGTAAGCCAGCTTCAGCTGCATGGAAATATGGGCGAGAGCCATCTTGGTTTGCCGACCAATAGTGGTTGATTGTATTGTCAGAAACTTGACGAGCGGATAAGCGCTTAGCCCATATACGGCTTTCAGCGAGATACTCTTCTTTCTTACTTGCTTTGTAGAGCTCGACGGTTGCGAGTAATGCACAATATTCATCAATAATGTTTTCTTCGCCATCATTGATGTATTGGGTGTTCATTTCTTTTAAGTGCCAATAACCTTTTTCTGCCGCTTGTAAGTAGTCAATGGAGCTAAACTCTCCGTCTTCACCGACAGTAGCGGCTTTAGCTAGTGCTGCAATTGCGACCCCGCCGCCTTGTCTAAATCCTGCGTGATAATCGTCAGATTTGTGACCTTGCTGGGTTGCGTAAGCGCATATTTCACGTTGTTTGATATCTTTTGACCACTTATCAAACACTGTCATATAGAAGAAGCCATCAGGGTTTTGCATACGCATTAAGAAGTCGGCACCAAAAAGGGCTTCTTCGATTAAGCGAACGCTAGAGAATTTGGCGAATTGCTCATTTCCAGTGACTAACTCCAACCCTTTGAGCATGTTCCAAACCACCATTGGGGTTTGTTGTGGGTTAAAGTAGTTGGCATAAGAAAGGTGACTAAGATATTTACTCACGTCACCCGAAGCGTCATACCACCCACCACGGGCATCAATAGTCTTGTTGCTGCCTAAAATAGGCGCTTGTTGATCCTGCTTGTCAAAAATACCGCCGCAGCGTTGCGACTTAAAGTAGTGCAGAACATCTGAAAATGTGTTGTGGAATAAAACACCATGACCTATTTCAAATACTTCTGAGCGAATATTATCAAAGCGAAGATAGTAGCTACCCGGATTTTGAAACTCAGAGAAATCAATGCGAAAAAAACTCCCTTGGTGCCAATGTGCGACGCTTCCGCCCTTTTCGACTTCCATAGACGCAACAGTTTGATGACTGTCAGCACTCACCAGTAAGGCAGTGGTAGTGGACAGGCGAGGCTTTCTCGTCATCAATACAGCCTGTTTAGGCCCAAGGGATTCATAACCAACGTGGTTAGTAACTAGCAGCATTGTTGTCTCCGCAAATGATTGTATAGCATCAATAAATTAGTCAGAGCCAAGAGAAATATCTCTTGGCTCTATGGGGCTTAGTCCTCGTAGAGATAACAACGAACAAAATGGTTATCTGACAGTTGTGTCACGCTTGGAAGGTGCTCGCGACATTTATCCATCACATGGGTACAACGCCCCGCGAATGGACAACCAACTGAGGCTGGCGTCCAAAGAGGGATATCGCCTTTGTTCCCTTTGAGCTTTTCGTGAATAGACTTGCTTGGGTCGGGCACAGCAGAAACTAATAGCTGTGTGTATGGGTGCTGAGGATCGTGGATGATCTCTTCTGTATCCCCCCATTCGACCATGTGCCCCACGTACATCACTGAAATATCTTCTGCGATATAACGTGCCGTCGCGATATCGTGCGTGATGTAAAGCAAAGACATTTGCTTTTCGAACTTCATCTCTTCCATTAGGTTAAGAACGCCAGCACGAATAGATACATCAAGCATCGAGGTTGGTTCGTCAGCCAGTACGACTTCGGCGCCTACTGCAATATTGCGTGCTAAGTTAATACGCTGACGTTGACCACCAGACAACTGATGAGGAAACTTCTCAGCCGTCTCTTTTGGTGGAATAAGTCCGACTTGCTCAAGTAGATCGTATACACGCTCTTCAAGCTCTTTTTTGTTACCGGGCTTGATTTTCTTATGGATCAGTAGCGGACGAGCAATATGGTGGAAGATATTGTGTGTCGGGTTTAGCGAGCCGAATGGGTCTTGCCATACCATTTGCACACCTTCACGATAACTCATCAAATCAGCTTTGGAGTAGATATCAAGAATGTCGCGACCTTTGTACTCGATAGTACCGGAAGTCGGGGCGTACATTTTTGCGATCATTTTCGCCGTTGTTGATTTACCCGAACCGGATTCACCAACCACCGCTAAGCCACGACCTTTGTACATTTTGAATGATACGTCGTTGATCGCACGCATCATGGGTTGTTTAAGGGCATTGCTGCTGATAGGGAAATCCTTAATTAGGTTTTTTCCCTCTATCAGTAGTTCGCCGTACTCTTTGCTCATAATTGTCTCCAGAAATTTTTTGTTTTGCTTTTTACATTGCTAGATTTTGGTCTGGGCAATTGGCTCACCGTAAAGGTGGCAGTTAGATAAGCGATTCGGTTCAATCTCCCTCAACTTAGTTGCGACCTGAGTACATTTGTCATGTACGCGGTCACAACGAGCTTGAAAACGACAGCCTTCTGGTACTTCAAGTAGGTTTAAAGGGTTACCTGGAATACCTTGTAGCTTTGTTTTTGGCCCTGTGAGTGGAGGGAATGAACTACCCAACCCTTTGGTGTAAGGGTGGTATGGGCTGGTTAAAATTTCCTTCGATGGAGCAACTTCGATCAGTTCACCAGAGTACATAATGCCGATTCGGTCTGAGAACTCGACCATCAACGATAAGTCGTGAGTAATGAATAGAATCGAGAAACCAAACTCTTCTTTAAGTGCGTAAATTTTCTGTAGGATTTCGCGCTGAACCACAACATCTAGTGCAGTGGTTGGCTCATCCATAATGATCATTTTCGGGTTGAGCGCTAACGCAATTGCGATAACTAGGCGTTGACGCATACCTCCTGAAAATTGGTGTGGATAATCGCTCAATCGGCTAGGGTGAATATCAACGATTTCAAGTAGACCTTCAGCACGCCTGCGCGCTTGTTCACGAGTCATGTTGGTATGGCGCATAATGACGTCACAGAACTGCTCTTCCATTGGAATAACAGGGTTTAGGGCGTTCATTGCGCTTTGGAAAACCATCGACATTTCGCTCCAGCGAAACGACTGCATACGTTCATCGGTATAATCTAAGATATTTTCGCCGTTGAAGATCACCTCACCATGAGAGATGAATGCAGGCGGCTTATGAAGACGCATCAGTGAGAAGGCTACCGTTGATTTACCACAGCCTGACTCACCAGCAAGACCAAATACCTCGCCAGGAGCTATATCGAAACTGACGTTATTACAAGCACGGACATCGCCCGAGGCTGTAATGTAGTCAACGCAAAGGTTGCGGATAGAAATTAGTGGTGCTGTCATGATTATTTATCTCCGCTCCAAAGTGCATTTTGTGGTGCTAGTTCAGGCTCACGCTCTTTCTTTTCCTGCTCAGCAAGTTTCTTCCAGCGTTTCATGCCTTTGTGTGAGCGAAGTTGCGGGTTAGCAATTTCATCTACCGCAAAGTTAAGCAGTGCAAGACCTGTCATCAATAGGATTAGGGCAATACAAGGAGCCAGTAATTCCCACCATGCGCCAATCAGCATTGATGATGATGTTTGTACGTTATAGAGCATGATGCCCCAGCTTACTGTGTTCGGATCTCCTAGACCTAGGAACGAGATAGTGGCTTCCATCATGATGGCGTACATAACTGAACCGATGAAACTTGCGCCAACAATCGGCATTAGGTTAGGCAGAATTTCGACAAAGATAATGCGCCATGAAGACTCTCCCAATACTTCAGCGGCTTTAACAAACTCTTTTTCTCGCAAAGCCATGGTTTGGGATCGTATTACACGAGCACCCCATGCCCAGGCGGTGAAGCCAATGATTAAGGCAATGGTGAGAGGACCGGCTTCGCCGATAAATGCCGCGAGTACGAACAACAAGGGGTACTGCGGTATAACTAACATAATATTCATCGCGGCGGTGAGAATGTCATCGACACGCCCCCCAAAATACCCTGCTGATATGCCGATTACGGTCGCAAGGAAACAAACCGTGATACCTGCGCCAAAACCTACCGCTAGTGATACGCGAGCGCCATGTACGAACTGTGACCAAACATCACGCCCCATACGGCTTGTCCCCATAACGTGATCGGCTTTCTTAGACATGGCCATTGTGCGGCGATCATCAGCTAAGTTGATGGCAACCCAGCCATCAGGATTTGCTTGTGCCGCTTTCACCACAATTGACGGGTATTCGTGTGGATTACCTGAACGTTTGTCAGGAGCGTGCTTTGCCAATAATGGAGCAAATATAGCAATAAAGACAAAGGCGGATAGTATGATGCTACCAACAAGAGCCATCGGATTACCGACAACGAGTTTTAGGAAACCTTTCATAATTAATTGCCTCCCTTACGTAGGCGAGGATCAAGAACAACGTAAAGCATGTCAGCCAGTAAGTTAAAGAACAGCATGAACAGAGTCATAATCAATAGTTGACCTTGAAGAACTTGGTAATCACGCGCTTTGATGGCGTTGAATAATACTGAACCGAGACCAGGGTAGTTGAAGATGATTTCGATAATGAGCTGACCACCGATAGCCATACCGAGAGCCATTGATAGAGCGGTTACACTAGGTAGCATTGCGTTACGTGCAGCGTAGTTGAAAACAATACGCTTTTCGTTCAGTCCCTTGCCTTTTGCCATCGTAATGTAGTCTTCTGCTAGCAAGTTAATCATGTTGTTACGCATGTTAACTAAGAAGCCACCAATTTGGACGATAGTTGCACAAACAAGCGGAAGCACTGCGTGGTAAGCAACGTCCTTAATGAACGCCCAGCTAGTCCAATCAGGTAATGTTCCGGCAGTGTAGGCATACCCGGTAGGGAACCATTTAAGACCAATTGCAAAGGTAAATAGTGCAATCATTGCAATAACAACTTGTGGTACTGCTTGGATAACCAACATACCAGGAGTGATAAATGCATCGTATTTGCTACCGCGTTTCCACGCTGCATAAATACCTAAAATTGAACCGAGAGAGAAAGAAAGAATTACTGCAGTACCTGCAAGGAACAATGACCAACCAAAAGCGCCACCTAGTAGTTCATTTACAGACAGTGGGTAAAATTGAATTGAAGTACCCAACTCCCAGCTAAGAATATTCTTCATGTAGGCAAAGTACTGCATCCAAATAGGACCGTCGACAAACCCGAGAAGTTGTTTCATTGCTTCAATACGTTCCGGTGTTACCTGAACGGAAGCGTTAGCAAACATCATGGTAACTGGGTCACCAGGCATTGCTCGTGGAATAATAAAGTTCAAAGTAGCCGCAACCAAAAGAGCGACAAAATAAAATGACAAACGTCTTAAAAAATAACCCATAACTTACACCTTACTCACCCAGATTTTCCCTGTTCCTGGTGTCAGGTCGCTCATAGCGAAACTACAAATTTGAGCGTAAAAATCCCCTGACGCTAAGCGTCATACCTTAAATGACTAACAGGAGGGGGGATGTGCGGCGCACGGAATGTACGCCGCTTTATTGCTTGTCTATTACTTAACTGGTTTTAAATCCAGAACGTGTAGTAGACGCTCAGGGATACCGTCCCAAATATTTGGACGACCTTGAGGATTTTCTTCATTCCACCAACCAGTGAATCGAGTTGTATTGTACTGGAACATGTATGCACCAGACATTACAGGGATAGTGACTTGGTCAGCTGCAATGATTTTTTGGATACCGTGTGCGATAGCTAGCTGCTCATTTTTATCAGCTGTTTTGTAGAAGCTGTTTAGCAGCTTATCTAGCTCTGCGTTTTGGTAGTGGTGCATTGCGAAACGAGGCATACCATCGCCAGATTGTAGCGTCGAGTTGAAACCGCTATTCCAGTACAAGTGTGGATCTGCACCGTGGAAGTAGTTAGTGAATGCTACATCATAGGTTGCTTCAAGCATTGCTTGGTTGTACACAGAGAAATCTGGTGTACGAGCTTTTGCTTTGATGCCAACTTCAGCTAGCTGCTCAACGGCAAGTTGAACCGTGTTGTTGAAGTCAGTCCAACCGTTTGGAGATTGAATCATCAACTCAAAAGATTCACCTGATGGAGTGTCAACGAAACCATCTTTGTTTACATCTTTAAAGCCTGCTTTCGCTAGAAGCTCTTTAGCACCGTCAACATTGTAGGTGTTAAAACCTTTGTACTTATTATGAGTTTCTTCGTCAGACCAAGTTTTAAATGCGTAACCTAGACCTGATGCGAAATCATTCACTGTACCGCCACCGTAGAAAGCAATGTCGATAACAGTTTGACGGTCAATCGCCATAGAGAATGCGCGACGGAAGTCAATGTTAGTTAGTGCTTCTTTTTTAACAGCATCAGGATGCTTGTAGTTAACTAAGAATGCACTAGTGCCTGCTGGCGGATACCAGTAATGGTGTTTAGGACTTGCTGCAGCGTAGGTGCGGTCGATGTCTGGAATGAATGAAGAAGTCCAGTCCATTTCGCTGTTAATTACTTTACCTAAGAACTGATCATTGTTCGCAATTTGAGGAACACGTAGACAGTCTACATCTAGGTTATCTGCATCCCAGTAGTTAGGGTTTTCACACTGAATGTAAAGCTGTGGTGTGAAAGTCGCGATTTCAGTAAATGGTCCTGTGCCTACAGGTTTTTCATTCATGAAAGTTGAAGGATCTTTAACTTTACTCCAAATATGTTCAGCTACGATTGGTAGTTTAACAATCTCATAAGCAGCATTTGAGTTTGCTTCTGAGATGTTGAACTTAACTTGGTAATCGTTCAGTTTCTCAACACTTGCTACCCAAGAGTTAGTACCTGCTTGGTCTAGTTCAGGTTTTTCCTTAACTAGATTGAAAGAGTAAATAACGTCATCAGCGTTGAATGTTTCACCGTCAGACCATTTCACGCCTTTACGGATGTCAAAGACTACACTTAATAAGTCATCAGCAATGGTATAGTTCTCTGCTAGACGAAATACTGGTGTGTTACCGTGCATCTCGTTAAATACCACTAGCGGCTCGTACATGAAGTCACGAGTGGTATGAATGTTTGTTGCCCCAAGGTATGGGTTAAAGTTACGAACAAAGGTTGTATATTCTTTAGGGTGTACAGTTAATTCGCTGCGCTCAGCTGCTGTAGCTACTGATGCAAAACCAGTAGTTGCAGTTGCGATAATCGCTGTTGCTAGTGCAGTTTTTTTTATGTTGGCAAGCATAGCTGTTCCTTACTATTTGCTTTCATTTCACTAATGGATAGGAATGTTATCAATTGATGAACACTCACTAAGGTCCACCTCTTTTAGATGGTCGACGTCGGAGGGTGTCAATCATCCTGAGTGGCCTGTAGACCTTAGGCAGGGTTAAGAAAACACCGAATTTGATTGTTTAGCAATTTAGATTCCCGTTAAAAACGTTAAAAACACTCATAGTTACGTCAATAACGTTAATGCTGGTAAATACGAGTAAATGTCGATGTTTTTTTAACCATGAGTTCACTCGCAATTTTTTTTTTGAGATTTCCAGTATGTTAGTTGTTACTTACCTTTAATCCTTTTGTTTAATTGATTGTTGTGAGGATGGGTATTCTTTGAGATCTCTATCACCCCCTTTCTCAAAGGTTAATTTCACTCGCTAATTTAAAACTGCCGAATTGTTGTGATTGGTATCTCAAATACTGTGTATAGTTGCTTTTACCTACGTTGACTTACACTTTTAACGCTCAATTTTGAATTATTTGTGCGGATTTTGACGGTAGATATAGAGTTGTTTTTTAGCGTGTAAAAACTGTTGTTAGAGATTGTTTGTGACAAAAAAAAGCTCACCGATAAAGGTGAGCTTTAATCGGCATCGATTTCTAAGTCGTCAGTAGATGCTGTAATTTGTCGCGTAGCTCCTCGATAGTGCCGCGTTCTTTGTTCATTACTGAGCAATTGGCTAAGATGTATTCGAGTGAGTTGAGCACTGTTCGCCAGCGAGGGGTCTTTGGTAGTGTTTCTATCCGTAGGTATTTGTCCAGCGTTCGCGTCTGCAAGGTACTACGATCGAGGTATACACGCCACAAGCCGCTTTGTTCAGCAAAAGCAAATTTGCTATGCCCCGTTGAGCTTTCCCAATAGTCGATCGCAGTTGTCATGGCATCCACTAGGACTTCGCGCATTAAATCTTGCTTTGATTTTTGCTCACCAGTGACTCGGTCAACAAGTCGAGTGAACTCGCCACCCAGTTCTTTAAGTTGTTGCAGTTTGGCTCTATCACCATCGAAGGCGTAGCTTGATAAGGCTTCAATTGCGGTTTCTAGATTGCCCATCCTCAAAGCGTTTACGCCACCACCATTATCAAAGATATACATCGACTTTAAGCCTGATGCGTCAGGTAGACGGAGAATATCAGCATCAATATGTTGACGAGTATCTTCTATGTAGATGTCCACTTTACCGCAGTAGTGCTCTTGCCCAATGTCAATAAAGCGCGGAGCTAGGATTTCATCTGCAGAAGAGCGTTTTAACTGCTCTACCGAGCGCTTAAATAACCGAGCTGCAGCCTCATTGGCGAAGCGTATTCGACTGTCTTCTCGAGTACATACGATAGCCTCTGGTGCAGACTCTAATTGTTCGAGTAAGCGTCCTTGAGTCTCTATGAGGCTAGCTTCGACTGCTGCACGTTGGCGCAATTCATCTTGTAGTACTTGGTTTTCCAGTCGGCGATTCTCAGCTTGGCTGGCGGAAAGGTGGACTAAAATTCTCGCAGCAAGTTCCTGCTTATTAAATGGTTTAGATAGATAATCATTCGCCCCTGAATTAAAGCCTCGAATGCGATCATCCGCTTGATTTAGCGCGGTTAGCATAATCACTGGTAGCTCAATGTTGTCATAGTTCTCACGGATGGTCTCACAGACTTGATAGCCGCTTAATCCGGGCATCATTACATCAAGAAGTACCAGTTCAGGTTTCTCTTGTTCGATAAATTGCAGCGCTTCGTAGCCATCTTTAGCGGTACGAACACGATAGCCCGAAAGCTTTAAGAAGCTATCAAGAACCCTTAAATTGACGGGTTCATCATCGACGACTAACAGAAGCTCACCATCGGGATTTTCCGATAAACTGGTCACTTCAGCTTCTTCTATTTCGTAGTTTTCTGGCGCTCTAAAATGAATGCTGTCACTGTGACTGGCTTGAGCTACTTGATCTTCATTCGCGAGTGGCAATGTAAAGCTAAAGGTAGTGCCTACCATCGGTTGGCTACTGACGTAGAGTGAACCGCCCATCAGTTCCACCAGTTGTCGACTAATCGAAAGACCGAGACCAGCCCCTTGGCGGTACCGGCTGGTATCATTGCCGGCTTGAATAAGAGGCTCAAAAATATGCTCAAGATGATCGGCAGGGATACCTTGCCCAGTATCTACTACTTGAACTCGCATCTTGGCATCAACGACGTTCGCTGAGATAACGATCTTACCTTCGCGTGTGTATTTTATTGCATTACCGACCAAATTATACAGTACTTGTTCAAGGCGTTGAGGATCCGCTGCAACCCACACAGGCTCTGTGGGCACTTGGTTGATTATTCGAACTTGCTTATTGCCGAGCAAATGAGAAGAGAGCTCGAGTACTAAACGCGTTGCACCTGATAAATCGACTGCACAGGTATCAATATCCATATTGCCATAACGCATTTTGTGGTAATCAAGTAGGTCATCAACCAGTGTAGCTAAGCGCCGACCGCTGCTGATAATGATGTCCAATTGATATTTGTGCTCAGAGCGAATAGGACCATTTGCGCCGGAAACCAGTGTTTCCGCAATTCCAACCATGCCGTGCAGCGGTGTGCGAAGTTCATGCGATGTGGTGGCGAGAAATTCGTCTTTAAGCTTATTGGCAAGCAGCAATTCCTCGTTCTTTTTCTGGATGAGTTTTATGTTATTTTCAAGTTCGTCGTTTTGCTCTTTGATCAGCTGCATTTTTTCACGAATTGAACGCTGCATTCGCTCGAAGGCAATAGCAAGCCGACCAATTTCATCTTTTCGAGTGGTATTGATCTCTGCGCTTAGGTCGCCGGCAGAGGCTTTTTCTGCTGACCATGTCAGTTTGAGCAGCGGAGAAGTAATAAAATTAGACAGATAGTGAGAAGCGATCACAACTAATATGATGGCGAAAAGCATAGCAAAAACAAACAGTGTTTCTAATTGTCTAATGCGTGCGAATGCCTCTTTTTCAGACACCTCGACGACCAAAGCCCAATCTAACCCCTTGGTTTGTATATGGCTGTGTGCCGCGATAATCTCTTCACCCAATGAGTTGATGAACGTGCCGACAGCGGGAGGTTGGCTGAATGCCAGATCAATGATCGATTGACTGTTATCAACGTCCTCTTGCTCATAGGATAAGGTACGTAGTGTTTGGTCTTCACCTACTAATAAGGTTTTTATCGACCAAACGTTGCTTTTGTCAGCAATGAGTTTAGTTAAACTGTTATTAGGCAATCTAAACATAGCATAGCTGTGTAAATAGCCCTGTTGAGTAATAGGCGCTCCGATCCAAGCATAGTTTTTATCTTGGTGAGCTGAGAAATCAGAAAAAACCACAGGTGTGTAGTCCTGATTTGATTTGTGAGTTTTGGCTACTTCATCGCGAAGTTGCTGAAAAGCATGTCCAAGATTGTTTTGTCGGTATTTGCCATCAATTAAGTTAGTACCAAAATAGTCATGCTTAAAAATTGAGTAAGTCACATTGCCGTTTATATCGACCAGTAATATGTCGTCAAAATCCGAACGTTTGAGAAGCTCTAAAAATGAGCGATGGTAACGAGTATGAAGCAAGCGATAACGTTCGGTACCATTAAATACTGGTGACTCAGGCAAAATTGACGTTTTTATCTGATCGCCTGAACCTTGGATATAGCGTTTCTGTGCGAACTCCCTTGCCTGATCACTATCGACCCCAAGATTTTGGAATGCACTCACAAGCCCATAGAATCGACCGCCACTGGCATACGCTAGTTCTGAACGTACAAATCCCATTACTTCAGATTCACGGGCATTTAGATAGTCCATGATTTGTCGGTGCTTACTGTCTCGCACAGATATTAGATAAGATGTGCTTTGTTCTTGCAGATCTTGACTATGGGAGTGTAAGAAGAATAGCGCGGTCAGCGTTAATGGGGTAATACTTAACGCTAGAAACGCTGCCATTAACGTGTTTTGAAGACGTTTAAATCTCTGCTTTCGATACAACTTAAACATAATAAGAGTATGACTTTCCGTGAAAACCGCAGCAGATAAATGCTCGGCGTTAAAATTGTAGATATTCCTAGAATGACAAAATTAACGAGTTTTTTTACTTTGACAAGTAAGTGGGACTTAAAGCGTGGTAAGCCGCGCAGAAATTTGCACGATAGAACCTAAATACCCAGAAAATTTTATTTTCTGGGTATTTAGGTTATTTTTGAGCGTAGTAAATTGTGAATTTATTTGTCTTGTTTAGCGTGTCACAATTTCCAAATGCTTGCTCTATTATTGGTGGGTATTTAAGAAAACTATTAGCAACAATCAGTAGCTCTCCTGATTTATTTAGTTGCTTTGGTGCATCGCTAAGCAACATTTCAGTGGCACTGTAGCTGGTATCTAAGCCCGAATGAAAGGGGGGGTTACTAATAATAAACTGGTAATCAGCCGCGCAATCAGAGTAAACATCAGAAGCAAACACACGACCGTGCAGGTTGTTTGCCACTAAGGTTGCTTTTGATGATTCGATGGCTAGTGCACTGATGTCACACATCTCTAGTTCAATACTTGGGTAGAGAATGCCCATCACACTACCAATAACACCAGCGCCACAGCCGAAGTCGAGTACTTTGCCTTTTAAGTAAGGTAAGCTATCCAGTAGGAGAGCACTACCGATATCAAATTCACCGTGGCTAAATACACCGGGTAAGCTTTTGATTATTAAACTGTGCTCTTGGTAGTTTACGCTATAAGTTTTAAACCAATCTTGCATGTTGAAAGGTTTGACGTCTTGCGTGCATTGACCCCAATAAAATGAGCAGCGACGAGCTGAATCATATTTTTTGATCAGACCGTAAGGCTGGAACATCTTTTCAATACTTTTCACACCAGAGCGGTTTTCACCAACGACCACAATTTCCGCACCCTTACCTAACTTTGCCATCAGCATTGCTAGTAAATACTCTGCTTCCGCTTTTGCTTTCGGCCAGTATAAAAGTACAAGATCGGCTTCAGTTGCTTGATCAAATTCCGCACCAAATACGGATGTGATGCTTTTACAAGCGTCCAATTGGCGATAGTAACCATAGTTAGTGGTAAAAACGGTTACAGATGCGCAATGATTGGAAAGCTCAACTGGAAAGAGATCTTCGGCTTCGCCAGCGACAAGTACATGCTTACCTTCGAAGTAAGCAAGCTGTCTCTGTGCAATCTGACTCGGTGTAATATAGGCAGACATGGTGTTGCTCGAGTGAATAAAAAAGAGGGAGGATTCTCTCATAATCCTCCCGCGCGCGCTAATTCTTATCTTGTTGATCTAAGAAGTCGGAGAACTCTTCTTCATAGATATAAAATAGCACCATGGTGACGGCAAAAATGATTGGACCGTAAATCAAACCAATTAAGCCAAATAGATGTAAACCACCTAATAATGAAAAGAAAATCATCAAGGTATTCATGCCCGCGCTGCCTTGCATTAGCAGTGGTCGCAGTAGATTATCGATTGAGCCGACAATGGCGATACTCCAAATTAATAGGAATATTGCCCAATTGGTGTCCCCGACAATAAATAAGTAGATAGTAGCAGGGACCCAAATCATCGCGGTACCTACCACAGGAATGAATGAAGCAAAGCCCATCATGGTTCCCCAAAATAGTCCCGGGAATCCGGCTAGCCACATACCAAAACCACCAGCAAGACCTTGAGCAATGGCTGTGAGGAAAGATCCCATGACAGCTGATTTTGCAACTTTCTCAACTTCATTTAGTAGTTTGTCTTCTTGGCTTCGTGATAGCGGTAAGATATGACGCATTGCAGAGATAATTTTATCGTGGTCGCGTAATAAGAAGAACAATACAAATAACATCAAGAAGAACGACATCAAAAAGCTGGTGGCATCACCTAGAATTTTGGCGCTAAATCCGACAATGTTGCTACCAAAAGTGGTGGCAAATTGAGCCACTCGCTGTGCGATTTCTTGTGGTTTTATCTCTTCAAAAGGTAGGTAGGTATTGACGACCGAGAGACCTTTAACCACCCAAGGGTGAGCAAACGCCTCTTGAATACCGCCATGTGTTACCCACGCATAGACATTTTGTGAAAACAAGGTGCCTTGCTGAACGATAGCGGCGAAAACAAACAGCAAAGGGATCACAATAATGAAAGTGAGCACGACGCAAGAAAGCAGCGAAACGATGTTTTTGTGATCGGGTAGTTTGCTCTCAATCCATTCGTGGATAGGGAACATAAGCAATGACAGTATAAACGCCATTACAATCGAGTTAACGTAAGGTTCAACTAATAAAAAACAGGCAAAGCCAGCCGCAAGTAGTGCAGCGATCAAGACCCAATGTCCTGAGGTGATTTTGATTTTATCTGACACAATGTCGTCCAGTAGGTAACCAAGATATAGAGTATAATGGCTTGATACCCAAGTGACTTCAAGATGTTGAATTCAGAGTTTTGTCACTCATTTCAGTTTCAGGTAAACGATGATGTGTAATAGCTATCTATTTCCGAGTCGTTGTATACGAGAGTCTTATTAAGGGAGAGTTAATATCATGGGGTGTTGCAGTGATGATAAATGCAGTGAAAAACCAACCAATAGCAGCACAAACACGTATTCCATGGTTTGTGCTGCTATTGGTTGGTATCGGGCTATTAGTGGTAATTAACTGGCAATAAAAAAGGCTGCCTCAGCAGCCTTTTCATGTTTATATTTCGTGTGATTAAGCTTCTTTAGCTAAAATCTCAAAACAGCGATCAGCGGCATTTAGTGTCGCTTCTATTTCTTTGCTGCCGTGGGCAAGAGAAGTAAAGCTAGCTTCAAATGCCGATGGAGCAAGGTAAACACCGTTCTTTAGCATCAAGTGGAAGAAGCGCTTAAAGCGTTCAACATCGCACTTAGTGACGTCATCGTAACAAGTCACCGTTTCTTGTTCAGTAAAGAAGAAACCAAACATGCCACCAACGTAGTTTACAGCCAGTGGAATACCGTGCTTGTCGGCTAACTGTTTAAAGCCTTTCGCTAGCTGCTTAGTAATAAACGCTAAACGCTCTTCATTGCCTTCTGCACGAAGAGCATTCAAACATGCGTTACCTGCCGCCATTGCAACTGGGTTGCCAGAAAGTGTTCCCGCTTGGTAAACCGGACCGGTAGGTGCGATGTATTGCATTACGTCTTTACGACCACCAAATGCCCCTACAGGCATGCCACCGCCAATCACTTTACCTAGTGTGGTTAGATCCGGTTTAATGTTGTAGTGAGCTTGAGCGCCACCTAATGCCACGCGAAAACCAGTCATTACTTCATCAAAAATGAGCAGTGCGCCTTCTTGATCGCAGATTTCACGTAGACCTTCATGGAAGCCTTCAACTGGCGGGATACAGTTCATGTTGCCTGCTACAGGCTCAACGATAATACATGCGATTTCGCCTTTGTTGGCAGCAAACAATTCACGAACTGAGTCGAGATCGTTAAAAGTTGCTGTTAGGGTATATTTGGCAAAGTCTGCGGGTACGCCTGGAGAGCTAGGTTGTCCTAATGTCAACGCGCCAGAGCCAGCTTTAACTAGCAAACTGTCTGCATGACCATGGTAGCATCCCTCGAATTTCATAATTTTGTCACGACCAGTGAAGCCGCGCGCTAAGCGAATAGCACTCATGGTTGCTTCAGTGCCAGAGCTCACCATGCGAACTTGTTCCATTGAAGGAACCAGTTCACTTACAAGCTCTGCCATGTTGATTTCTAATTCAGTTGGCGCGCCAAAGCTTAGACCACGTTGTGCCGCATCTATTACAGCTTGACGGATGAGTGCATGGTTGTGCCCTAGGATCATCGGTCCCCAAGACCCCACGTAGTCGATGTAAGCTTTGCCATCGGCATCAAAAATAAGAGGGCCATCTGCGCGCTCAACAAAAATTGGAGCGCCACCAACACCGTTAAAAGCGCGAACGGGAGAGTTGACGCCCCCAGGAATAGTTTTTTGCGCTTTTTCATACAGGTCTGCTGATTTGGTCATTGATATATCCTCTTTGATTGCTCGGACCAATTAGCTGGGCATTGTACCTGCCAAAGAAGGCATGAAAAATGTTTTCCAACACATTCTGAGGAAATTAAGACCAATTGTTATGAATTGTGGCTTTGAAAACGAAGAGTAATAATATGAAATCACTCATTGAGTGGTGAATACTTGAACGCTGCACTCAGGTATTAGATAATCATCAAATCAATAAAACATAACTGCTGCGAAAATATGACCAAATTTGGTGATAATAAGCGGCAGAGACAAGTGAGAGAGGTCATTGTGAGCGAAGCCAATATCCCCCTAACTTTTTCTGATTCGGCAGCAATGCGAGTAAAGACTTTGATTGCGGAAGAAGAAAATCCAAATTTGAAGTTGAGAGTGTACATCACGGGTGGTGGCTGTAGTGGTTTCCAATACGGCTTTACGTTTGATGAAAGCGTTAATGACGGTGACACGACTATTATCAATAGTGGTGTTACTTTAGTGGTTGACCCTATGAGCCTTCAATACTTGATTGGTGGTCAAGTTGATTATACAGAAGGTTTGGAAGGCTCTCGATTTTTCGTTAGCAACCCTAACGCAACGACGACGTGTGGTTGTGGTGCATCATTTAGCGTTTAAGACTGAATGAAATCGACTAGAAAAAGCTGCCTTGGGCAGCTTTTTTTGTGTTACGACCCAAAGGTAGTTTAATTAATGACCAGTGTCATGTTTATGTCTGTTAATAATAATGGTTCTTTTTGTAACCTTGTTATCTTGCTCAGCGTTGTTATGCTACCTGCGACTTGCAGATTAACTTTGTTCTTTTTGAACAAAAAACCATAAAAAAAAACAGTAGAAAGGAATCTCAAGCGTACTGGATGTTTGCTTATGAAGTTTAAGGATTGTTATGGCTAAGTTGTCTATATTTCGTTTTTTATCAGTAAAACCTTATTTTATTTCGTTAATTTTGGTGTTGCTATTAGGTGTTTGGTTGACGATGGGCTCATCAAACTCAGAGGAGGTTGCGCCTTCTACTAATAAAGATGTCGATATACCACTTGCTAAAGTCGCCTTTAAAACGTTTGTTGCCCAATCGACTCATAAGACTATCGACCTATATGGAAGAACTGCGCCAGACCGTGAGGCAAAGCTTGGTGCTGAAATTGCGGGTAAAATTGTGTCATTACAGGTTAAAAAAGGCGACATGGTTGAGCGTAATCAGGTGATTGCACGAATAGATAAAGGTGATTTTGATATTCAACTACAGCGAGCGCAAGCAATGTTGGCTGTGAGAGAAAAAGAGTTTAAAGCGGCTCAATCATTAAAGCGTAAGGGCCTACAAGGTGAAGTCGCTTTTGCCAACGCACAGGCGACTTTAGTGGAAGCTAAAGCGATGGTGAGTAATGCGAGACTAGCACTGCGCAATACCAACGTCACAGCCCCGTTTGATGGTGTTGTTGATTATCTGTTTGTTGAAAAAGGTGATTTTGTCGGAGTTGGAGACCCAGTTTCAACCTTGATTGACCTGGGAAAAGTGGTCATTGAGGCGGATGTTAGCGAGCGTCATATTCAAGACTTAAAACTTAACCAATCAGCAATTGTTCGCTTTATTAATGGTCAAGTAACAGAAGGAAGCGTTCGTTATATTTCTCGAGTCTCTTCCTCTTCTACCAATACCTTCCCGATTGAAATTGAAGTCGATAACCCACAGCAACGAATCCCTGCGGGGGTGAGCACCGAAGTTGAACTTAACCTTAAAGATCAGTTAGCGATAAAAATTACTCCTGCTATGTTAGCTCTGGATGAAGTTGGTAATTTGGGGGTCAAAACCCTTATTAATGATGACATAGTTAAATTTGTACCGATTCAACTGGTCAAAGCAGAGCAAGATGGTGTTTGGCTTACGGGGCTTGGCGAGCAAGTGAGTATCATTACTACCGGTCAAGGTTTTGTTCGTGACGGTGATCGAGTGATCGCTGTTGAGCAGTCTAAGTAGTAGGAGCTGACATGTTTACCTTAATTGATGCAGCTTTGTCTCGCACACGTACCATGCTGGTATTACTGGTGTTTATTATAATCGCCGGCGTGATTACCTATATTACTATTCCTAAAGAATCTAGCCCCGATATCACCATTCCTATCATTTATGTCTCTGTTGGACACCAAGGTATTTCGCCTGTGGATGCAGAGCGTTTGTTGGTGCGCCCAATAGAGCAAGAGTTACGTTCAATTGAAGGCGTTAAGGAAATGACGTCTACTGCCTCAGAGGGGCATGCCTCGGTAATGTTGGAATTTTCGGTTGGCATGGATCTCGATAAAGCGATGGCTGATGTCCGCGAAGCGGTAGATCTAGCCAAACCTAAGCTGCCGGAAGACAGTGATGAGCCTACTGTCAATGAAGTGACGTTGGCATCAGAAGAACCAGTATTGTCACTGGTCCTCTATGGTACCGTGCCGGAACGCACTATTGTACAAATTGCCCGTCGTTTACAAGACAAGCTAGAAAGTTACCGCCAAGTGTTAGAAGTGAAGATTGCCGGTGACCGTGAAGACATTGTTGAAATTATCGTCGATCCGTTGCTAATGGAAAGCTATGGTCTTGATCAAGCTGATATCTACAATTTGGTAGCCCTAAATAACCGAGTGGTCGCTGCCGGTTTTGTTGATACTGGCTATGGTCGTTTTTCTGTCAAAGTTCCTTCGGTATTTGATTCGATTAAAGATGTACTTGAACTGCCGATCAAAGTCGATGGTAAGCAAGTGATCACGTTTGCTGATGTTGCCACCGTGCGTCGCGCATTCCGCGATCCGGAGAGTTACGCTCGTCTTGATGGTGAATCAGCTGTAGTACTAGATGTTAGTAAACGGGCTGGCGAAAACATCATTGAAACCGTTGAGCTAGTTAAAACAGTACTTAATGAAGCACAAAAAAGTCCAGAATGGCCAAATAACCTGTTGGTGAAATACACTTGGGATCAATCCGACGACGTTAAAATGATGCTCAATGATCTGCAAAACAACATATTGTCTGCGATCATATTGGTGGTGATTGTCATCATTGCCATATTGGGAATGCGAACGGCGATGTTGGTGGGTATTTCTATTCCCGGCTCATTCTTGGCTGGGCTACTAGCACTGTCTGTATTCGGCATCACGATTAATATTATCGTGTTGTTCTCCTTTATTATGGCGGTGGGAATGTTGGTTGATGGCGCTATTGTCGTGACTGAGTTCGCCGATCGGCGTATGCAAGAAGGTACGCCAAGAAAGCAAGCATACAGAGATGCAGCCAAGCGAATGGCATGGCCGATTACCGCTTCAACAGCAACAACTCTAGCCGCATTTGCGCCACTATTATTTTGGCCTGATATTACCGGCGAATTCATGAAATTTTTGCCATTGACCTTGATTGCCACTTTAGCGGCGTCGCTGGTTATGGCAATGCTGTTTGTACCTGTGTTAGGTGGCTTATTTGGTAAACCTCAAAATGTTACCTCTGAGAGCCGAAATCGTATGATTGCCCTACATGATGGTGACTTTTCTCAGGCAACAGGTATCACTAAGTTTTATTTTCATACTCTTAGTGTTTCACTCAGACACCCAATTAAGATCTTATTGTTAGCCATTGTATTAGCATTTGGTGTTGGTGCCGCATATAACAAAGCCGGCCTTGGCGCTGAATTTTTCCCCGAAGTTGATCCCCCTTTCTTTACCGTAAAAGTGCGCTCTTATGGTGACCTTTCGATTAATGAGAAAGACAACATTATGCGGGATATTGAGCAGGTGATGCTTGGGCATGACGAATTCGAAAGTGTTTATACTCGAACTGGTGGTGATGATGAAATCGGGCAAATTCAAATTACACCAGTAGATTGGCAATATCGTCGTAAGGTTAAAGCGATTATTGAAGATCTCAAACAGCAAACCGATCAATACGCTGGGGTTGAAATAGAATACAAATTCCCCGATGCAGGACCTCCGGTGGAAAGCGATTTGGTCATTGAAATGTCATCACTTAATCTTAATGACCTTGATGCTGCTGCTAAGCAAGTTCGTGAGTGGGCAGACAATAATGCCGCATTGACTAATATCAGCGATAACTCCAGCAAGGAAGGAATTGATTGGCAAATAGATATTCGTCGTGATGATGCCTCTCGTTTTGCTGCTGATGCTACTTTGGTTGGCAATACCGTGCAGTTTGTTACTAATGGCTTGACTATTGGTGACTATTTGCCTGACGACTCGACAGAGGAAGTCGATATTATTGTTCGCTACCCAGAAAATAAGCGCGATATTGGTAAGTTTGATGAGCTGAGAGTGAAAACCGCATTGGGTATGATTCCCATAACTAACTTCGCTAGCATCGTGCCAGATCATAAACAAGACACCATTCACCGTGTCGATGGTCACCGGATTATCAGCATTAAGGCCGATATGAAAGAGGGCTATAACTTAGCGTTGGAGTTACCAAAGATTGAGCAGGCATTAAGTGACATTGATTTCGCGAGCGGAGTGGAATTTAAGCTGCGTGGGCAAAATGAAGAGCAACAAAATTCGTCTGCATTTTTGCAGAATGCTTTCTTAGTTGCTCTGGTGGTGATGGCGCTTATTCTGATCACGCAGTTCAACAGTTTTTATCAAGCGTTCTTGATTTTGAGTGCGGTATTGTTCTCAACCGTCGGGGTATTTGCAGGTCTCTTGATCTTCCAACGCCCATTTGGCGTGGTTATGTCAGGGATCGGTGTGATTGCTTTGGCGGGGATTGTGGTTAACAACAATATCGTATTGATTGATACCTATAATCAATTACGCCGTCGTGGTTTGGAAAAAAGAGAAGCAATTTTGCGAACCGGTGTGCAGCGTTTGAGACCTGTATTATTGACCACGGTAACCACTATTTTAGGGTTACTACCAATGGTACTTGAAATGAACGTCGATCTGATTAATCAGAAGATTGAATTTGGTGCGCCAAGTACTCAGTGGTGGTCACAATTGGCAACGGCAATATCGGGTGGCTTGGCATTTGCGACCGTACTGACGTTGGTGCTGACGCCCTGTTTGTTAATGCTTGGGCGTAATAAAATCCCTGAAGAAGAGGTAGCAGAGCCTGAACTTTCAGGGGGTTGATATAAAAAAGCGCTGATTTATCAGCGCTTTTTTTTAAGTGTTTGTTTTAATTTAATTGTAGGCAAGTAGTTCACGATAGCGTTCGAGCTTTTTCAATCTGATATCTGCATTTGCCATAAAGGTTTGCCTTGTTTTTCCTGTGAGGGATTTTGACTGTGGCAGCTTCACTGTTCTTGCGTTTTTATGCACGCCATTAACTAAGAATTCATAATGCAAATGAGGACCAGTAACTCGTCCCGTACCACCTAAGGTACCAATAGTTTGTCCTTGCTTAACTCGTTGACCAGTCTTGACCATTCGACGAGTTAAATGCAGATATTTGGTTATGTAAGTATTGCTGTGTTTAATAAACACATAATTGCCATTGAATTGGTTGTAGCTCGACTTTTGCACAATACCATCACCAGCAGCCCAAATAGGAGTTCCTACTGGTGCAGCGTAGTCTGTTCCTCGGTGAGAACGCACTTTTCCCGTTACTGGGTGGCGGCGGTTCGGGTTGAAATTTGAGGTAACCCGGCGGAAATCGAGTGGTGACCGTAAGAATGCTTTCTTCATAGCTCGACCATTCTCATCGAAGTAGTTGCCAGTTTTATCATCCAAGATAGCTTTGAAGGTATCGTTTTGGTTAGTAAATATAGCGGCAATGATCTGACCGCGATCAACCACTTCGCCTTCCACTATTTTCTCTTGATAGAGAATTTTAAAGCTATCGCCAGAGCGAATATCAAGCGCAAAGTCGATATCCCAGCCGAAGATACCGGCTAGTTCCATTATTTGGTTTGCTGTTAACCCCGCACTAATAGCGGCATTCCAGAAATTGGAAGTAATAGAGGCTTCTGCATAGTTATATTGGTAGTTAACCTCTTTACTTTCGACCTCACCTTTATAGCTGTTAGCTGTTTTGGTTATCACATACACTTCATAAGCATTGATTGGTCGTTTTATTTGAATCAGTTCGTCGTCAGCGTTAAAACCAAATTTAAGTACGTCGCCTGGACGAAGTTTAGTTAATTGCTGTTTGATCTCTTTACTGGCGGTGGTGAGGTTATAAAGCAAACGTGAAGAGAGAGCGGCACGCTGAAAGACAATCGCCGCGCTTTCACCCGAGCCAACAGTAAATTTTTCCCAGCGTAGTTGCGAAAGGGATGTGGTACTTGCTTTGATTACAAGGTTGGTTGGATTGATTTCAACAGGGTAGGCTTTACCCAATTCAAAAAAACCTTTTTCTTCGCGCAAAGACTGTGGCTCTGGTAGAGCTAATGCAACGCCAATCAAAACTACAAATAGGATAATTAAAGCTCGATGAACCCTTGGTAAGCGAGCAAAAAAAGACAACATCGTATGTCCGTATTAAAAATTCGACAAAAAAAGCTAGCTGACTAGTTTAACTGGTTTCAAAAAGCATCGCTATTCAAGTAAGATGTAAAATTATCAAATTTTTGCCAAATCTGTGGGAGTGAACAAGAATGGCGAGTATTGAAGCTGCACTGGCCGAGATTAAGCGCGGTGTCGAAGAACTGATCCCTGAAGATGAACTGATTGCAAAGCTGAAGGAGGGTCGCCCTCTACGCATCAAACTTGGTGCTGATCCAACAGCGCCAGATATTCATCTGGGTCATACAGTGATTTTTAACAAACTGCGTACGTTCCAAGAGCTTGGACACGAAGTTACTTTCCTGATTGGTGACTTTACTGCCATGGTTGGTGACCCGTCTGGTAAAAATACCACTCGTCCACCACTAAGTCGTGAGCAAGTTCTGCAAAATGCAGAGACATATAAAGAGCAAGTGTTTAAGATCCTAGACCCTGCTAAAACGACTATTTCATTTAACTCTGAGTGGCTATCTGAATTAGGCGCTGAGGGTATGATTCGCTTGGCATCTAATTTGACCGTTGCTCGTATGCTTGAGCGTGATGACTTTAAAAAACGTTACGCTGGCGGTCAACCAATTGCAATCCATGAGTTTATGTACCCGTTACTTCAAGGTTATGACTCAGTAGCAATGGAGACCGACGTAGAGCTTGGCGGTACTGACCAGAAGTTCAATCTTCTGATGGGACGTGAACTGCAAAAATCAAGCGGTCAAAAACCTCAAGCAGTACTGATGATGCCTCTTCTGGTTGGCTTAGATGGCGAGAAGAAAATGTCTAAGTCGGCAAATAACTACATCGGTATTAGCGAAGCACCAAGCGAAATGTTTGGTAAGATCATGTCGATTTCAGACGATCTAATGTGGAGCTACTATGAATTGCTATCTTTCCGTCCATTAGGCGAAATTGAGCAATTCAAAGCGGGTGTTGCTGAAGGTAAAAATCCACGCGATATTAAGATTTTGCTAGCGAAAGAGATCATTGCTCGTTTCCATACGGAAGCGGACGCTGATGCGGCTGAGCAAGAGTTCATCAACCGTTTCGCGAAGAATCAAATCCCTGACGAAATGCCTGAGTTTGAATTTGACGCTGCAACGCCAATAGCGAATCTTCTAAAAGAAGCTGGTTTATGTGCATCAACATCTGACGCAATGCGTATGGTTAAACAAGGCGCGGCTAAGATGGATGGTGAGAAGGTAGCCGATGCTAAATTGACTTTAGCCTCAGGAACCTATGTATTCCAAGTGGGTAAACGTAAATTTGCTCGTATCACGATTAAATAGCCAATCGTTACTCAGCTAAATATTGAGCGCCTTTTATAGGCGCTTTTTTTATACCTTTTAGTTTAAATTTGCCTGTATTTACAGAAAAGTTTTGTTATTATTCGCGCGCTGCGAAAAACGCGGTGCATTGGAGATTTTTATGAACAATACCGACCATCCTCCTAGTATGAAGGGAGAAAAATAAACCCGCTTGGTATTGGCATTTCTTCGTCTCTGCCCTTCGGGTAGAGCTTCTTATTGATCCCTCTTTTGTTTTTCTCCACTCTCTCTAGATTCCAATATAGCGTTTGCACTTTTGTAAGCGGGGCTCTTTGCGTGCCTTGAACTAAGCAATAGCGCGTGATAGCGAGAACCTATTTAACGCTATATTTGATGGTCGTTACCTTAAGCTAATCGGGAGATTCGCCATGACGGTAATGAATGGCATCTATATGGAAAATTCGCCAAATTTCTCAGTGGAAGAAATCGGCGCGGCACGGAATGCCTTTTTAAAATACGAGCCAAATCAGCAAGTCCACCTTTTAACGGTTATGCCGATAGAAGAAGCGGTGGCGATTTTACAACATTGCTCACTTGGCTACGTACAACAGCTGATCTCACAACTTGAAATACAAGGTAAAGATAAACTCGCGCGTCATTATGCGCATCAATTAGGTTTAATTTATTCTGAAGTGATGCCCAGCCAGAGTTATATGGCGACTTCCGTGTTGGACCATGTAAGGCAACGGATCGGTTGGATTATTGGGCTGGCATTGATGGGAATCGTTTCAGGGCTGATCATCGCGCAGTATGAAGATATGTTGAGTCAATTAGTTTTGTTGGCCGTGTACATGCCAGTAATCGCGGCTGCAGGGGGAAATACCGGCACGCAGGCGGCAACTTTGGTGATACGAGCGCTTGCGACGGGAGAGTTGCGGAAACGCCAATGGTTATCAGTCGCTTGGAAAGAGAGTAGAGTAGCAATTTGTTTAGGGTTGGCAATTGCACTCGTGATGGTGGCAAGGGTGCTGCTTTTTAGTGATTCAAGCAGTGCGGGGGGATTTGATCTTAATCGGATTGCGTTGGCAATTGCCATTGCTCTGTTTGTTCAAGTGACTCTATCGACCACGCTGGGGGGCGTATTACCGATCCTTGCGAGAGTCTGCAAGCTGGACCCTGCGGTTTTAGTGAGTCCAGTACTTGCATCGATAGTTGATATCTCCGGTATGTGGGTTTACTTCAGTGTGGTGAACTACTTTTTAGGTTTAAGCTGACTGAACTTGACCACATCTTGATAAAACAGTTTTTCAAATTGACTGATAGGGGCGATGGTAGGTTTATCATCGCCTTTTTTAGTGGGTAGGTAATCGGCAACAAATTGCACAAACAGCGTCGAGAGCTTGCCTGTTTTATCTAAACCGAACCCCGCCATATTGTAGCTGCCATAAACCGAACCACTTTTAGCGATCAACTGCCCTTTGATGGGGGCATTGCGCATACTAGAGCGATATTTTAATGTGCCATTCTCACCTGATGTCGGCATCAGTGCGATTAAATCGAGTTGCTTGTCGTGTTGCCAGATATAGCGTAATACCGCAGCCATATCCTCACTGGTAAAGCGGTTATTGCGTGACAAACCGGAACCATCAGTGATCTTGTTTCGCGCTAGGTCGATGTTTGTGTGTTGCAAAATCACCTCTTTAATCGCTTGCGTGCCGTTACTGTAACTTCCTGGTAAAGAGAAGTGTTGTGCACCTAGTGCTTTGGTTAGGTTATCTGCAATGAGGTTGTCAGATTTTCTCAACATTGTTCTCAGTAGATCTGGCAATTTGGCGGAATAATGAGTTGCGACAGGCTGGAAGTTATTTTGTGTTGGCGAACCAACGCGAATGTTGCCATTGAGTTTTATATCTAGCTGCGCAAGTAAACCATGCATCGTACGTTGCGTGTATAAAGAGGGATCTTGTACGGCGAACTTGAGAGGTAAAGGTTTGCTGCGCTCTACTAAGCAACCTTGCAGTTGGTAGTGGTTATCTGGTGATACCTGCAATTCTAGATCACAGCGAGTGGCTTTTTGTTGCTGTTTGGAAACGGTTTTCGCTGTGCTACTAACATAAATTGGAAAATGCTCAGGTGCATAAACACGGGTTGTGCCGTTGTCGTTGCTATAGATTGAAGCTTGGACACAGTTTTCGTCTAGAGTAATTGCAGATGAAGGCGCGCTATAACATACCCCAATAATGTCCCATGGCCAGCCGATGGCTCTTTCATAGCCAGTAAAAGCACTATTATCCAACCAAATGTCGCCTTTAATATGACGAATACCTTGTTGTTTTGCCTGTTGCAGTAGTTGTTTTAGATTATCTCTGCTGAGAGTAGGATCACCGCTAAATTTAATCACTAAATCATGTGAATTAGTTTGAAGTTGCGTCTTGAATTGAAAATCGTCACCCAAGGCGAGTTTACTCGCCAGTGCTGTCACTATTTTAAGTGTGCTGGCTGGTGGAAAAAATTGTGCTCGATTTGAGGTGGTTAAATACGGTGTTTCACTGTTTAACGGTTCAATCGTAATTGATACTCGGCT
Organism: Vibrio kasasachensis; assembly: GCF_050337565.1. Classification (NCBI taxonomy): domain Bacteria; kingdom Pseudomonadati; phylum Pseudomonadota; class Gammaproteobacteria; order Vibrionales; family Vibrionaceae; genus Vibrio; species Vibrio kasasachensis. The sequence continues at coordinate 233,721 of NZ_JAKJTB010000010.1, read as the reverse complement.
ACCTTGCGGTAAATGATCGAGTGGCGCGTAAGCGAAGCTATTGAATGAAAGAAGACCTGTGACACAGGCGAAAAGCAGGTGAAGAGGTGGAAACATAGTGTATCTGATTAGCCAATTTGACGAATTATGCTTTGAGTATATAAAAAAAACGCCTGCAAGCGAGCAGGCGTTTAATGTTTGTGACTTATAGTCAGCAATTAGAAGTCGTAACGTAGACCTAGTGCTAGTTCGTCTTCTGCATCTGCTTTTGTTACGTCACCGTTGTTGTCACCTGCTGATAGCAGGTTGAAGTTGTATGATACGTAACCGCGGAAGTTTGGTTTGAAGTAGTAAGTCGCATCGATTGCGATGTTGTCTACTGCGTCATATTTGTCGCCAGTAGATTTTTCTTTCTCTTCAAGGTAGTTGTAAGTGGTTGAGAACACAGCTTGGTTCATTGTGTACGCTGCTGCGAATTCGTAACCAGTTAGGTCAATTTTTTCACCAGAATCTTTGTCTTTGTCTTGACCGTCAACAAAAGTACCTGCGAAGTATAGATCGTTGATTGAGTATGACGCAGCAAGCATGTATTGGCTGCGATCAGTTAGCTGGTCGTAAACATTAGCGGTGCTACCTTCAAGGTATTGGTTGCCATCAGCGTAACCAGCACCTAGTTTTACACCACTGTCACCGAGTGCGTAGATAGCTGATAGAGAGTAACCATCTGCATCGTTGTCTTCAATGTTGCCACTCGCGTTAGTTGCGTCTTCATCGATGTCTGAGAAACGGTAGCTCGCTTTTACACCTAAGTCGGCAAATTGACCTTTGTAAGAAATCATGTTGTCAGTACGATCCGCGACAGCAATTTTGTATGCAGCAGAGTTACCGTGGTATGCCATGATATCAGTAAAATCGGTGATAACGCCTAGTGCACCATCGTTTTTACCGTAAGTGATTTCACCAAATGTACCGCCAATACCAGCATACGCGTAACGGTTAGTTAGGTCGTCGCTGTTGCTGTCTGTTGGACCGCCTTCATCAGCGGTGTTGAACTCACCTTCGTAGAAACCAACACCGTAAAGGCTGTCAGTGATTTGTGCTTTACCTAGGAAGTTTAGACGTACACGTGTTTTATCTTCAGCTTTACCATCTTTAAGAGAAAGACGCGCTTCTGCACGACCGCCCATTTCGATAGAGTTACCATCTTGGTTGTAGAGTTCGGCAGCGTTTGCACCGGTAGCAAGAGCAGCTGTAGATACTGCTAGGGCAATCAGAGTTTTGTTCATCTTATAAGTCCTAATTTATTGTCCATAAATCATGTAATTGAGAAATGAAGTCGCATTGTCCGTTTAAGCTTCAATTTCTTTACTTTGTGCCACGCATACGTTTGGTCTTCTATAAATCAATACGTTGAAAGCGAGGCATTTCGTGAGTCAAGTTTTACCGTCAAAGTTCCCATTGGGGTTAGTAAAACGATATAAATTTGGATTTTGAACAGTGTTTTATTTGTTTTAGGTTTTATATAATCCATTGTTTTTAAGTGGTTTTTTATATACACCCTAGCATTGGGGCATTGTGGTTTTTTTTGTCTTTTTTTAGTCTTTTTGAGCTGGGGAAAGGCAAGTTATTGCATTGTTCGAAGGGAGAAATGTGACGGGAAGTAAGAACAGCACAGACGCAAATGGAATTAAGATGATTTAGCCGGCAAGTTTGTTTACACTAGAATAAATTGATGAGTGTATCCACTACCTAGTTCCTTGGAGCTGGGTAGTTTTATTTTGTCCAAAGCATCCTTTGGCATAGAGGTATATGATGGAAAAGGTTCCAATGACGGCAAATGGCGAACAGCAGCTTCGCCTAGAACTCGACAGACTATTAAAGCTTCGTCCGAAAATTTCTGCAGCAATCGCGGAAGCTCGCGAATTGGGCGATTTGAAAGAGAATGCAGAATATCATGCCGCTCGTGAAGAGCAGGGCATCTGTGAAGCTCAAATTCGCGATATCGAATATAAATTGTCTGTTGCACAGGTTATCGATGTAACCCAGATTGAAAACATAGGCAAAGTTATCTTCGGTACAACAGTCACTCTAATTGATTGTGACACTGAAGAAGAAAAGACCTATCAAATCGTTGGTGAGGATGAGGCTGACATTAAGAGTGGTCGTATTTCTGTAAGTTCACCAATTGCTCGTGGTTTGATTGGTAAAATGGAAGGAGATGAAGTTGTCATCTCGACACCTGGTGGTGAGCGCGATTTCGAAATCGATCGAGTCGCGTATTTATAAATGCCCATTGTAGAATGCAAAAAGGTCGCCTAGGCGACCTTTTTTATTGCGATAAAAACAAACTACTATTTGCGTGGTAGTTCGATTTTTCGCTCTTCAGTTTGGCGGAAAAGGATAAGTGTCTTACCGATCACTTGTACTTTCTCAGCACCAGTCTCACGAATAATAGCGTCTGCGATAAGGACTTTCGTTTCTCGATCTTCAGAGGCAATCTTAACTTTGATCAGTTCGTGGTGTTTCAGTGCGATTTCAATTTCCGCCAGAACAGCTTCCGTTAGTCCATTTGAGCCTAGTTGTACAACAGGTTTTAAGCTGTGTGCTAGGCCTTTTAGGTGCTGCTTTTGTTTGGTGCTTAGGTTCATTACGCGGCCAATTTTCTATAGAATAAGGGTTGAAAAAAGCTATTTTAACGCCATCTATTGCGGAAGACTATAATTTATTGAGTAATAGGCTTGGTCTATTGCAACAATAGCTCCTAATTTGTGCCTTGTTGAGATTAAAATGAGTAAACAAAAACATTCGGCCAGTTCGGGTCGTTGGTTGAAGGAACACTTTGACGATAAGTATGCGAATGAAGCGCGTAAAAAGGGCTACCGTTCACGTGCTTACTTCAAAATCGAAGAGATCCATACAAAAGATAAATTGTTTAAACTTGGGATGACGGTCGTCGATTTAGGTGCCGCTCCAGGTGGTTGGTCTCAATATGCTGCTAAGATTGTAGGGGAGGAAGGTCAAATTATTGCATGTGACTTGCTTCCTATGGATCCAATAGCGGGTGTGAGTTTTTTACAGGGCGACTTTCGTGATGAAGCAGTGCTAGAAGCACTTCTTGAAAGAATCCAACCAGCAATGGTGGATGTAGTGATGTCAGATATGGCGCCAAACATTGCGGGCAATAGTTCAGTCGATCAACCAAGAGCTATGTATTTAGTTGAGTTAGCGTTGGATATGTGTCGACAAGTTCTAGCCACAAATGGTAGCTTTGTCGTGAAAGTCTTTCAGGGAGAAGGATTTGATCAGTACGTGAAAGAAATTCGTGAAATGTTTAAAGTTGTTAAGATTAGAAAACCAGATTCATCGAGAGCACGCTCCCGAGAAGTCTTTATTGTAGCCACTGGTTACAAAGGTTAACTATTTGCTTATCTAAGCAGTCGTTAACACTATAGCTACAGTCTAAGAACTGTAGTACCCTACCTTTAATTACAATTAGTTATCGCGAGGCTTACACCTTGAGTGACATGGCAAAAAATTTAATTCTGTGGCTTGTTATCGCTGTAGTGTTGATGTCGGTTTTCCAGAGCTTCGGGCCTAGTGAAAACAACGGCAAAGCGGTTGATTACACTACGTTCGTACAGGAAGTTGGCCAAGGCCAGATTCAGGAAGCAACCTTTAAAGATGGCGAGATTTCTTTTGTTCGTCGTGGCGGCGGTACTAAAAATGTTACCTACATGCCGGTTTACGACCAAAAACTTCTTGATGACCTAATCAATCAAAATGTGAAAGTACAAGGCACTCCACCAGAAGAGCAAAGCCTACTAGGTACTATTTTCATCTCTTGGTTCCCAATGATCTTACTGATTGGTGTATGGATTTTCTTCATGCGTCAAATGCAGGGCGGCGGCGGCAAAGGCGCAATGTCCTTCGGTAAGAGCAAAGCTCGTATGATGAGCGAAGAGCAAATCAAAACATTGTTTTCTGATGTTGCTGGTTGTGACGAAGCAAAAGAAGACGTGAAAGAGCTGGTGGATTACTTACGTGACCCAAGCCGATTCCAAAAATTGGGTGGTAAAATCCCAACCGGTATTTTGTTGGTCGGTCCTCCGGGTACCGGTAAAACGCTCCTTGCGAAAGCAATTGCAGGTGAAGCAAAGGTACCGTTTTTTACTATCTCTGGTTCTGATTTCGTAGAAATGTTCGTTGGTGTCGGTGCATCTCGTGTGCGTGACATGTTCGAACAAGCCAAAAAAGCAGCTCCTTGTATCATCTTTATTGATGAAATCGATGCTGTTGGTCGTCAGCGTGGTGCTGGTGTTGGTGGTGGTCACGATGAACGTGAGCAAACACTAAACCAAATGCTGGTTGAGATGGATGGTTTTGAAGGTAACGAAGGTATTATCGTTATTGCAGCAACCAACCGTCCGGATGTACTGGACCCTGCACTACTTCGTCCGGGTCGTTTTGACCGTCAAGTTGTGGTTGGTTTGCCTGATGTTCGTGGACGTGAGCAGATTCTTAAAGTTCACATGCGTAAAGTACCGCTAGGTGATGGTGTAGAGCCGTCGCTAATTGCTCGCGGTACACCTGGCTTTTCTGGTGCAGATCTTGCCAACTTAGTAAACGAAGCTGCGTTGTTTGCAGCGCGCGGTAATAAGCGTAATGTTTCTATGGTTGAGTTTGAACTGGCTAAAGATAAAATCATGATGGGTGCAGAGCGCCGCTCAATGGTTCTTTCTGAAGAAACCAAAGAGTCGACTGCGTATCACGAAGCGGGCCACGCCATTGTTGGTCGTTTAGTGCCTGAGCATGATCCCGTGTATAAAGTTTCTATTATCCCACGTGGTCGTGCGTTGGGTGTGACTATGTACCTGCCAGAGCAAGATCGTGTGAGTATGACTCGTCAGCATTTAGAGTCTATGATTTCAAGTTTGTATGGTGGACGTTTGGCTGAAGAAATTATCTACGGTCCAGACAATGTATCAACCGGTGCATCAAACGATATTGAACGTGCAACTGATATCGCGCGTAAGATGGTGACGCAATGGGGTTTTTCTGAAAAACTCGGCCCACTATTGTACGCAGAAGATGAAGGTGAAGTGTTCTTAGGTCGCAGCGTAACACAGACTAAACATGTGTCTGATGATACGGCTAAGTTGATAGATGAAGAAGTTCGTATCATTATCGACCGTAACTATGACCGTGCACGTAAAATACTAGAAAAGAATATGGATCTTATGCATTCGATGAAGGATGCGTTAGTGAAATACGAAACTATTGATGCAGGTCAGATTGATGATCTAATGGAACGCAGAGCTGAGATTCGCGAACCAGCAGGCTGGGGTGATAGCCCAAGCAACAAGCCTGAAGATAAGCCTCAAAATAAATCTCAAGCAGAACCTGAAGTGAATGAGAAGCCAGAAGAGTCAGCTGAAACAGCTGAACAACCGACTTCCCAAGAAAGCTCTTCTACTGAAGCGACAGAGAAAAAAGACTCTGAATAATTGAGTGTTTAAACAATAAACCCCGGGGCAACTCGGGGTTTTTCTATTTATGATGAAAATTAAAGCCAACAACAAAATACTCGACCTTTCTAAGCCAAAAGTGATGGGCATTCTTAATGTAACCCCCGATTCATTTTCTGATGGTGGTCGATTTAATTCCCTTGAAAATGCCGTCCATCAGGCAGAAAAGATGATAGCCGCTGGTGTTTCTATCATTGATATTGGTGGTGAATCAACAAGACCAGGCGCACCAGAGGTGACTCTAGAAGAAGAGTTGGCACGTGTCGTTCCAGTCATCAAAGCGATTCGCCAAAAACATAGTGTATGGATTTCCATTGATACCAGTAAAGCTGAAGTGATGCGTCAAGCTATTCAGGCCGGGGCGGATATAATCAATGATGTTCGTTCTCTGCGCGAACCTGGGGCACTAGAGGTTGCGGCAGAGGCGGGGTTACCCATTTGCTTAATGCACATGCAAGGTAAGCCCCGTACGATGCAAAGCAATCCTCATTATGGTGATTTAATCAAAGACGTCGCTGAGTTCTTACAAGAGCGGATATCCGTTTGTGAAGCCGCGGGAATTAATCGAGAGCAGATCATTCTAGATCCTGGTTTCGGTTTTGGTAAAACGTTAGATCACAATTATCATATGCTGGCTAACTTTGACGCTTTCCATCAATTTGGGTTGCCTGTCCTTGCAGGAATGTCACGTAAATCAATGTTGTTTAAATTATTGGATAAAGCACCAGCAGAATGTGTTGCAGCCAGTGTTGGTTGCGCTACCATAGCCGCAATGAAAGGCGCTCAGATTATCCGAGTGCACGATTTTGAACAAACGCTTGATGCAATTAAAGTGGTGATCACCACTTTGGACAATCAATAAGAAAATAAAGGAAATCTCATGTCTGACAAAAGACGCTATTTTGGTACCGACGGAGTTCGTGGCAAAGTTGGACAGTACCCTATTACTCCTGATTTCGTATTAAAGCTTGGTTGGGCTGCTGGTCGAGTGCTTGCAAAGCAAGGCACGAAAAAAGTGATTATCGGTAAAGATACACGCATTTCGGGCTATATGTTGGAATCGGCACTCGAAGCAGGTTTAGCCGCAGCGGGTTTGCAGGCTACATTCACGGGACCGATGCCAACACCGGCAGTTGCTTACCTAACACAAACATTTCGTGCTGAAGCAGGCATCGTTATTTCTGCATCACACAACCCATATTACGACAACGGTATTAAATTCTTTTCTTCAGAAGGAATGAAGTTACCGGATGAAATCGAATTGGCGATTGAAGCCGAATTAGATAAAGACATTGAATGTGTTGAGTCAGCATTGCTGGGTAAAGCGAGCCGTTTAACGGATGCAGCAGGTCGTTATATTGAATTTTGTAAAAGCACATTTCCATCTGATTTGAGCTTGGCTGGTCTAAAAATTGTTGTTGATTGCGCACATGGTGCCACTTATCACATCGCACCAGCTGTCTACTCGGAGTTGGGCGCTGAAGTGATAGCTATCGGTATAGAGCCGAATGGCATCAATATCAACGATGAGGTAGGCGCAACAGATGTTCGTGCACTACAACAGCGCGTCGTTGCCGAAGGCGCAGACTTAGGTTTAGCTTTTGATGGTGATGGCGACCGTATTATTATGGTTGACCACCTAGGCAACAAAGTCGATGGTGATCAAATTGCTTATATCATTGCGCGTGATGCATTGCGTCGAGGTGAGTTAAAAGGTGGTGTTGTAGGCACCCTGATGACTAACCTAGGTATGGAAAACGGTCTAAAGCAGTTGGGTATTCCATTTTTACGTGCCGCAGTCGGTGACCGTTATGTAATGGAAAAACTGATAGAGAAGGGATGGAAGATTGGTGCTGAGAATTCCGGGCACGTTATCCTTCTCGACAAAGTCACTACAGGTGATGCGATCGTTGCAGCACTGCAAGTTTTAGCATCAGTTATCGGTAGTGAATTATCACTAAATGAGCTTTCTCAAGGCATGACACTGTACCCGCAGGTATTAGAAAATGTACGTTTTAGTGGCGACTCAAACCCATTAGATGCGAAAGCGGTAAAAGATTCAGTTGCCCAAGTTGAAGCGACTTTGGGGGATAAAGGTCGAGTATTACTACGTAAATCTGGCACAGAACCATTGATTCGAGTCATGGTCGAGGGTGAAGATGCAGATTTAGTGCAAAGTTCGGCACTGAAAATTGCTGACGCGGTAAAAGCTAGCTTTTAAAATAGCTAGCTTAACTAGAAATAAAGGGTGATATCCTATATTGCCCTTTTTTTAACCGTTTGAATCTCAAGTTGTGCTTTTTTGTCAATTTTCTCTTGTCAGCGTTGGTCGCTTTCGCTAGTATTGCTCCGCCTTCATGAAGGAGGTCGCTAGCCTCGTTCCGAAATTTAATTTCGAACTGCGCTGGCCTAACAATTTGGAACATAGGTGGACAACATGTTTTCAGTTCTACTTGTGATTTACCTGTTGGCAGCGGTTGGTGTAATTGGCCTCGTGTTGATTCAACAAGGTAAAGGCGCAGATATGGGAGCCTCATTCGGTGCAGGCGCATCAAACACAGTGTTTGGCGCAAGCGGCTCAGGTAATTTTTTAACCCGAATGACTGCAGTTTTTGCAACAGCATTTTTTGTCATCAGCTTAGTGCTAGGTAACATGTCGACTCATAAAACTGAATCTCAGTGGGTTGACCCGACTCAAAGTCAAGTTATCGAGCAAGTTGCTGATGATGTAGCGAGTGATGTTCCAGCTCCTTTGAGCGAAGAAATCCCGCAATAAGCAATTAGATGCCGAGATGGTGAAATTGGTAGACACGCTAGCATGAGGTGCTAGTGCCTATGGTGTGAGGGTTCGAGTCCCTCTCTCGGCACCATTGATTTACAAACTTGTAAAACCTCTTATTGAGCGTATAATGCTCAGCAAGTCGGACGCGGGGTGGAGCAGCTTGGTAGCTCGTCGGGCTCATAACCCGAAGGTCGTCGGTTCAAATCCGGCCCCCGCAACCAATCCTCTGGATAGGTCAAGTTTGCGCAAAACGCTTTGCTTTCGTTTTGCGAGTTAAACAGCTACTGTTTAACGCATCAGGGTCCAGCAATAAAAAACCCCGACTTTTTCGGGGTTTTTTATTATCTAAATATTTTTAACGAAATGTTTAGATCTTGCTTGGAATTTAAATTGGGCTATATGCCCTTTTTTTGTTTCTGGAGTGGTTCAAATGACTGGTTTAGAAAGACAACTTACTGAAATGCTTGACGCTCCAGTTGGAGCATTAGGCTACGAGTTAGTAGGATTAGAATTTATACGTGCAGGTGAGCACTCAACACTACGTATCTACATTGATCATGAAGATGGTATTTATGTTGATGCTTGTGCAGAAGTTAGCCGTCAAGTAAGTGCCGTACTCGATGTAGAGGATCCTATTTCAGTGGCATACAACCTTGAGGTTTCTTCTCCAGGTTTAGAAAGACCACTGTTTAAAGCTGCGCACTACGAGCAATTTATTGGTCATGAGGTGAACATCGTTTTGAAGATGGCTGTAGGTAATCGTCGTAAATGGAAAGGTATTATCCATTCTATTGATGGTGAAACCATCTCTGTTACCGTTGAGGGTAACGAAGAGCAGTTTGCGTTAAGCAACATTTCCAAAGCCAACCTGATCCCTAAATTTTAGGTCCCTAAAAATTAAAGCTTAGAGGCTATTTAAATGAGTAAAGAAATTTTAGCGGTAGCAGAGGCAGTATCTAACGAAAAAGGTGTACCTCGTGAGCGTATTTTCGAAGCACTAGAAATCGCTCTTGCTACCTCTACTAAGAAAAAACGCGACATCGAAATTGACGTTCGCGTTGCTATCGACCGTAAAACGGGCGAATTTATTACTTACCGTCGCTGGTTAGTCGTAGAAGAAGTTGAATTTCCGACAAAAGAAATTTCTTTTGACGCTGCGAACTATGATGACGAAGAAGTGCAACTTGGCGATTACATCGAAGATGAAATCGAGTCAGTAACGTTTGACCGTATTACCACTCAAACAGCAAAGCAAGTTATCGTACAAAAGGTACGCGAAGCTGAACGCGCTCAAATTGTTGAACAGTTCATCGACAACGAAGGTGAACTAGTCACGGGTGTAGTTAAGAAAGTTAACCGTGAAACTATCGTTCTAGATTTGGGTAATAACGCTGAAGCGGTAATCTTACGCGATGACCAACTTCCACGTGAAAACTTCCGCCCAGGCGATCGTGTTCGTGGTCTACTTTACAAAGTAGCTCCAGATGCACGTGGTTTCCAACTGTTTGTTACGCGTTCTAAGCCAGAAATGCTAGCTGAGCTTTTTCGTGTAGAAGTTCCTGAAATCGCTGAAGAAATCATCGAAATGAAAGGTGCAGCTCGCGATCCAGGTTCTCGTGCAAAAATTGCAGTGAAAACTAACGATCGTCGTATCGACCCTGTCGGTGCGTGTGTTGGTATGCGTGGTGCACGTGTACAAGCTGTGTCAGGTGAACTCGGCGGTGAGCGTATCGATATCGTTCTTTGGGACGATAACCCAGCGCAATTCGTTATTAACGCAATGGCTCCTGCAGATGTTGCTTCTATCATCGTTGATGAAGATGCACACTCAATAGATATCGCTGTTGAAGCTGATAATCTAGCGCAAGCGATTGGTCGTAACGGTCAAAACGTACGTTTAGCATCTCAACTAACTGGTTGGGAACTGAATGTTATGACGGTTGAAGATCTACAGAAGAAACATGCTGAAGAATCTCAAGCATCACTTGAAAACTTCATGAAGTACCTAGATATTGAAGAAGACTTCGCTCAACTTTTGATTGAAGAAGGATTCTCTACTCTAGAAGAAATTGCTTATGTACCTGTAAGCGAACTTCAAGAAATCGGTGACTTAGATGAAGAGATCATCGAAGAATTGCGCAACCGAGCTAAAGAAGCACTAACTACGCTTGCTCTAGCACAAGAAGAGACATTTGATGGTTTGGAACCTGCAGATGATCTACTAGCCCTTGAAGGTCTAGAGCGTGAATTGGCATTTAAACTGGCTGCTAAAGGTGTTGCAACACTAGAAGACTTAGCAGACCAGGGTATTGATGACCTAGAAGGCATCGAAGGATTAACAGACGAACGCGCAGGCGAGCTTATCATGGCTGCACGTAACATCTGTTGGTTCGGAGACGAAGAATAACTCAGCAAGGAGGAAGCGGAATGACACAACTTACAGTAAAAACTCTGGGTGAAGAGATTGGTACGCCAGTTGACCGCTTGATTGAACAACTTGCTGATGCTGGAATTAACAAGTCAGGAAGCGATGCGATTTCAGAAGACGAGAAGCAACAGCTTCTAGGTCATCTTAAAAAGGAACACGGCGATGCATCTGGCGAATCAACGCCTACTCGTTTAACATTGCAACGTAAAACGCGCAGCACTTTAAGTGTTAACGCGGGCGGTGGTAAGAGTAAAGATGTTCAAGTAGAAGTGCGTAAAAAGCGCACTTACGTAAAACGCAGCTCTATTGAAGATCAAGCGAATCTTGAAGCTGAAGAAGCAGCGAAGAAAGAAGCGGAAGAGCTAGCGAAGCGTGAGGCTGAGGAACTAGCACAACGCGAAGCTGCAGAGAAAGCACAACGTGAGGCCGAAGAAAAAGCGAAGCGAGAAGCGGATGCAAAACGCGACGCTGATGAGAAGGCCCAACGCGTACAAGCTGATAAGGCTAAGAAAGACATGAATGCAAAAAATGCGGATGTAAATACGCAAGCTAAAAAAGAAGCTGATGAACTAAAACGTCGTCAGGAAGAAGAAGCTCAACGTAAAGCAGAAGAAGAAGCTGCAAAGCTTGTTATTGAAGCTGCAAAGCTTGTTGAAGAAAACAGCGAGCGTTGGACTGAAGAAGAAAAGAAAAAGAAAGAATTAGAGAACGCTGACTACCACCTAACCACTTCAACTTATGCTCGTGAAGCAGAAGATGCTGCCGATCTTAAAGAAGAAGGCGCTGGTACTACCCGTCGTCGTAAGCAGAAAAAATTGTCTGCTAAGAGCGACTCACAAGAACGCGGTGGTCGTAATGCCCGCGGTGGTCGTGGTCGCGGTCGAATGTCAAAACCTAGCTCAATGCAGCAAGCGTTTGACAAAACAGCAGCAGTAGCGAAATCAGATGTTGTGATTGGTGAAACAATCGTACTATCTGAATTGGCGAACAAAATGGCTGTTAAATCGACAGAAGTTATCAAAGTGATGATGAAGATGGGCGCTATGGCGACTATCAACCAAGTCATTGACCAAGAAACTGCTGCACTAGTAGCAGAAGAAATGGGTCACAAAGTTATTCTTCGTAAAGAGAATGAACTTGAAGAAGCAGTATTGAGCGATCGTGACAACAGCGCAGAAGCAGTGTCACGTGCACCAGTTGTAACTATCATGGGTCACGTTGACCACGGTAAAACATCTACGCTTGATTACATTCGTCGTACTCACGTTGCATCAGGCGAAGCGGGCGGTATCACGCAGCACATCGGTGCATACCACGTTGAAACTGAAAACGGCATGATCACCTTCCTTGATACTCCTGGACACGCAGCGTTTACTGCAATGCGTGCTCGTGGTGCTCAAGCGACTGACATCGTTGTTCTTGTTGTTGCTGCAGACGATGGCGTAATGCCACAAACAGTAGAAGCAATCCAGCATGCGAAAGCAGCAGGTGTTCCACTGATCATTGCAGTGAACAAGATCGATAAAGAAGGCGCAAACCCAGACAACGTTAAGAATGAGCTAGCTCAATACGACGTTATTCCTGAGGAATGGGGCGGTGAGAACATGTTTGTTCACATCTCTGCAAAAGAAGGTACCAACGTTGATGGTCTTCTAGAAGCAATCCTTCTTCAGTCTGAAGTTCTTGAGCTTACTGCTGTTGCTGAAGGCATGGCATCAGGTGTTGTTGTTGAATCACGCCTAGATAAAGGTCGCGGTCCAGTTGCTACTGTTCTTGTTCAGTCTGGTACTCTAAACAAAGGCGACATCGTTCTTTGTGGTCAAGAGTACGGTCGTGTGCGTGCAATGCGTGATGAGCTAGGTAAAGAAATTACTCAAGCTGGTCCGTCTATTCCTGTAGAGATCCTAGGTCTTTCAGGTGTGCCGTCATCAGGTGACGAAGCGACTGTAGTACGTGATGAGCGTAAAGCTCGTGAAGTTGCAAACTACCGCGCTGGTAAGTTCCGTGATGTGAAACTTGCTCGTCAACAAAAATCGAAACTAGAGAACATGTTCGCGAACATGACTGCTGGTGAAGTAGCTGAGTTGAACGTAGTACTGAAGGCGGACGTTCAAGGTTCTGTTGAAGCAATTGCTGACTCTCTACTGAAACTATCAACTGACGAAGTGAAAGTTAAAATCGTTGGTTCTGGTGTTGGTGGTATCACTGAGACTGATGCAGTACTTGCAGAAGCTTCTAACGCAATCATCCTTGGTTTCAACGTACGTGCTGATACATCTGCACGCCGCGCAATTGAATCAGCAAGCGTTGATCTACGTTACTACTCAATCATTTACCAACTAATTGACGAAGTTAAGCAAGCGATGAGCGGTATGCTTGCTCCTGAATTCCGTCAAGAAATCATTGGTCTTGCTGAAGTTCGTGACGTATTTAAGTCACCAAAACTAGGCGCAATCGCTGGTTGTATGGTTACTGAAGGTCTAATTAAGCGTAACAACCCAATCCGCGTACTACGTGAAAATGTTGTTATCTACGAAGGTGAACTTGAGTCACTACGTCGCTTTAAAGATGACGTTCAAGAAGTTAAAAATGGTTACGAGTGTGGTGTCGGCGTTAAGAACTACAACGATGTTCGCGCAGGCGACCAAATCGAAGTATTCGAAATCATCGAAATCAAACGTACACTAGATTAATAGACTAAAATTACTAACGTCTTGATAGGCAATTAGTAATTGGTTGTTGAATACACCATGGGGGGCTGGGATAACCATCCCCCCATTCTTTCTATTTAAGAGAAATATTATGGCAAAAGAATTTAGCCGAACGCAGCGTGTGTCTCAGCAGCTGCAAAAAGAACTGGCAATGATCCTACAGCGCGAAGTGCGTGACTCTCGTTTGGGTATGGTTACCATCTCAGATGTAGAAGTGTCACGTGATTTGGCATACACCAAAGTATTCGTTACTTTCTTGTGTGTAGGTGAGCAAACACCTGAGTCGTGCCTAGCAGCACTGCGCGAGCACGAATACCACATTCGCATGATGTTAGGTAAGCGTATTCGCCTTCGCCTAACACCTGAGATCCGTTTTTACTACGATAATACTCTAGTAGAAGGTATGCGCATGTCTAACTTGGTAAGCGAAGTTGTTGGCCAAGATAAGCAAAAGCAGAAAGACTCTGGTCGTGAGGACGAAGAGTAATGGCTCGCCGTCGCAAAGGTCGTCCAATTGATGGTGTCATCCTACTGGATAAACCAACCGGTATTTCGTCCAACGATGCGCTGCAAAAAGTAAAGCGCATCTATTTTGCGGAAAAAGCGGGTCATACTGGCGCTCTGGATCCTTTGGCAACTGGCATGCTGCCAATTTGTCTAGGTGAAGCGACCAAGTTCTCTCAGTTTCTACTCGACTCTGATAAGCGCTACCGAGTTGTCGCTAAGCTGGGTGAGCGTACCAACACGTCAGATTCTGATGGTGAAGTGGTCGAAACTCGTCCGGTTGCTGTCGAACTTGATAAGCTTCAATCTTGTATTGAGCAATTCCGCGGTGTGTCAGATCAAGTTCCATCAATGTTCTCTGCGCTTAAGTACCAAGGTAAGCCTTTGTATGAATATGCGCGAGCTGGCATTGAAGTGCCGCGTGAATCACGTAAGATTACTGTTTACGACATTGTCCTACATCGTTTTGAAGGCGATGAAGTGGAGATGGAGGTGCATTGTTCTAAAGGTACATACATCCGCACTATCGTTGACGATCTTGGTGAAATGCTAGGTTGTGGTGCCCACGTGACAATGCTTCGTCGTACGGCAGTTGCAAAATACCCGTACGAAAAAATGGTGACGCTAGAGCAATTGAATGAATTGCTTGAACAGGCTCACAGTGAAGATATTGCCCCTCGTGAATTGCTTGATTCACTGTTAATGCCAATGGATAGTGCAGTAGAAGATCTACCAGAAGTGAACATGAATGCTGAATTGACAGATTTAGTTCAACACGGTATGCCTGTTCAGGTCGCTGGTGCACCTGCACAAGGTACGGTACGTATGACTAGCGGAGAAGAGAAGCTGTTTATTGGCGTTGCACACATCGACGACAATGGTCGAGTGGCTCCTAAACGCTTGGTCGTGTTCCGTGAGCAAGAAGAATTATCTAATGCTTAATTAGATTTTCAAACCGCGAAAAAAAAACCTGCTCACTGAGCAGGTTTTTTTATATCGATATAGATTATTTGGCAGGCTTAAGACCCGCATTGATATCCAAAACATCTTGTTCGTTAAGTGTACCAACCGCTTGGCGAAGTTGTAGTACGCTTATGATGTAATCGTAACGAGCGTTAGATAGGTTTTTGTTTGCATCATACAAGCGACGAGTTGAGTCTAGTACGTCAACGATTGTACGAGTACCAACATCAAAACCAGCTTCCGTTGCTTCAAGCGCTGATTGTGCCGAGACAACAGTTTGCTCATACGCGCGCAGTGCGCCGATAGAAGCACTGATGTTGTTATTAAATGCGCGAACATCTTTAACTACACCGCGGTAGGTTTCTTCTAAATCTTGACTCGCAGCCACGTAACCGAACTCTGCTTGTTTGGTTGCAGAAGTCACCGAACCACCAGTGTATAACGGTACATCTAATTGCAGACCTAGACTAATATCATCACTTTCGTTATCACCTTGATCACCATCGATATCTGTTAGGTTATAACCACCCTTGAGATTTAGCGTTGGTAGGTGACCAGAGCTCGCATTAGAGATATTGTCTTTAGCGATATCTTGTGTGATACGCGCAGAAAGAAGACTTAAGTTCTTTTGTTGAGCTTCAGAAAGTAACGAATCAATCGTTGCTGCAGTTTTGCTTGCAGAGAAACGTTTGGTATCAAGAACATCTAAGTTTGCGTGTGCTTGACCTGTGATCTCGCGCAGACCTTCATAGCTATTTACTAGGCTATTCTCTGCTAAAACTTCATCAGCTAATACTGCATCGTATTGTGCTTGCGCGTCATGTACATCGGTAATTGCCGATAGACCCACTTCAAAACGTTGCTTCGTTTGTTCTAATTGGCGACCAACGGCAGCCTTTTCTGCTTGAACAAATTCTAAGTTATCTTGTGCACGAAGAACATCAAAGTAAGCTTGGGAAACTCGCAGGATAAGTGCTTGTTGTACAGCAGCGTATGCGGCATCGGCTTGTCTTGCACCTTTTTCAGCTGTATCTAGAGTGATCCAGCTAGAACGATTGTAAAGCTCTTGAGTAAAGTTGATACCTGCATTCCAGCCATCGCTATCATTATCTTGGCTATTTCGCTCACCGCGATTAACATCATAACCAGCACTAAGCGCAATCTGCGGTAGTAGTGATGCACGAGATGAGTTGATCGCTTCAAAAGCTTGATCACGAGATGCCGCAGCGCTTAATAGCTTAGGGTCATTATCTTTTGCTTGGTTGTAGATGTCGGTCAGAGTATCAGCCCAAGCGGAAGTACTAAGGCTACCTAGTGCCGCACTGATAATTAGTGGAAGCAGTTTTTTCATGGGTTGGATTCCTGCGAAATAAAAATATGAGTCTTGTTGTTCAAGAGTTTAACTTAAATTGATGCTAATTCACTCTAAACTTTGCAATCTTTTACACTTAGTTGTCCAGTCGTGCAATAAAAATGTGATAAATTTAAAAAAAATTAGAAGATTTATACAAAAAGTTGAGCTTTGTCGATGGAACAACTCAAACTCTCTGCGTAAACTATAAGGTTCACTGACCGAGGTGCGAAATGCAACAGTCAAATAATCATTCATCCTTATTTAGCACGGATGATGTCGAAATAATCTCAAAAGAGACTCTATTTCAAGGGTATTTCAAAATGGTGAAATATCGCTTTAAGCATAGATTGTTTGCAGGAGGATGGAGTCAAGTTATCGAACGTGAGATGTTTGACCGAGGCCATGCTGCTGCACTCTTGCCTTATGACCCAGAGACCGATCAAGTCGTTTTAGTTGAACAGATTCGAGTTGGGGCATTAGAGCATAAACAACCTTGGCAATTAGAGATTGTTGCAGGCATTATCGATGCGGGGGAAGTGGCAGAAGATGTGGCTCGTAGAGAGGCAACAGAGGAAGCGGGCATTGAAGTCGAGCGCTTAGCCAAGGTTACCTCTTATTATCCATCTTCTGGCGGTTGTTCTGAAAGATTAGATGTGTATGTTGGTGAAGTTGATGCATCAACAGCGTACGGCATTCATGGTTTAGACTATGAAGGTGAAGATATTCGAGTCCATGTTGTGACACGTGATCAAGCTTATCAGTGGGTGCTAGATGGGCGTTTTGAAAATGGAGCATCAATCATTGCACTGCAATGGTTGCAGCTTAACTATCAGCGTTTACGAGTAGAATGGGAAAAATAGCAGTTACAAAGCCGTATCATGTAGACTTGGCAGAGTTGATGCGGGTTTATGAGACAAATTACGCCAAACTGAATGCGCTGTTGCCTAAGCAACCGAGCGTCGGCGACATACGTCGTTATCAAGCTGCTAGTATGTCGTATCAAATACAGGTGGGTGAAGTCACAAAGTACACAACTTTGGTTGATATTTGTCAAAGTGATGACGTTCCTATATTTCCATTGCCGAAAATGTCTGTCAGGCTTTATCACGATGCCCGAGTGGCTGAAGTGTGTAGCAGCGAATATTTAAGCAGGGTAAAGGCTCGATACGATTACCCGAATGACAAAATGGTTCAAAAAGACGAAAAAGCACAATTGAATCGTTTCCTAGGTGATTGGCTGTCGTTTTGTTTAAGACAAGGAATTAGCCGAATACCCTTAAATATCTAGGTTTAAATTTTGAAAGTGACGTCAAGCACAACAGTGAAAGACACGATAAAATTACTGCAAATTACCGATACTCATCTGTTTGAAGCGGAAGACGGAAGCCTGCTCAGCGTTTGTACCAACGATAGCTTTAGAGCCGTTGTCGATGCTGTTATGCAGGAAAGCTTCCAGTATGAAGCTATTTTAGCCACAGGTGATATTTCGCAAGATCATAGCGATGTTTCTTATCAACGGTTTGCGCAAGGAATAGAGTCTTTGGAGCAACCATGCTACTGGTTGCCGGGAAATCATGATTATAAACCAAGCATGCATTCGGTTCTTCCTTCTGAACAAATTGTTCAGGCAGAGCATGTGCTTCTAGGTGATAATTGGCAGATGATATTACTCGATTCACAAGTTGAAGGTGTGCCTCATGGGCGTTTGAGCCCACAGCAACTGGATCTACTAGACAGCAAATTGCGTGAATATCCAGAGCGTTATGCATTGGTGTTGTTACACCATCATCCATTACTTGTAGGTAGTGCGTGGCTTGATCAGCATACTCTAAAAGACTCGCAACAGTTCTGGCAAATCATTGAGCAGCATTTAAATGTGCGCGCTATTCTTTGTGGGCATGTTCATCAAGATATGCAAAAAATTCGTAGCGGAGCGACGGTAATAGCAACGCCATCAACCTGTGTTCAGTTTAAGCCAAATAGCGATGATTTTGCGTTAGATACTTGCTCACCTGGTTGGCGTGAGTTAGAGCTTCATGATGATGGTAGCTTTGAAACTCGTGTAAAGCGTCTAGAAGATGGTGTCTTTGCGCCTAATTTCGACTCCAGCGGTTATTGATACTGTTGCAATAAAACGCTGTCATTATAACTGCAATTCCTTTGGCGATAGCCACAGAGTAAATATATGAAACCTTCTTTATTGTTGTATATTCATGGATTTAATAGCTCTCCGTTGTCACATAAAGCCAATGTAATGAAAGAATACTGTGCACAACATCGACCAGATATTAAAGTCGTGGTGCCACAATTGCCTTGCTTCCCTCAGCAGGCTTCAGAGCTACTACTTGAGCTCGTACATCAATATCAAGATGACTACCACATTGGTTTGGTAGGAAGCTCTCTTGGCGGCTATATGTCGATGTGGCTCAATGGCAAATTTGGATTTAAAGCAGTGCTGGTTAATCCTGCGGTTAAGCCATATGAGCTGTTACTTGACTATCTAGGCGAGCAAGAAAACCTTTATACTCATGAACGCTATACACTAGAAGCACATCATGTCGATGAGTTAAGGTCGTTGGACACGCCATATTTAGTCAATCCGGCTGATTTTTGGCTATTACAACAAACTGAAGATGAAATATTGGATTACCGCCAAGCTGTGGCAAAGTTTGCACTAGCAAAACAGACCATTGAAGAAGGTGGAGATCATAGTTTTATTGATTTTGAACGCTATCCTAAACAGATTATCGAGTTTTTATCCCTATAGCTCGAAAAGTGATTTTTCCTTAATGTGAGTTGCTCAAAAAATTGCCGTTCATTGGGGGAAGAGTCATAAATTTACTTGTTACTTACTTATCTCGCTTGACATAAACAAGTCTCTTCCAGACTATGTTGACCCTGTACTATTGTAGTTGTAAGACGCTGAGATAATCAGCGATTGAGTGATTTTATTATCAAAAGCATTCACGCATATTAAGCGCCCTACAAAGTAACCAATTCAATTTCTATAACGAATTTCCGTATTATGACTGAACAATATAATGCTGGAGCCATTGAGGTTCTTAATGGCTTGGAACCAGTACGTCGCCGACCAGGGATGTATACGGACACAGTGCGTCCAAACCATTTGGGTCAAGAAGTCATCGATAACAGCGTCGATGAAGCGCTAGCCGGACATGCCTCTAAGGTACAAGTTATTCTTCATGCCGATCAATCACTCGAAGTTATTGATGATGGTCGAGGCATGCCTGT
The DNA here is from genome assembly GCF_050337565.1 of Vibrio kasasachensis. NCBI lineage: Bacteria > Pseudomonadati > Pseudomonadota > Gammaproteobacteria > Vibrionales > Vibrionaceae > Vibrio > Vibrio kasasachensis. The sequence continues at coordinate 214,223 of NZ_JAKJTB010000010.1, read as the reverse complement.
GGACATCCACCCTGAAGAGAAAATCTCAGGCGTGGAACTGATTTTTTGTAAGCTGCACGCAGGTGGTAAGTTTTCCAATAAAAACTACCAATTTTCGGGTGGCTTGCACGGTGTTGGTATCTCGGTAGTAAACGCACTATCAAAACGTGTGGAAGTCACGGTACGCCGCGACGGTCAAATTTATGAAATGGCCTTTGAGCATGGCAATAAGGTTGAAGAGCTGACGGTCACGGGAACGTGTGGTCGACGCAATAAAGGCACCAGCGTTCACTTTTGGCCGGATACTAGCTACTTCGATTTCCCGAACTTTTCTGTCACGCGTTTGATTAATAACCTCCGCGCTAAAGCAGTTCTGTGTCCGGGATTGGAAATTATCTTTACCGATAAAGTGAATGATAATGAGCACCGTTGGTTTTATGAGGATGGCTTAACTGATTACTTAGCTGAAGGGGTTAAAGGCTATCCTGTTTTACCAGAAGTGCCATTCACCGGCGAATTTACAGCTGAGACTGAAGCGGCAAACTGGGCGGTTATTTGGCAGCCTGAAGGTGGTGATATGATCACCGAGAGCTACGTTAACTTGATCCCGACAGCTCAAGGCGGTACTCATGTTAATGGGCTGCGCCAAGGTCTGTTAGATGCCATGCGTGAATTCTGTGAATTCCGCAATTTACTGCCTCGTGGTGTGAAGCTAACGGGTGATGATGTCTTTGACCGTTGCTCTTACGTTCTTTCGGTGAAGATGCAAGATCCTCAATTTGCAGGTCAAACTAAAGAGCGTCTTTCTTCGCGTCAAACCGCTGCGTTTGTTTCAGGTGTGGTGAAAGATGTATTCAGCCTATGGTTGAACGAAAAACCACAACTTGCTGAACAGCTAGCAGAAGTCTGTATTGCGAATGCTCATCGCCGAATGCGTGCGAGTAAAAAGGTTGTGCGTAAGAAGGTCGCCTCGGGTCCTGCACTGCCAGGTAAGCTAACTGACTGCTCTGTTCAAGATTTGAACCGTACCGAAATCTTCTTTGTCGAAGGGGACTCGGCAGGAGGCTCAGCTAAACAGGCTCGTGATCGCGAATTCCAAGCGGTTATGCCATTGCGCGGTAAGATCTTAAATACGTGGGAAGTGCCAGCAGATCAAGTATTAGCCTCACAAGAAGTTCACGATATTTCAGTTGCGTTGGGTATTGACCCCGACAGTGACGATCTTGAAGGTTTACGTTACGGTAAAATCTGTATCCTTGCCGATGCGGATTCGGACGGTCTTCACATCGCAACTTTGCTCTGTGCTCTGTTTACTCGTCATTTCCGTACGCTTGTGGAAGCAGGGCATATTTATGTTGCAATGCCTCCTCTATATCGTATTGACTGTGGTAAAGAAGTATTTTATGCCCTTGATGATGATGAAAAAGAGGGTGTTTTAGAGCGTCTATCGAAGAAAAAAGCCAAAATCAATGTACAGCGATTCAAAGGTCTGGGTGAAATGAACCCGCTTCAGCTACGCGAAACGACGATGGATCCAAATACCCGTCGCTTGGTTCAGTTAACGATTGATGACAACGAAGCTACCATGGAAATGATGGATATGTTGTTGGGCAAGAAACGTTCAGACGATCGTCGAGCATGGTTACAAAGCAACGGCGATATGGCAGAGGTTTAACGGATGTCTACAGAAATTACATATGATGGCGTTGAACAGTTGCCAATGCGCAAGTTCACTGAAGATGCTTATCTAAATTATTCGATGTACGTAATCATGGATCGCGCCTTGCCATATATTGGCGATGGCTTAAAACCGGTTCAGCGTCGTATCATTTTTGCTATGTCTGAGCTTGGTCTTTCGGCATCGGCAAAATATAAAAAATCAGCACGTACTGTTGGTGATGTGTTGGGTAAGTATCACCCACACGGTGACTCAGCATGTTATGAAGCGATGGTACTGATGGCTCAGCCATTCTCTTATCGCTATCCATTGGTAGATGGACAAGGTAACTGGGGGGCGCCAGACGATCCCAAATCGTTCGCAGCAATGCGTTATACCGAAGCAAAATTATCTAAATTTGCTGAAGTATTACTGGGCGAACTTGGACAAGGTACAGTGGATTGGCAACCGAACTTTGATGGCACAATGAAAGAGCCACAAATGTTGCCAGCACGTTTACCGCATATCCTGCTAAATGGTATCACCGGCATTGCTGTTGGTATGGCGACGGATATCCCGCCTCACAATGTACGAGAAGTTGCAGAAGCAACGATCCATATGATCGACAATCCGAAAGCTGAATTATCGGATGTGATGCAATTTGTTAAAGGACCAGATTACCCGACAGAAGCTGAAATTACTTCACCACCGGCGGAAATTGAGAAGATTTACCGTACTGGTCGTGGCAGCATAAAAATGCGTGCAGTGTGGCACAAAGAAGGCAGTGATTTAGTGATTACCGCCTTGCCGCACCAAGTGTCAGGAGCGAAACTGCTAGAGCAGATCGCCAATCAAATGCGCGCTAAAAAGCTACCTATGGTGGATGATCTTCGTGATGAGTCGGATCATGAAAATCCGACGCGCATCGTGATTGTACCGCGTTCAAATCGTATTGATTGTGATCAGTTGATGAACCATTTGTTTGCTTCAACTGACCTTGAAAAGAGCTTCCGTGTTAACTTGAATATGATTGGTTTGAATAATCGACCACAAGTTAAAGGTTTAGTGCAGATTCTGTCTGAATGGATAGAGTTCCGTCGTTCAACGGTTACTCGCCGTCTACAGTATCGTTTGGATAAAGTGCTTGCTCGCTTACACATCTTAGAAGGTTTGCTCGTGGCTTACCTTAACTTGGATGAAGTGATTGAGATTATTCGTACTGAAGATGATCCGAAAGCGGTATTGATAGCTCGCTTTGGTATTACCGATATCCAAGCCGATGCAATCTTAGACACAAAACTTCGTCACCTTGCGAAATTGGAAGAAATGAAAATTCGCGGTGAGCAAGATGAGTTGGAAAAAGAGCGTGAGAAGCTAGAAACACTCCTCGGTTCTGAGCGTCGTCTTAATACTCTGATGAAGAAAGAGATTCAAGCTGATGCAGAAAAGTATGGCGATGATCGTCGGTCACCATTAATTGAGCGCGCAGAAGCGAAAGCTTTAACCGAGCGTGATTTAGTGCCGAGTGAGCCAATCACAGTAGTGCTATCTGAGAAAGGTTGGATTCGTCATGCGAAAGGTCATGAGGTAGACGCTGAAAGTTTAAGCTATAAATCGGGTGATCAGTACCTTGCTCACGCACGAGGTAAGAGCAATCAACAAGCGGTATTCTTGGGCAGTGATGGTCGTAGTTATTCTTTGGAATCTCACTCGCTGCCATCGGCACGTAGCCAAGGTGAACCCATCACCGGTCGCTTAAACGTCGCTGCGGGTACATCTATTCGTCAAGTTGTCATGGGTGAAGACGAGCAGTTATGGCTAATTGGTTCTGACGCTGGTTATGGCTTTGTGTGTAAAGGTAGCGAACTATTGTCGAAGAACCGCAGTGGTAAAGCGCTGGTTTCTTTACCACAAAACGCAGAGGTGATCACGCCGCAAACAATCCGTGATTTGGATAGCGATGAGATTTTAGCTATTACCAATCAAGGTCGTATGTTGTTGTTCCCAATGAAAGAACTTCCGCAACTTGGTAAAGGTAAAGGCAATAAGATCATTAACATCCCAGCAGCTAAAGCTAAAGAGCGTGAGGAAGTCGTCTCTCATTTGATGTCGATTCCAAGAAATTGCTCTGTAACACTATATGCGGGTAAGCGAAAGCTAGGTTTGAAACCTTCTGACTTAGAGAACTTCCGCGGTGAGCGTGGACGTCGAGGGGCGTTGTTGCCGAGAGGTCTTCAGCGAGTTACTCGAATTGAAATTGACGCGGTCGATGAACCGAGTGAAGACGTTATTGAGTAACTAAATTAAAAAAATCCCAGCTATGTCGCTGGGATTTTTTTGTTTGAAACAAGTCAGGTTGTTCGTGTTGTTATCTTACTTTCGAGTATCTTCAGTAATTGTAACTGGAAGCGAGAGTTCTTCTCCCTTGCGTAGTACTAATACATCAACCGTGGTGCCGGGACGTAATTCAGTGACAATTTCCATCACGCTATTTCGACCGTTAATCTTCTGCCCATCAATTTTAAGAATGATATCTTGCACTTGGAAACCGGATTTTGCAGCAGGACCATTAGGATCAACACCTAGCACAACAATGCCACCAAGGTGCTCATTTCCCAACAGCCGAGCCGTGATAGAAGTAATGTCTTGCCCATCCACGCCAATGTAACCTCGAATGACACGACCATCGGCAATGATTTTTTCCATGATTAAGTCAGCAAGAGAATAGGGGATAGCAAAGGAGATGCCATAGGTTTCCAAATCGGTTGCTTGTTGGAAAGAGGCAGTATTAATGCCAACTAGCTCACCTTGAGTATTAACCAGAGCACCGCCTGAGTTACCTTCATTTATCGCGGCATCGGTTTGAATAAAAGCTTGTCGACCATCGGCACTAATTGCAGAGCGACCAGTAGCGGAAATAATACCGAAAGTGGTGGTTTGACCTAAGTTATAAGGGTTGCCGATCGCGAGTACGACATCACCTACTTCGGCTTTGTAATCTGGATTGAGTGGGATAACGGGGAAGTTTTCCCCTTCTACTTGTAAAATAGCGATATCGGTTCTGCGATCTTTACCAACCAGTTGAGCGGCTGCGACACGGCCATCTTGTAACGCCACGATGATTTGGTCTGCTTGAGCAACCACGTGGTAGTTGGTAATGATGTAACCTTTTTCACTAACAATAACGCCGGACCCTAAACCTTGAGTGAGTAGTTTAGAACGATCATTTTCAGTGTACTTGCGGCTATAAATGTTCACAACAGCAGGTGCAGCTTTACGTACAGCGACATTAAAAGAAACTTGTAGAGAGGCAATATCGTTATTTGGCGTGGTTATGTTTTCTGGAAGTAGGTTTGAGCGCAGTGATGGGATCGCTACTAAAAGCAATGCGGCCGTTGCTAAGCCTAGCGCCACTGAGCGCAAAATGAAATTGAGCATACCTTCCTCAAACAATTCATAGATAGAGTAAAATCAGAAGGATAGCATTATATAAAGAGGACAGCGAATATCTACACTGTCCTTTTTAATCAATATCGCGTTTTAATAGAATTAGCGAACGACTAAATAGATAGTTCGGTCACCGCGTTGGATGTTCAGTGCAAGAACGCCCGAATAGTTCTCTACGATGGATCTAAACTCGGCCAAATTTTTCACTTGCTGGCGGTTTACGCCGATAATGATGTCATCTTTTTGCAGTTGATAGCTTTCCGCCGCTGATCCTTTCTTAATTGATGCGACCTTAACACCTTGAACTTTGGCATTGGCATTCGTATTGGTGAGTTCAGCTCCGGCTAACCCGTCGTGCAGTTTGTCTGCGGTAGTTTTTACATTTGTTTGTTCACCTAGGACGACATCAAAGGTCTTCTTTTTACCATCGCGTAAGACACCTAACTCGACTTCCTTACCTGCGCCTAGCGTGGCTATTTTAGCGCGTAATTCATGGAAGGAATTGATGGCTTTACCATTAACAGAAGTAATGATATCGCCAGCTAGTAGCCCTGATTTCTCAGCAGCACTATCTGGCATTACTTGGCTAATGAATGCGCCTTTACTTGATTCATAACCAAGTGCTTCAGCGAGCTCAGAGGTGACTTCACCACCTTGGACACCCAACATTCCTCGTTTAACTTCACCAAATTCAATAATCTGCTCTGTCAGGTTTTTCATCATATTGGCTGGAATCGCAAAACCGATACCGACGTTACCGCCATTCGGACCGAGAATAGCGGTATTGATACCAATCAGTTCACCATTAAGGTTAACTAAGGCACCACCCGAGTTGCCGCTGTTGATTGCTGCATCAGTTTGGATGAAATTCTCAAAGTTTTCTATATTGAGACCACTTCGCCCGAGTGCTGAAACAATACCTGAGGTAACGGTTTGCCCTAAACCAAAGGGGTTGCCAATGGCAACGGTGAAGTCGCCGATCCGTAGTTTGTCTGAATCCGCTAAGGTGATCTGAGTTAGTTTTTTAGCTTCTTCCAATTTCAGTAGCGCGATGTCTGACATTTCATCACCACCGATGAGCTCTGCGTCATATTCTCGTCCATCGTGCAGCTTGACTCGAATTTTTTCGGCGCCCTTGATTACGTGGAAATTGGTGACGATATGCCCTTTGTCTGCATCTACAATGACACCAGACCCAAGCCCTCTAAATGGACGTTCTTGTAGTTGCTCTGCAGGGAAATCTGGACCAAAGAAGAAGCGGAATTGTTCAGGGATACGCTGACGTGAAATCTGCGTGCCTTCTACATCAATGCTGACAACCGCAGGGGTGACTTTTTCCAGCATTGGGGCAAGGCTAGGTAATTGTTCTCCGTCAATAGAAACAGGCAGTGCAGCGATTGCTGGCAGGGGGGTGATGATTGAACTTAAGCTTAGAGACAAAGCGGTTAAAGCAAGCAAAGGTTTTTTCATCGAATAACTCCTATAAAGTGAGAACCTATTAGAGTTAACCGACATCGCGCGTCGGTTAACTCAGCACTGTTCTACGATTTGCTTTAAAAATAGTAGAACAATGGTTACTTATGGGAGATATGACTCGAAAAAATAAACTTAGTTCATAAGGAACAATATTTATTCTTTTTTACGACGCCTTCTTGTCTGAAAGGTCGTCTGGAGAATCAAGGTACTCTTTTTTCTCCTCACGCAGTAAACCAGTTGCACCCGATGCGTAATCTTTTGGTGCATCTTCGAGAGAATCCCCTTCGATTTGTGAGGTGTTATGCTCCGTCACTTTCTGTGCGAATGGATTGTCTTGTTCTGGCATGTTAGGTAACAACTCAGCAGAAGTTTTAGTCATGTGTTGATACAGCTTGGTATACTCTTTTCCCAGAGAATCGAGCATTTCAGCACTTTGTGCAAAGTGATCAGTTAACTCTTGCTTTTGTTGCTCAAGTTGAAACTTTGCTGTTTCTAAATCTTTGTAGAGGTTTTTCTGTTTTTTGTAATTGGGTGCTGTAAGGCGAGAAATAATGAATCCAATCACTGCGCCAGCAAGCAGACCTACAAAGGCGTAAATCCAAGGCATAATCGCTCCTTATTATTTTATTTTACATGTCGTTTACCGGGTGGTTACACATGCTCAAGTGACATGGTACTATGAGACATTAAACCAATAAAGAAAAATGCGTGTGACCCTATCCAGTGAAACTGCGTAAAAATAATTATAAAGCAGAGTTGTTGGGTATCTATGCATTGCTGTGATTCTAAGGTCTAGCTATGACACCACTACAACGATACAAGTCAGATGTTGAGCTGCATGGCTTTCAACAAGATAACGCTCAGTTACAAGCTGTTGAAGCCCTTGATAATTTATATCATCAATTTAATTCTTATCTAGAAACATCTCGTGAAGATCAACAACCGAGGTGGAAAAGTTGGTTTGGTAAAAAGGAAGCGCAGTCGCAGGCGCCAAAAGGACTCTACTTTTGGGGCGGTGTTGGGCGCGGAAAAACCTATCTAATGGATACCTTTTTCGATGCACTCCCTACCGATAAGAAAATGCGTGTTCACTTTCACCGCTTTATGTTGCGTGTCCATGATGAGCTTAATGCTCTGGGGGATGAAAGCGATCCGTTAAATGCGGTGGCAGACAAATTTAAAAGTGAAGCGGAGATTATCTGCTTTGATGAATTTTTTGTTTCAGATATCACTGACGCGATGATTTTAGGTACTTTATTCCAAGCCTTATTTCAGCGCGGCGTTATATTGGTCGCAACCTCGAATATCCCCCCACATGATCTCTATCGTAATGGCTTGCAGCGAGCGCGATTTTTGCCAGCAATTGAGCTAATCGAAAAAAATTGTCTGATATTGAACGTAGATAGTGGTGTTGATTATAGGTTGCGTACATTAGAACAGGCGGAAATCTACCATTACCCACTTGATCAAGTTGCGCGAGACAATATGCAGCGTTACTACCAGCAGTTGGTCGGGGAGGGCAAACCAGTACAAAAGCAGATTGAAATCAATCATCGCCAGGTAGAAGTAGAACAAGCCTCTGATGGGGTACTACATGTTACTTTTGAACAACTCTGCCAAACTGCTCGTAGCCAGAATGACTACATTGAATTGTCTCGCATCTACCATACGGTTTTATTATCTGATGTGATTCAAATGCATCGAACGATAGATGATGCCGCGCGTCGCTTTATAGCGTTGGTTGATGAGTTCTATGAGCGAAATGTGAAGTTAATTATTTCATCTGAGGTTGAGGTTGAGGCGCTTTATACTAATGGTCAGCTTGAATTTGAATTTAAACGTTGTATATCACGCTTAACTGAGATGCAAAGCCATAACTACTTAGCACTGGAGCATTTGGCGTAGAAGGGAATTAATTAGCCAACCCATTTAAAAAATGGGTTCTTTATTAAAAAAAGGGATGATTTTTTCAGCTCACTTCTCTATAATCCTGCGACCCACCGTTACTGCAGACCTAATATCGAAGTCTATTCGAAATTTTGGTCGAGAGTGCCACCCACTCGAAGGGGTGATGACTGGGCTCTTAGACAGTGGGAGCATATTTGCTCCTTTAAGTTTAAATTTAAATTAACGGGTTATTATTAGCATGAAAACATTCGTTGCTAAACCAGAAACTGTAAAACGCGACTGGTATGTTGTAGACGCAGAGGGTAAAACTCTTGGTCGTCTAGCAAGTGAAATTGCATCTCGCCTACGTGGCAAACACAAAGCTGAATACACTCCTCACGTTGACACTGGTGATTACATCATCGTTATCAATGCTGAGAAAGTTACTGTAACTGGTAACAAAGCTAAAGGTAAAGTGTATTACCGTCACTCTGAGTTCCCTGGTGGTCTTAAATCAATCACTTTTGAAAAGCTGATTGTTAAGAAACCAGAGATGGTTCTTGAACTTGCTGTTAAAGGTATGTTGCCACGTGGTCCTCTAGGCCGTGCTATGTACCGTAAGCTTAAAGTTTACGCTGGTGCTGAGCACAACCATGTTGCTCAACAACCACAAGTACTAGACATCTAATCGGGGATTTCGAAAATGGCAGAGAATCAATACTACGGCACTGGCCGTCGCAAAAGCTCAGCTGCACGAGTTTTCATCAAACCAGGCAGCGGCAACATCGTAATCAACAAGCGTAGCCTTGATGAATACTTCGGTCGTCCAACTTCTCGTATGGTTGTTAAACAACCTCTTGAGCTAGTTGAACTAACTGAGAAACTAGACTTATACGTTACTGTTAAAGGTGGCGGTATTTCTGGTCAAGCTGGTGCTATCCGTCACGGTATCACTCGCGCTCTAATGGAATACGATGAGTCTTTCCGTCCTGCTCTACGTGCAGCTGGTTACGTTACTCGTGACGCTCGTTGCGTTGAACGTAAGAAAGTTGGTCTACGTAAAGCACGTCGCAAACCACAGTTCTCTAAGCGTTAATCTTTTTACAAAGATTCGCTTCCAGTTTTACTGGAATGTGGCTTCAAAGCCTGGCGTTATGCCAGGCTTTTTGTTTTCTAGCGTATAAAAAATCCTCTCTTCAGCCTCAACTAAAAACTCTCCCTTTCTTTACCTTGTTCTGCTTTTGTGACGACTTTAGCGTTTGTATCCATAAATGTTGCAAATAAGTAGCTTTACCTTGTTAAAAAGTAGGGTTTTAATTATCATTTGCCATCAAATAAATACAAAAAAACTCGATTTGTTAGCCATGCTCTTTGGTAAGGAATAACAATAATCCATTAAGGAGCAAATGGGAGAATGTTTGGATGAGCAATGCGCCTTTAAATAACGGTCGCAGACGCTTTCTAACCGCAACAACAGCTGTTGTTGGTGGATTAGGAGCTGCTGCGGTTGCCGTGCCTTTTATTAAATCTTGGAACCCAAGTGAAAAAGCGAAAGCAGCAGGTGCCCCTGTTGAAGTTGATATCAGCAAGCTGGAAGAGGGGCAAATGGTGCGTGTGGAGTGGCGGGGTAAGCCTGTATGGGTTGTCCGTCGTGCACAAGCAGTAGTTGATACATTGAAAGAACTCGATGGGCAACTTAGTGATCCTGCTTCTGGTGTAGAGCAACAACCTGCTTATGCACAGAATGCCTACCGTTCGATTAAACCTGAGTACTTTGTTGCCGTTGGCATCTGTACTCACCTTGGCTGTTCACCAACTTATTTGCCTGACAGTTTTACTGAACAAGTTCAAGGAGTTAAATCTGGGTTCTTCTGCCCGTGTCACGGTTCTAAATTCGACATGGCGGGACGCGTTTTCCAAGGTGTCCCCGCGCCATACAACTTGGTTGTGCCTAAACATATGTACTTGAGTGACGCCAAGATCATTATCGGTGTTGATGAAGAAGGGGAGGCATGATGCAAGCTTTACTTGATTGGGTAGAAAAACGCTTACCTGTAATGAATGCGTACAAAAAGCACCTTTCAGAGTATCCGATGCCAAAGAACTTTAACTTTTGGTATTTGTTCGGCTCATTAGCGATGCTTGCGTTAGTTAACCAAATTCTAACTGGTATTTGGTTAACGATGAATTACGTACCTTCAGGTGAAGGTGCATTTGCCTCTGTTGAATATATAATGCGTGATGTGGAATATGGTTGGTTGCTGCGCTATATGCACTCAACTGGCGCGTCGGCATTTTTTGTTGTTATTTATCTGCACATGTTTCGTGGTTTAATCTACGGCTCTTACCAAAAGCCTCGTGAGTTGCTTTGGGTATTTGGTATGTTGATTTTCCTCGTGTTGATGGCAGAAGCTTTCATGGGTTATCTACTGCCTTGGGGACAAATGTCCTATTGGGGTGCGCAGGTAATCATTTCCCTCTTTGGGGCGATTCCTTTCATCGGTGATGATCTGACATTATGGATCCGTGGTGACTACGTTATTTCGGGTGCAACGCTAAACCGTTTCTTTGCTCTGCATGTCATTGCGCTACCAATCGTATTGCTTCTACTTATTGTTCTGCACGTTTTGGCGTTGCATGAAGTGGGGTCGAACAACCCTGATGGTATTGAAACCAAATTGCCTAAAGGCACTATGGGTGACGACTACCAAACTCAATTCAAGTTCCACGATTATTACACCAAGAATTATGATGTCATTGACTCTATTCCATTCCATCCATATGGAACGGTGAAAGACTTAGTGGGTGTTGCTGGTTTCTTATTCCTATTTTGTTATGTGTTGTTCTTTAATCCAGAGATGGGCGGTTACTTCCTTGAGCCACCTAACTTTGAAGCGGCGAATTCATTGAAAACACCGGAGCATATTGCCCCTGTTTGGTATTTTACTCCGTTTTACGCCATCTTACGCGCAGTGCCAGATAAGTTACTGGGTGTTATCGCAATGGGTGCATCTATTGCCGTTCTGTTTGTTCTGCCGTGGCTAGATCGTTGTAAAGTGCGTTCTTACCGCTACCGTAGTAAGTTCCACTTGTTTAACATCATTCAATTCACCATTTGCTTTATTGCGCTAGGTATTTTAGGTGCGCTTCCTGCGACGCCTTTATATACGCTGTTAGCTCAGATAACGAGCTTAGGTTACTTCATGTTCTTCGTATTGCTGTTTTTCTACAGTAAAAATGAAGCGACGAAACCATTACCGCAGAGGGTGACATTTAAATGAAAAAGTGGATATTGATTTTATTTGCAATGTTGCCATCTTTGGCGATGGCGGCAGGCGCAAATGTTCCTTTAGATAAAGCTAATAATGATTTGAGCGATCAAGCATCACTGCAAAACGGTGCTAAATTATTCATGAATTATTGTTTCGGTTGTCACTCAGCGCAATACCAGCGTTATGAGCGTGTCGCGCGTGATATTGGTATTCCAGTGGAGCTGATGACAGAGAGTTTGATCTTTGACCCAAATGCGAAAGCTGGCGATTTGATGGAGAATGCAATTCCAGACAAATCCGCAGCAAAATGGTTTGGTGGTCCAGCTCCTGATTTGACGCTCGTCGCTCGTGTTCGTGGTTCTGATTGGCTATATACATATTTACGTTCTTTCTATGAAGATCCAGCGCGACCTTTTGGTGTGAATAATGTTGTTTTCCCAAGTGTGGGTATGCCGCATGTTCTTGAAGAACTACAGGGGGTTCCAACCCCAATCATTGAAACTCACGTTGTCGATGGTAATGAAAAACAAGTGGTTGTTGGGATAGAAACCGATGGCTCTGGAGAGCTAAACTCTGAAGAATACGATCAAGCCGTACTTGATTTGGTTAATTTTTTAGAGTATTCAGGAGACCCCGTGAAGCTTGAGCGTCATAGCTTAGGTTGGTGGGTAATGGGCTTCTTGGTCATATTCACTATCGTAGTTGTGCTGCTAAAGAAAGAGTATTGGCGTGATGTACATTAATTATGCTATCATGGCATGCTAATTAATATATTCAACTGTTTACAATGGAGGCTACGCCTCCATTGTTTTTTATTTCTGTAAGTGTGCTGGAGGGCTCCATGGCTGTAGCTGCCAATAAACGTTCCGTGATGACTCTATTTTCAAGTGCATCTGATATGTATAGCCATCAGGTACGAATCGTGCTCGCTGAAAAGGGCGTAAGCGTTGAGGTTGAGCTAGTTGATGAAGCGAATTTGCCTGCGGAATTGATTGAGTTAAACCCGTACAAAACTGTTCCAACTCTCGTTGACCGTGAGCTTGCTCTGTATGATTCAAAAATCATTATGGAGTACCTAGACGAACGATTCCCTCATCCACCGCTAATGCCAGTTTACCCAGTAGCTCGTGGTAACACTCGCCTAATGATTTACCGTATCGAAAAGAACTGGTATTCACTAGCAGAAAAAGTGGTTAACGGTACTGCTGAAGAGTCAGAAGCGGCACGTAACAAATTGCGTAATGACCTACTTACTCTTGGTCCTGTGTTTGCTGAGTTTGAATACTTCATGAGCGAAGAATTTAGCCTAATTGATTGTTACCTAGCTCCGCTATTGTGGCGCTTACCGCAACTAGGCATTGATCTTGTGGGCCCTGGCTCAAAAGAGCTTAAAATTTACATGAACCGTGTATTTGAGCGTGATTCATTTCTTGCATCTCTGACGGAAGCAGAACGCGAAATGCGTTTAATGCGCTAATGGATATATCAAATATGACACCACGCCGACCATATCTGCTGCGCGCATTTTATGATTGGCTGGTGGATAATGATTTAACCCCTCATCTAGTTGTCGCTGCAACGTTACCGGGGGTGCGAGTGCCAGAAGAGTTTGTCCAAGATGGTCAAATTATTCTTAATGTTGCTCCACGTGCGGTAGGCAATCTTAAATTGGGTGATGACGAGATTAGTTTTAGTGCTCGTTTTAGCGGTCGACCTCATACCGTTATCGTACCTATTTACGCCGTACAAGCGATTTATGCGCGTGAGAATGGTGCGGGTACCATGTTCGATTCAGAAGAAGCTTACATGGAGATCTCAGATGAGTCAGATGATGGCTTCATCGAAGAGGTTGAGGAAAGCGCAGGCTTATCTCTGGCTGAAGAGGTCGTTGAGGAGACATCATTCTCTGATGATGAACCTCCAAGACCTAAAGGTCGCCCAAGCCTAAGAGTGGTTAAATAAAAAAAGCAGCGTATCTACGCTGCTTTTTTGTTCCTGTGATAAAAATGCTAATCACCGTATTGGAATGCTTTGATCACTTGCTTCACACCTGAAATATTGCGTGTGATTTGTGCTGCTTGATCCGCATGCTGGCGTGATACATAACCCAATAGGAATACTTCGCCATCTTCGGTAATCACTTTAATTTTGATCGCACTGAGATCATTATCTGTGATTAATGCCGATTTTACTTTAGTGGTGATCCAGCTATCGTGGCTGATTTCGCCCAGTGATAATGGCTGCTTGATGCGAACTTGGTTATGAATTTGTGTAACTCCAGAGACCTTGCGCGCCTGCTGCTCAAATTCACTTAGCAGCTCTTCAGTACTCGACTGCCCCACCAGAACGACAATACCTTTATAAGAGCTGGCAGTGATGCGTACGTTGCTCTTATAGGGAGCTTTGTTAGTGAGACCGGCAACCTCAAACTCAATATTACTATCATTCCAAATTTCTTTGGTTGTTCGTGTATCGGTAACTATGTTTACCGTCGTCGCTGCGCCTGCTACGAACAAGCCAGCACATCCGGTACTAGAGAGCAGAATCAAGCTAACAAATAGGGCTTTTACAAATTTCATGTGATTACTCTTCGTGAGCTGGGAACAGAACCTGATCTATCAAATCACATAAGCAGTGCAACGTCACCATGTGCACCTCATGTATTCTTGCCGTTCTGTGAGATGGAATACGAATTTCTACATCATGCTCACCAAGTAACCCAGCCATCTCGCCACCGTCTTTACCAGTCAAAGCGATAATAGTCATATCACGTGTTACCGCAGCTTCCATTGCTTTGATTACATTTTTGCTGTTACCGCTGGTTGAAATCGCCAGTAAAATATCACCTGGTTGACCAAATGCTCGAACTTGTTTAGAAAAAATTTGTTCGTAGTGATAATCGTTAGCGACTGCCGTTAGTGTGGTGTTATCAGAGGTCAAGGCCATTGCTGGTAAACTTGGGCGTTCAGTTTCAAAGCGGTTAAGTAAGCAAGAAACATACTGCTGAGCATTGGAGAGGGAACCACCGTTACCGCAACATAGGATTTTATTGCCATTAAGTAAGCTAGAAACCATTGCTTGTGCTGCATGTGTTATCGCGTCAGGTAAAGCTTCAGCTGCAGCGATTTGGATTTGAATGCTTTCAGTAAAGCTCTCTTTAATGCTATCGAGCATCAGTTATCCTTGCGTAATTGCGTTTTTTATCCATTCAATTTGTGCGCCATTTTTGTGGACAGCGACGACATCGAAACGAATATCGGTTGAGTAAATAGACAAGCCTTGCTTCAATAACCAAATGTTGGCTGATTTTATGATACGTTGTTGTTTTTTGAACGTAATCGTTTCTGCTGCATGTCCATATTGTGTATTTTTACGGTAACGAACCTCGACAAAGATAATGGTTTCTTTATCACGCATGATCAGGTCGATTTCGCCACTTTTGGTGCGAAAGTTTCGCCCAATAAGTTTGAGTCCGCAAGCAGTAAGATGTTTTTCCGCTTCGGACTCAAAATAAAATCCTTTACTCAGTTTGCTCAGCAATGCCATGCTCAGCCCAACTGATCTCACGTTGTACGACACAATGTTCATCAATGCTCAATACACCGGTATTACCAGAGACAGTTGCACCATGAATAATTTTCATTTGTGGTAATTGCTCCATTAGTAAGTATGCATCCATGCCGAGAGCCTGTAAGCGTTTCTCTGCATTAGAGCCTTTTGGCCACATTTGGTTCATTTGCGCTTCAATTGCTGAGTTTGGTGCAATGAGTAGTGGGATATCACTATACATTACGCCAGTCAAATCTTCGTACTGATGACGACCACTATTGCTACGCGAGTTAGAAAACAGCTTTGGTGGATTGGTATCCGGATTGATTGCGACTTCAATAAATGGCTTGATTAGCGTTAGTTCACTGCTACCTGCGACAATGTATACCGCATCGACGTCGCGACGACTACGTGGTTGACTCTCCAACGGGATACTCAGCAGTGATTCCATCTGAGCGATGTGCTGCTGGCTATCTTGCAAGCCAAATGCCGAGTTGATGTTGCGTTGGAGTTGGCGTTTATCAGTAAATAGGTTTACTGCAACCTTATTCGAACTGTATTTCTTCCACTCTTGCTCAAACGCTTCCGCAACACGTTGCCCAAGCTTACCTTGAGGAGCCAATATCAACGGATAGCGGTAACCTTGCTTAAATAAGTGCTTGGCTGCTTGAGCGACCTCTTGTTCTGGTGAAAGAGCTAGGTAACAGATGTTAGTTCCTTGTTGGATCTCATCTGGAATATTAAGCGCGAGCATAGGTAAAGGAGTACCAGTATAGGTTTGCGCTTGTTGTAGGCTAACGATGTTATCTTTGATAAGTGGGCCGACAACAAAGTCGATATTTTTCTCGATGAACGTCTGCTGCAAGCTATCGGCATTAGTGATATTGGTGTCGATAACCGTCAATGTTGCATTGGGATCTCGCTCGCGGTCATTCATCATCTGCAAAATGAAACCATCACGAATCAATTGTGCTTGTTTGGCAAATTTCCCCGACAATGGTAGTAATAATGCGGTATTTACTGGTTTGGTTACTTCAAGTGCCAAGATATCTTGGATTGATTGTGGAGTGTAGAGCGCCGCTGGGTGGGAAGGATTTTCCGCTAGCCATTGTTCCAAGGTGTTCTTCAATTGTGGAATGTTGTTGACTAAGGTTGCTTGGTATATAGCAAGTTGCAACCAGCCATCCAATTCAGCCTCATTTGGTGCTGTTGCAAACTGAGTTATTTCTGCTTCAGAGTATTGAGATAAGTTCTCCCAAATACTTTGTGCTAAATAGGTTTGTTGTGATTTATTTTCAAATTCAGACAGTTGAGATAGCTCACGTGCTGCGGAAAAATAATCTTGCTGCTTAGCAAAAATATCAGCACGCAGTTGGTGGTACTCTTTCCATTGTTCGTTGGCTAAACGCCACGTAGGGCGGAAATTCAGCAATTCGCGAGCTTGGTCAAGTTGTTCATTATTATACAATAAATTCCCACGAGCTAATTGCCATTCAGCTTGCTGCATGTCAGTTAGTTGCTGACGTGAAAGGCGAGCAATTAGTCGCTCTGCTTGGTTCACATCGTTAGCTTCAACGGCGGCTTTTAACGCCATGATTAACCAATCACTTTGTAAACTACCTTCGCTGCTGTCTGCTCGCATTAGATAGTTAGTGATAGATTTCGTAGGATCGCGTGTGATATCGGCAGATGTTGATGTCGATGAAGTAGATGAACACGCTGCTAAAACGACCGCGAGGGCTACAGGAGTCAGTAAGCGTGGTACACTTAGTCGCTTGTGGTTATTCATGGCCATGAGTTCTTCGTTAATTCCGTATAAGATTATGTCTATATTAATCGTTGAAGTGATGCTAAACAAATGACAGATAACAAAACCTTACCTGCACAGATCCCAACTCTCTATATTGTACCAACGCCAATTGGCAATTTAGGTGATATTACATTGCGTGCAATTGAAGTCCTAAAAAGTGTCGATCTTATTGCTGCGGAAGATACACGTCATACCGGCAGGCTTTTAGCTCACTTTGCTATTCCGACTAAAACCTTTCCATTGCATGATCATAATGAACAGCAAAAAGCGCAAGTTCTAGTTGAAAAATTATTGTCGGGTCAATCTATCGCATTGGTATCAGATGCGGGTACACCACTTATAAGTGACCCAGGTTACCATTTAGTTTCTCAGTGTCGTCAAGCTGGAGTCAAAGTTGTTCCGCTGCCAGGTGCTTGTGCGGTTATTACGGCATTAAGCGCGGCGGGTTTGCCATCAGATCGTTTTAGCTTTGAGGGCTTTTTACCACCAAAGAGCAAAGCAAGAAAAGATAAGTTGTTAGAAATTGCTAAAGTAGAGCGTACTTGTATCTTTTATGAGTCACCTCATCGTATTTTAGACTCATTGGACGACATGCTCGATATTCTTGGTCCTGATCGTGAAGTGGTGCTAGCGCGTGAGTTGACTAAGACATTTGAAACCTTTCAAGGTTTACCGTTAGGTCAGTTGGTTGAGTGGGTTAAATCGGATGACAACCAACAGCGTGGCGAAATGGTACTGCTGGTCCACGGTAACCGCGAAGTTGCCGACGATTCATTACCTGATGAAGCTACGCGCAGTCTCGCTATCTTGACTAAAGAACTGCCGTTGAAAAAAGCCGCCGCGCTAACCGCCGAAATCTACAATTTGAAAAAAAATGCACTTTATAAGTGGGGATTAGAGAACTTAAGCTAACCTCACATGCTGGCTAATTGAGCGGTTAAAAGTGAATTGCAGCGGATTGTGTGATCTTCCTAGACACTGTTAGGAGAACTCTATACAATCCGCTCCGGAGCTGACTGGGTAGCCGCTGCTTTGTTGATGTCCTTCGGGAGACTGACAAAGGGGAGGAAAGTCCGGGCTCCATAGAGCAGGGTGCCAGGTAACGCCTGGGGGGCGCAAGCCTACGACAAGTGCAGCAGAGAGAAGACCGCCGATGGCCCGTAAGGGATCAGGTAAGGGTGAAAGGGTGCGGTAAGAGCGCACCGGACGACTGGCAACAGTTCGTTGCAGGGTAAACTCCACCCGGAGCAAGACCAAATAGGCCTCCACATTGCGTTGCTCGCGTAAGGAGGCGGGTAGGTTGCTCGAGCCAGTGAGCGATTGCTGGCCTAGACGAATGGCTACCGCCGCGCAAGCGGAGACAGAACCCGGCTTATGTGTCGGCTCCAATCCTTTGGATTCACAAGGCCTCGCATTTATGCGAGGCCTTTGTGATCCAGTCTCGAAATATTTATATCGTTTCTGAGCAGTTCTGTATTGCGTTGATTCAACGGTTCTATGATTTTTATGCAAAGGTTATATTTTACTGCCTGTTGTGAGTGGCTTTTTTCGTTCCTTAGTTGCCACACCTTTAACCATTGTTGGATATTAATAAAAGGGAACATTTACCCACCTATGATAGGTATGGTAACCTCCTTGCCGCTTGGATGGTGGTGGCTAGGTCATAGCGTTGAAGTAAGCGTCTGAATTCGATGCTTGTCGCTTTTTCTTCTGTTATAAATAAACGAGCTGAAAGCTGGTCTATTGTGCTACAACACCTTTTCGAGACCCATTGTGACGCTTTCGTTATAATGGGTTTTTTGCTTTTTATTGACGAAAATTATTTCGTAAGCAATAAACTTGGCGCAATATCACGTGATGCCGCCCTCTGAAGGTGGCGCTGTGTGGTGAAATAAGTACACTGAGAGTGAGCGCGTATCAATACGCTAGCTAGATGAGATAACTATGACAGAAGCATTTAAACACATATCTGTATTACTAAATGAATCAATCGATGGATTGGCGATCAAGCCGGATGGTACCTACATCGATGGCACATTTGGTCGTGGTGGTCACAGCCGCACAATCTTATCAAAGTTGGGTGAGAATGGTCGTCTTTTTAGTATTGACCGCGATCCTCAAGCGATTGAAGAAGCAAAGAAAATCGATGATCCTCGATTTACTATCGTTCATGGTCCATTTTCGGGTATTGCTACTTACGCAGAGCAGTACGATTTAGTCGGTCAAGTGGATGGTGTCTTATTTGACCTTGGTGTTTCATCGCCTCAACTTGATGATGCTGAACGCGGCTTTAGCTTTATGAAAGATGGTCCGCTAGATATGCGTATGGACCCAACTTCTGGCGTATCGGTATCCCAATGGTTACTGGAAGCCGATCTAGATGATATTACGTGGGTTATTCGTGAGTTTGGTGAAGACAAACACGCACGCCGTATCGCCAAGGCGATCGTTGCTTACCGTGAGAACGAAGAAAACGAACCTTTGACTCGCACTGGTCAGTTAGCAAAACTGATCTCTGACGCGGCACCAAAAAGCTTTAAAGAGAAAAAGCACCCAGCAACGCGATCTTTCCAAGCATTTCGAATTTACATCAACAGTGAACTTGAAGAGATTGATATTGCACTTAAAGGAGCGGCAAGTATTCTTGCTCCCCAAGGTCGATTATCAGTGATTAGCTTCCACTCATTGGAAGATCGCATGGTGAAGCGTTTTATTCGTAAAGAAAGCAGAGGTCCAGAGGTGCCACATGGTATCCCATTGACTGAAGCTCAGATTAAGGCGATGGGCAGCCCCAACTTAAAACCGGCTAGTAAAGCAATTAAACCAAGCGAGCACGAAGTTGAGCTGAACACTCGTTCACGCAGCTCAGTATTGCGAATTGCAGAAAAACTATAATACGCTATGAAGAAAACCACACCCAACCTTGCAAAGATGATTGGATTCGACTTGATAACCGTAGGACGTGTTCCTTTAGGGGTTTTATTGTTGATTTTTGCAAGTGCCATGGCTGTGGTTTTTACTACCCACCATACCCGCACTGCGATCACAGAGAAAGATCAAGCTTTGGTTGAACGAGAACGTCTTGACGATGAGTGGCGTAACCTTTTGTTGGAAGAAACCGCATTGGCTGAACATAGCCGAGTGCAGGCTGTCGCGAGACAAGAGTTGGAAATGAAGCGTCCTGATTCTGATAAAGAAGTGGTGATTGATTTACCATGAGTACCGAAAAAAAAGCGAAACCTGTAGCCAAAACCTCCACAATCGAACCGCCCCAATTGATTCGTTGGCGATTCTATCTCATTATTTTCTTTGTATTTATTATCTTTTCAGCGCTAGTTGCACGCATTGGCTATATCCAAATCATCGAGCCAGATAATCTCATCAAGCAAGGCGATATGCGATCTATTCGAGCTAAGACTCTTTACTCGGCTCGAGGCATTATTTCTGATCGTAATGGTGAGCCACTTGCTGTGAGTGTGCCAGTTGAAGCCGTTTGGGCTGATCCGGTCACTATCTTCAAAGAAGAAGGCTTAGGGGATATAGACCGTTGGCATGCATTGGCTGATGTACTTGGCTTAGATCGTCAAGAGATGCTGGACAAAATCACGCAGAATAAATCTCGTCGTTTTATTTATTTGCAGCGACAAGTGAGCGCTGCAATGGCGAATTATATTCGTGAGTTGAAGCTGGCCGGCGTTGGTCTTAAACCTGAGTCACGCCGCTACTACCCAGCTGGTGAAGTTAGTGCACACTTAGTTGGCGTTACCGGAATTGATGGGCATGGTCTTGAAGGTGTTGAGAGTAGCTATGACAAGTGGCTAACGGGCGAGGCTGGTAAGCGTATTATCCGCAAAGACCGTTATGGTCGAGTGGTCGAGAATATCGCATTAGAAGAGCGTGAAGAGGGTAAACCTTTAACTTTAACCATCGATCAGCGTCTTCAAGCTATCGCTTATCGTGCCGTGAAACAAGCTGTGGCCGATTTTCGTGCCACCTCTGGCTCCGCTGTGGTGTTGGATGTCAAAACGGGAGCGGTACTGGCGATGGTCAATGCGCCATCATACAACCCTAATAATCGTGCTGATCTACAATCCGCTAAAATGCGTAACCGCGTGATTACCGATGCGTTTGAACCGGGCTCAACGATTAAACCTTTTGTTGTACTCGCCGCGCTAGAAAATGGTGTAGCGGATGAGAGTACGGTTATTGATACTGGCAATGGCATTATGCAAGTTGGTGGTAGCCGGGTACGAGACGTATCTAAGGTTGGCAAAGCGGACTTAACCACTATTTTGAAAAAATCGAGTAACATCGGTGTGGCGAAACTGGCGTTAAAAATGCCGCTTGAAGCTTTGCTTGGTATGTATAGCTCGGTTGGATTTGGTCAACGTTCAGGTTTGAATCTTGTCGGAGAAACCGATGGTATTTTCCCCAATCGCCGCCGTTGGTCACAATTTGAGATAGCCACATTATCATTTGGTTATGGCTTGACTATTACCCCGTTACAGTTGGCTCATGCCTATGCAACCTTGGGTAATTATGGTGAATACCAACCAGTGCATATCATCGAAAGTAACCAGCAGGATCTATCTCGTCAGGTGATTGATGAGAAACATGCGCGCATGGTTTTAACCATGCTAGAAACCGTAACACAACCCGGCGGTACTGCTACGAAAGCGGCAGTGCCGGGCTATCGAGTTGCCGCAAAAACGGGAACCTCAAGAAAAGCGATAGCGGGTGGTTATGGTGATGAGTACTTTGCTTATACAGCTGGTGTCGCACCAGCCAGTGATCCTCGGGTTGCATTGGTCGTGATCGTCAATGAACCTCAAGGTGACAATTACTATGGTGGTTCGGTCGCAGGTCCTGTCTTCTCTGAGATAATGAAAGGGACATTGCAAATTCTCAATATCGCACCAGATGAAAATAAATTTAAGTAAGAACAGAGTGAGACCCTCTAAATGTCGTTAAGCCTCACAATGAAAATGCTACTAGCACCTTGGCTAGAAGTGGAACTACCAGCCGCGAACGTTGTGGTTAAACAGTTGGAACTCGACAGTCGTAAAGTCGCTAAAGGTGTGACCTTTGTTGCGGTAGCAGGGCATGCCGTTGATGGTCGCCAATTTATCGAATCGGCTATCAATAAAGGTGCGAATGCAGTAATTGCGCAAGCATGCCAAAATAAACCGCATGGTCTGATTGAGCTGCAAGGTGAAATCAACATCATCTATATTGCGGGCCTTACTGAGCTACTTTCAGAGCTTGCTGGTCGACTGTACGGACAACACAATAATCAATTGATTGGCGTAACGGGCACCAATGGTAAAACCACCATTACTCAGTTGATAGCTCAATGGCTTGAATTGGTAGATTGCCGTTCAGCGGTAATGGGGACGACAGGTAACGGATTTTTAAATGATCTCCAGCCTGCAGCCAATACCACAGGTAATGCTGTTGATGTTCAACGCACTATTGCCGAACTAGCTGATCAAGGCGCTCAATATACTGCACTGGAAGTCTCCTCTCATGGTTTAGTGCAAGGGCGTGTTAAAGCACTGCCTTTTAGCGCGGGTGTATTTACTAACTTGAGCCGTGATCATCTCGACTATCATGGCACCATGGAAGCGTACGCAGAAGCAAAGCTCACTCTGTTTAACCAGCATGTTTGCCAGCAAGCGATCATCAATGTAGATGATGCTGTTGGAGATCGTTGGGCAAGCAAGCTCGAAAATGCAATTGCAGTATCGCTCCATGAGCAAAGTACTCAAAAGTCAGTATGGGCAAAACACGTTAGCTACTCAGAGCAAGGCTTTGATATTGAATTCGATGGCATGTTCGGTGCTGGTCAACTGAAGGTCTCGTTGATTGGCGAGTTTAACGCTTCCAATGTGATGCTCGCTCTAACGACATTATTAGCATTAGGCATCAGTAAGCAACAACTGATTGATACCGCGCCAATGTTAGTACCAGTATTAGGTCGGATGGAATTGTTTGCTAACCAAGGCAAGGCTAAAGTTGTGGTGGATTACGCACATACTCCCGATGCATTGGAAAAAGCACTGCAAGCTTTACGTGTTCATTGCCAAGGCAAACTATGGGCTATTTTTGGTTGTGGTGGTGATCGTGACAAAGGTAAGCGCCCAATGATGGCTGAAATTGGTGAACGCTTGGCTGATCATGTCATTTTGTCTGATGATAACCCTCGCAGTGAAGATTCGACTGAAATCGTCAAAGATATGTTAGCTGGTATGCATATAGCGCAGAGCGCAATAGTAGAGCATGACCGTTTTAAAGCGCTGCAATACGCTATCCAAAATGCTGACTCACACGATATTATCTTACTGGCTGGTAAAGGGCATGAGGACTATCAAGTTCTAGCCAATGAAACGATCCATTATTCGGATCGAGAATCTGCTCAGCAATTATTAGGACTAGTTCCATGATTTCAGTAATATTAAGCCAATTAGCTCGCGTGCTTAACGCAGAACTTATAGGGCAAGATTGTGAAATTAATCAAGTTTCTACTGATACGCGCAATATAGAGTCGGGTGCACTTTTTGTCGCGCTAGTAGGGGAGCGCTTTGATGCTCACGACTTCGCTCATCAAGCCATAGAGGCTGGTGCTTCCGCGTTACTTGTGTCTCGCCATCTTGATGTAGCCATTCCCCAATTACTGGTTGAAGACAGTAAGTTAGCTTTGGGTTTATTAGGCGCGCATGTACACCAACAATGCGCAACGCCAACCGTCGCGATTACGGGTAGTTGCGGGAAGACCACAGTAAAAGAGATGGTTGCCAGTATTATGTCGCAGAAGGGGCAAGTGCTGTTTACCGTTGGCAATTTTAACAATGACATCGGTGTGCCGTTAACCTTGCTGCGTTCTACATCGGAAGATGATTATGCTGTGATTGAACTCGGTGCTAACCATGTTGGTGAAATAGCGTATACCTCCGAATTGATTAAGCCCGATGTTGCGCTTGTCAACAATGTCGCTGCCGCGCATTTGGAAGGCTTTGGTTCAATTGATGGTGTAAAACAAGCCAAAGGAGAAATCTACCAAGGTTTGAAACCGGCTGGCGTAGCGATTGTTAACCTAGAAAGTCATGGTGGTGAGCATTGGCAAGTTGCATTGGCTGATAAGCAAGTAAAAACCTTCTCGACGCAAAACACTAGTGCGGATTACTATGCCGACAACATCTCGATGAATGATAAGAGTGAAGCGTCTTTCACATTACATACCCCGATTGGAAGTCAAAACATTCAATTAGGAATTATCGGTCGCCATAACGTTGCCAATGCACTAGCTGCGACAGCCCTAGCTCTAGAACTGGGAGCAGATCTCACTATGATTGCGTCAGGCTTGGCTCACTTATCAAAAGTGAAAGGTCGAGTGGAAGTTGTTGAACTAGGCGATAATCTTAAGCTGATTGACGATAGCTACAACGCAAGTGTACCAGCCATGAAAGCGGCAGCGGATTTATTAGCTGAATTTCACGGTACTCGCTGGCTTATTTTGGGGAATATGGCAGAGTTAGGCGACGAAAGTCTTGAACTTCACCGTCAAGTCGGTGAACATGCAGCCCCATTTAATTTTGAGCAAGTGCTGACGTATGGCGCAGACTCGAAAGTGATCAGCGAAATGTGTCAAGGTAAACATTTTGACTCACATGACAGCATGATTGAATTTATTATACAGCAGTTGCCAAATCATTCTGGTCCACACACTTTGCTAGTAAAAGGCGCTAACAGCGCTGGTATGAGCAAAATCGCAACTGCATTGAAGGAGATGTATTCATGATCATTTGGCTTGCAGAGCTGCTACAGCCATATTTTTCATTCTTCCGTTTGTTTGAATATCTGTCGTTTCGCGCAATCGTCAGTGTTTTAACGGCTCTGGGGATTTCATTATGGATGGGACCTCGAATGATCCGTCGTCTGCAGATGTTGCAGATTGGTCAAGTGGTACGTAACGAAGGTCCGGAATCTCACTTCAGCAAACGCGGCACTCCTACAATGGGTGGCGTAATGATCCTAGCGGCGATTATCATCACGGTTTTGCTTTGGTCTGATTTGAGCAACCCTTATGTTTGGGCGGTCATTTTTGTCCTCGTTGGTTATGGTACTGTCGGTTTTGTCGATGACTATCGTAAAGTGGTACGTAAGAATACCGATGGCTTGATTGCTCGTTGGAAGTACTTTTGGCAGTCCGTTATTGCTTTGGTTGTGGCGTTTGCACTTTATGCGCATGGTTATGACACTAGCGCGACACAATTGGTGGTCCCATTCTTTAAAGATGTAATGCCTCAGCTTGGTTTGATGTACATCGTACTTACCTATTTTGTTATTGTCGGAACCAGTAATGCGGTTAACTTAACCGACGGTTTAGATGGTCTTGCTATCATGCCAACCGTATTGGTGGCAGCGGGCTTTGCCGCAATTGCATGGGCTACAGGCAACGTTCAATTTGCAAGTTACCTACATATTCCCCACGTGCCTTACGCATCAGAGTTGGTGGTTGTCTGCACCGCTATTGTTGGCGCGGGCTTGGGCTTTTTATGGTTTAACACTTATCCAGCGCAAGTCTTTATGGGCGATGTAGGCTCACTCGCTCTGGGCGGAGCTTTAGGCACAATTGCTGTGTTGGTTCGCCAAGAGTTTGTTTTGGTGATAATGGGTGGGGTATTTGTAATGGAGACACTATCGGTTATCCTGCAGGTAGGTTCATATAAGCTGCGTGGTCAACGTATCTTCCGCATGGCACCTATTCATCACCATTACGAGTTAAAAGGTTGGCCTGAACCTCGCGTGATCGTACGTTTTTGGATCATTTCTATTGTGTTAGTTCTTATCGGTCTTGCGACGCTAAAAGTACGTTAAGGAAATACTCACCATGACCATGCAACAATGGCAAGGTATTGATAAAGTTGTGGTTGTAGGGCTCGGTATTACCGGGCTCTCTGTCGTTAAGCATCTTCTGCGTTTACCGGTTAATTTACAGGTCAAGGTGATAGATACCCGAGTAACCCCTCCGGGGCAAGAACAGTTGCCTCAAGGTGTGGATTGTCATGCCGGTAGTTGGAGAATGGATTGGCTACTTGAGGCTGATCTCGTTGTTACTAATCCGGGGATTGCATTAGCGACGCCTGAAATTCAGCAGGTGCTGGCGGCAAATATCCCAGTAGTTGGTGACATTGAACTATTTGCATGGCATGTGAATAAGCCGGTTATTGCCATCACAGGTTCTAACGGTAAGAGTACCGTGACTGATTTAACTGGCGTTGTCGCTCAAGCGGCAGGTTTGAATGTGGGTGTCGGTGGTAACATTGGTGTACCGGCACTAGATCTGCTTGAATTAGATGCTGACTTATACGTATTAGAGCTATCGAGCTTTCAGCTTGAAACAACCGCAAGTTTACCTTTGGTCGCGGCCGCATTTTTGAATCTGTCTGAAGACCATATGGATCGCTATCAAAGCATGGCGGATTATCGCCAAGCGAAGTTGCGTATTTTCCCACACGCAAAAGCTTGCGTAGTGAATGCGGATGATCAACAAACCTACCCGGATGAAAGCCGGACATTGGTCGAGTTTTCGATTGAGCATGCGACCAAAGCATGTGTGACCGTCTTTGAAGGTAGAGAATACCTGACCTTTGATGGTGAAAGGATATTGGCTGTTGAGCAACTCAGTTTAGTTGGTCGTCACAATGTAGCCAATGCATTGGTTGTGATAGCTTTACTCGCTGAAGCTGGCATAAATGTAAAAGCCGGGCTTGAAGCAATGAAATCTTACCTTGGTCTGACACATCGCTGCCAAGTTGTTGCGGATAATCAAGGTATTAAGTGGGTGAATGATTCGAAAGCCACCAATGTTGCCAGCACGTTAGCCGCACTGTCAGGTTTAAACCTAACGGGTAAATTATATCTTCTTGCTGGTGGTGATGGTAAAGGGGCTGATTTTAGTGAGCTGTCCCCAGCGTTAGCGTGTTTGAATGTTCAGCTGTGCTGTTTTGGTACAGATGGCGATCAATTTATGCCTTTGCATCACTCTGCAAAACGTTTCGATACCATGCAAGAGATCGTCGAATGGGCGGCACCGCAATTAAATCACGGTGATATGGTATTACTTTCGCCTGCGTGTGCTAGCTTTGATCAGTTTAATAACTTTATGGCTCGTGGTGATGCCTTTGCCGAGCTTGCGCAGAAGTTTGCTTAACTTCATGCACTTTAATTATAAGAGATAAAACAAAACGATGCCGTTGCGAGATAATTTCGCTAATTTTAAACAGTGGTTTTCTCAACCAACTCCTCAAGCGCTATTTGATCGTCAATTAGTGTGGATCTCGCTCGGTTTGATGTTAACCGGTCTAGTCATGGTTACCTCTGCCTCGTTTCCAATTAGCCATCGCCTGACGGGACAACCGTTTCATTTCATGTTTCGTCATGCCGTCTTTCTCATTTTGGCTCTTTCTACCGCCGCCGTAATTTTGCAAATACCGACCAAACGCTGGTTCCAGTACAGTTCATTACTGTTAGGTGTGGCAATATTTTTACTGATCGTTGTTCTTGTCGGGGGCAAATCGGTTAATGGTGCGTCTCGTTGGATCCCTCTCGGTCTGTTTAACCTTCAGCCCGCAGAAGTGGCAAAATTGTCGCTGTTTATTTTTATGGCGGGTTATTTAGTCCGTAAACAAGACGAAGTTCGAGCCACTTTCTTTGGCGGCTTCTTTAAGCCCATTTTGGTTTTTGGAACCTTGGCAGTATTACTATTGTTTCAGCCTGACTTAGGTACTGTCATTGTAATGCTAGTCACGCTGTTTGGTATGTTGTTTATCGCCGGAGCGAAATTAACACAGTTTCTTGCGCTTGTGGTGGTTGGTATTGGTGCTGTAATTGGCTTGATCCTCGCAGAACCTTATCGAATGAAGCGCGTTATCTCTTTCCTTGACCCATGGGAAAATCCGTTTGGTAGTGGTTATCAGCTTACTCAATCGCTTATGGCTTTTGGGCGTGGTGACTGGTTTGGTCAAGGGCTAGGCAACTCGATTCAAAAACTGGCCTATCTCCCGGAAGCGCATACCGACTTTGTATTTGCTGTATTGGCAGAAGAGCTTGGGTTTGTTGGCGTCGTGCTTGTCTTAATGTTGATTTTTAGCCTAGTACTGAAAGCGATCTTTATTGGACGTAAAGCATTTGAAAGTGATGAGTTCTTTGGCGGCTATCTCGCTTTTGGTATTGGTATTTGGTTTGCATTCCAAACCTTGGTTAACGTTGGCGCTGCGGCAGGTATTGTTCCGACCAAAGGACTCACTTTGCCATTGATCAGTTATGGTGGTTCAAGTTTGATCGTCATGTCGGTAGCGGTGTCGATTCTATTGCGTATCGATCATGAGTGCCGTCTTAAGGCGCAACAATTAGAAAAGAATACAGAAAATGAATAATAAAAAACGTTTGATGGTAATGGCTGGAGGCACGGGAGGACATGTTTTTCCTGGGCTAGCGGTTGCTAAGAAGTTACAGCAGCAGGGGTGGGAAATTCGTTGGTTAGGCACTGCTGACCGAATGGAAGCTGAATTGGTACCTAAACATGGTATTGAAATTGATTTTATCAAAGTTAAAGGCTTACGTGGGCAGGGTATTGCTCGTTTACTTGCAGCCCCATTCAAAATAGTCAGTGCTATTTTTCAAGCAAGAGCGCATATGAAAGCTTGGCAACCTGATGCCGTACTTGGCATGGGGGGATATGTTAGCGGACCAGGTGGTATTGCCGCTTGGTTATTGGGTATACCTGTTATTTTGCATGAACAAAATGCCGTGGCGGGCTTAACCAATCAATGGTTGTCTAAAATAGCCAAAAAAGTATTCCAAGCATTTCCAGGAGCGTTTCCTAGTGCTGAAGTCGTGGGAAACCCAGTACGTGAAGATGTTGTCGCGCTTGCAGAGCCGAAAGAGCGATTTGAACAGCGCGAAGGACCGATTAGAATTTTGGTTATGGGGGGAAGCCAAGGGGCTCGAATCCTTAACCAAACCATGCCAGCGGTTATGGACCAGTTAGGTGAAAACTACCAAGTTCGCCATCAAGCAGGAAAAAACAACCAGCAAGAAGTTGCGGCTGCTTATCAAGATAAGCAGGTTACGCAAGCAGAGTCATTCGAGTTTATTGATGACGTTGCTGCGGCTTATGAGTGGGCAGATTTGCTCGTTTGTCGCTCAGGTGCCTTAACCGTTTCTGAAGTTTCTGCAGCGGGAGTGGGGGCTATCTTCATTCCTTTTATGCACAAAGATAGACAGCAAGCCTTAAACGCCGACCATTTGGTTGAATGCGGGGCGGCTAAAATGATTGAACAGCCAGAATTAACTGTCGAGAAATTGGTTCACGAGATCCAATCGTTGGATCGCAATCAATTACAACAGATGGCAATTAAAGCGCGAAGTGCGGCTAAGTTAGAAGCGGATCGTGTCGTTGCAGATGCGATTATCGCGCTAACCAAATAACGAGATACACAATGACCATTAAACACACACAAGATTTGGCTCAGATTCGAGCTATGGTGCCTGAGATGCGCCGCGTTAAGTCGATTCACTTTATTGGTATCGGTGGCGCAGGAATGAGTGGCATCGCAGAAGTACTGCTTAACGAAGGCTACCAAATCACCGGTTCTGATATTGCTGAAAATGCAGTGACTGAGCGCCTAACTGAAAAGGGTGCCAAAATTTATATCGGTCATAGAGCTGAAAATATTGATCAAGCGAGTGTGGTGGTTGTTTCTACCGCGATCAATGAGCAAAACCCAGAAGTGAAGGCAGCACGCGAAGTGCGTATTCCTGTGGTTCGCCGCGCAGAAATGCTAGCAGAGTTGATGCGTTTTCGTCATGGCATTGCCGTGGCAGGTACGCATGGTAAAACCACTACGACAGCATTGGTAACCCAAATTTACTCTGAAGCGGGTCTTGACCCAACGTTTGTTAATGGTGGTCTTGTTAAGAGTGCAGGTACTAATGCTCGTTTGGGGTCTAGCCGTATTTTGATTGCCGAAGCGGATGAGAGTGATGCGTCATTCCTACATCTACAGCCAATGGTTAGTATTGTGACCAATATCGAAGCGGATCACATGGATACCTATGGTGGTGATTTTGAAACACTAAAGCAGACATTTATTGATTTCTTACATAATTTGCCATTCTACGGACAAGCGATAGTCTGCGTTGATGATCCAGTCGTTCGTGAGCTCATACCTCGAATTAGCCGTCAGGTGATCACTTATGGATTCTCTGAAGATGCTGATGTGCGAATCGAAAACTACCACCAAACAGGTCAACAAGGTAAGTTTACCGTTGTACGTCAAGATCGTGCAAATCTTGAGATCACGCTGAATATCCCTGGTCGCCACAATGCATTAAATGCATCTGCAGCCATTGCAGTGGCGACAGAAGATGATATTTCAGATGAAGCAATTCTAAGTGCGATGTTGGGTACACAAGGTACTGGTCGCCGTTTTGATCATCTAGGTGAATTTGCAACAGGTAATGGACAAGCGATGCTGGTGGATGATTATGGTCACCACCCAACAGAAGTCGGCGTAACGATCGAGGCGGCAAGAAGTGGCTGGGACGACAAGCGCTTAGTGATGATCTTCCAACCGCATCGTTATAGTCGCACTCGTGATTTGTATGATGATTTCGCGAATGTACTAGAGCAAGTTGATGTTCTAATTATGCTGGATGTCTATTCTGCGGGTGAAAAACCAATCGCTGGCGCAGACGGACGTTCTTTGTGCCGTACGATTCGCAGTCGCGGTAAGATAGATCCAATCTTTGTTCCAGATAGCGCAACTCTCCCTGCAGTATTGGCAAATATATTGCAAGATGGTGACCTTGTTTTAACCCAAGGCGCTGGTGATGTAGGCAAAATAGCCAAGCAATTGGAGTCTCTAGAGTTAAATATCGATAAAATGCAGGGCTAGATAGGGTGATTTTTGAAGATTTAGCGCATTTATTGCTTTAAAAAAAGGATTTCTCACTTTCAAGGTTTGATACTTTTTGCGACGCCAGTATAATCCGACGGTTATAGTAAATGCTTTAGCCTATACGAAGAGATAGAAATTAGAATTGCGAGCATATAACAAGGGCAACGGACTTTGATTAGTACAACTTTTAGCGAAGACCGTCGTTTGCGAGACTTTCCTGCAATTAAGAGTCACCTAATTGGTGGTGGGTTCTTTTTATTGGTGATTGTCTTTATTGGCTCTCTTCTCTTTTCTACCATATCTTGGATGTGGGATGATCAAAGACTTCCACTGTCCAAACTTGTCCTACAGGGCGAGCTCGAATATGTCACAGCACTGGATGTACAGCGCGCATTTTCCACACTCGAACATGTCGGGACATTTATGTCACAAGACGTCGATGCGCTGCAGGATACGATTGAGCAGATTCCATGGGTTTCCCATGTCTCTATCCGCAAACAGTGGCCAGATACAGTTAAAGTTTTTCTAACTGAGCATCATGCCGAGGCCATCTGGAATGGTGACGCCATGCTAGATGAGAGCGGTCAAGTATTTAACGGTGATTTGGGTAAACTTAGAGGCGAGCGTGTTAAGCTCTATGGTCCGGAAGGTGCCAGCATCGAAGTTTTACAAACTTGGCAAAAAATTAGCCAGTTATTTGAACCATTAGGTCTCACCATTACATCGTTGGTACTCAATGATCGACGAGCATGGCAAATAATTCTCGACAACGGAATTCGATTAGAGTTAGGTAAAGAGTCACTTGATGAGCGAATTAATCGTTTTATCTCGCTATATAGCAGCCTAGGTAGTGACGCCCAACGAGTCAGTTACATTGACCTCAGATACGATACGGGAGCCGCAGTAGGTTGGTTCCCTGGACAAGAGTCAGAACAAGAGAGTAGAGATGACGAAGACCGCTGATGACAACATTATTGTTGGTCTTGATATAGGCACTGCAACGGTATCAGCATTGGTGGGTGAAATACTACCAGATGGTCAAATCAACATTATTGGCGCTGGTACCAGTCCATCACGTGGGATGGATAAGGGCGGCGTAAACGATCTTGAATCCGTAGTGAAATCGGTGCAGAGAGCCGTAGATCAAGCGGAATTGATGGCGGAATGTCAGATTCGTAATGTATTTATTTCCATTTCTGGACGCCATATTGCGAGCCGTATAGAAAAAGGAATGGGAACTATTTCTGACGAAGAAGTCTCTCAAGAAGATATGGATCGTGCAATTCATACGGCAAAATCAATCAAAATTGGTGATGAACAACGCATTCTTCACGTAATTCCGCAAGAATTTACAATTGATTACCAAGAAGGGATTAAAAACCCGCTAGGTTTATCAGGAGTGCGCATGGTTGTTAGTGTGCACTTGATCTCTTGCCACAATGATATGGCGAGAAACATTATTAAGGCTGTTGAGCGTTGTGGCTTAACAGTGGAACATTTAGTTTATTCAGGCTTAGCTTCGAGTAACGCAGTGATCACTGATGATGAACGAGAGTTAGGTGTTTGTGTCGTGGATATCGGCGCAGGTACGATGGATGTCTCTATTTGGACTGGTGGAGCATTGAGACATACTGAAGTATTCTCATACGCAGGTAATGCGGTAACCAGTGATATCGCATTCGCTTTTGGTACACCAGTCAGTGATGCTGAAGAAATTAAAGTTAAATATGGCTGTGCTCTTAGTGAGTTGGTCAGTAAAGATGATACGGTTAACGTCCCAAGTGTCGGTGGACGCCCATCGCGCAGTTTACAACGACAAACTTTGTCGGAAGTGATTGAGCCAAGATATACTGAGCTTATGGGACTAGTTAACCAGACTATCGATACCGTACAAGAAAAGTTGCGTGAGGATGGCATAAAACACCATTTAGCCGCTGGTGTAGTTTTAACTGGTGGTGCCGCACGGATTGAAGGTTTGGTAGAATGTGCGGAACGTGTTTTCCGCAATCAAGTTAGAGTAGGCAAACCTTTAGAGGTTAGCGGTTTAACAGATTACGTAAAAGAGCCGTATCATTCTACGGCAGTTGGTTTACTTCATTACGCAAGAGACAGTCAGATAAGCGAAGATACTGAGTATAACGAGCCAAAGCGTCAGCCAGTAAGTTCGTTATTTGATCGCTTGCGTAACTGGATACAAAAAGAGTTTTAACCTGAGCAGCAGGAAAAACGGAGTTAACACATGTTTGAACCGATGATGGAAATGTCTGACGATGCGGTAATTAAAGTCGTTGGAGTTGGTGGCGGCGGCGGTAACGCCGTTGAACACATGGTACGCGAGTCCATTGAAGGTGTTGAATTCATCAGCATCAACACTGATGCTCAAGCACTGCGCAAGACTAGTGTAAGCAGCGTCATCCAAATTGGCGGTGACATGACTAAAGGTCTTGGTGCAGGCGCAAACCCACAAGTGGGACGTGACGCTGCTCTCGAAGATCGCGAAAGAATTAAAGATTTAATTTGTGGCGCCGATATGGTGTTTATCGCTGCAGGTATGGGTGGTGGTACTGGTACAGGTGCTGCGCCAGTGATTGCTGAAGTAGCAAAAGAGTTAGGTATCCTAACGGTTGCCGTTGTAACAAAACCATTTAGCTTCGAAGGTAAGAAGCGTATGGCGTTTGCTGAACAAGGTATTGAAGAACTGTCTAAGCATGTTGATTCTTTAATTACTATTCCAAACGAAAAGTTACTGAAGGTACTCGGTCGCGGTATTACGCTGCTTGAAGCTTTTGCTAGCGCGAATGACGTATTAAAGAATGCAGTTCAAGGTATCGCTGAATTGATTACTCGTCCTGGCATGATTAACGTCGACTTTGCTGATGTTCGAACTGTAATGTCAGAAATGGGTCACGCAATGATGGGTAGCGGTATCGCGAAAGGCGAAGACCGCGCTGAAGAAGCGGCTGAGATGGCTATCTCAAGTCCACTTCTAGAAGATATCGATCTAGCGGGTGCTCGTGGTGTTCTTGTCAATATCACAGCAGGCTTAGATATGCGTTTAGATGAGTTTGAAACTGTAGGTAATACGGTTAAAGCTTTCGCTTCAGATAACGCAACTGTGGTTATTGGTACGTCACTTGATCCAGACATGGCGGATGAAATTCGCGTTACTGTAGTAGCAACAGGTATCGGCAACGAGAAAAAACCTGACATTACTTTAGTAGCAGGTGGCAAAGCGAAAGTTGCACCAGTGGCGCAACCTCAGTCGCAAGTAGTTACTCAGCAACCAGCAGCAGTAAAAGTAGAAGAGAAACCGGCACAGACATTGCAAGAGAAATCTTCAGTGCCTTCGCAACCGACGACTCAATCTACGTCAGTAAGCAATGGCTCAGGTCAAAGCACGGCACCAAAAGTAGAGAAAGATGGGTATTTAGACATTCCTGCCTTCCTACGCCGCCAAGCTGACTAAAGGCGTCAAAATTGACATGGTTCTAAAATATGATACGATGCGCGACCGATGATTACATCGACCGCGATTTGTAGCACCATTACTGAGGCAAGTAGATGATCAGACAACGTACTCTGAAAGAAATAGTGAAAACGACTGGTGTAGGTCTACACTCAGGTCGTAAAGTAACTTTGACTCTTCGCCCGGCTGCTACAAATACAGGTGTTATTTACCGTCGTACTGATGTGAATCCACCTGTTGATTTTCCGGCAGACCCAGAATCCGTTCGTGACACAATGCTATGTACTGCACTTGTGAATGATCAAGGTATTCGCATCTCAACAGTTGAGCACTTGAATGCTGCATTGGCTGGCATGGGTATCGACAACATAATTGTTGAAGTCGATGCACCAGAAATTCCTATTATGGATGGCAGCGCTAGCCCGTTCGTTTTCTTGCTACAGCAGGCAGGCGTTGAAGAGCAAAATGCAGCAAAGCGCTTCATCCGTATTAAGAAACCAGTTCGCTTTGAAGATGGTGACAAATGGGCAGAGTTTAAACCTTTTAACGGTTTCCGTATGGATTTCGAGATTGAGTTTAATCACCCAGCAATTGAAGCTGATGAGCAACGTTTAGTATTTGATTTCTCGTCTAAGAGTTTTGTGAAAGAAATTTCACGTGCTCGTACTTTTGGTTTCATGCGTGATATTGAGTATCTGCAATCGCAAAACCTAGTTCTTGGCGGCAGTTTTGACAACGCAATTGTGTTGGATGATTACCGCATTCTGAATGAAGAAGGTTTGCGTTTTGAGAATGAGTTTGTAACTCACAAAGTATTGGATGCGATTGGCGACCTTTACATGTGTGGTCACCCTATTATCGGTGAGTTCCGCGCATTTAAATCAGGTCACGGTCTAAACAACCAATTACTACGCTCAGTATTAGCTGATCAAGAAGCATGGGAATGGGTTACATTCGAAGACGAGCAAGTGTCTCCGGTTGCTTTTGCTGATCCAAACATGGTTATAGTGTAAGCAAAGTTAGAATTAGGAAAAACCAGGCATCTAGCCTGGTTTTTTTATGTCTTATTTTTAGCCATATTAGCTAAGCGCTCTAATCGAGCTTTAAGTTTTGGTGATGCACTTTCAGCCAAGGATTTAAGATATTCAGCCGCAGTATCAGAAATAGGTTCACGAGGCTTAACCTTTTTATTCTCGTTTAGTGGACTCGTACGATAAAGTTCAGGGTTAATTTGTACCTCTATCGCGATCAAACGAGCAAAACCTTGTGAGCGAAGTTGGCTAAGAATATTGAGTCGATCATAATTGATCTTCATTTTGATCGCCGCGCTGGCAACCTCAAGTACCAACTGATTATCACGCAAATTTGCCGCCCGGCAATTATTGACCATATTGCTCGGTAAGATCGTTTTCAACAACCTATTGATCGTCATGATCTCTTGCGCGTGTTTTTGCAGATTCGCTAAGCGAGAATCTGAGATGATGTCATTACTTAAAGTGGGGCGATGGTCGCGCATTACGATGCCTTTCGATTTAGGTTCAATGTCATTTTAGCTAACCGCAATCACTACGAATAGCTTTTTCGGTGGATAAAGTTACACCATTCAACGGCTAAAAATCACAAGTGCTTCAAACAATTCATCAACAGATTAGTTGTTCTGGGTAAAAATCCTTACACTACACCGTTATTAATATTGTTTGACGCCTTGAAAATATCAGTTCTCACCACAATATCAGTGTGTAAAGATTTCACACAGTATTCTTAGTTTAAAACTGAAAGAGACTGAAGGCATTAAGAGATCGTGCACGATCGAATGATAGAGAGATTCACATAAGATGATAACTAAGCTGCTGACAAAGGTAATTGGCAGTCGCAATGACAGAACGTTGCGTCGCCTGAAAAAGATTGTAAAAGAAATCAATAATTACGAGCCAACGTTTGAAGCTCTATCGGATGAAGAACTAAAAACCAAAACGGTCGAGTTTCGCCAACGCTTAGAACAGGGTGAGACTCTAGATAAATTATTACCGGAAGCATTTGCGACGGTACGTGAAGCGTCTAAGCGCGTATACGGTATGCGTCACTTCGACGTGCAGCTTATTGGTGGTATGGTCCTCGACGCAGGTCAAATCGCTGAGATGCGCACAGGTGAAGGTAAAACTTTAACCGCAA
Organism: Vibrio kasasachensis; assembly: GCF_050337565.1. Lineage (NCBI taxonomy): Bacteria > Pseudomonadati > Pseudomonadota > Gammaproteobacteria > Vibrionales > Vibrionaceae > Vibrio > Vibrio kasasachensis. Next base: position 177,544 of record NZ_JAKJTB010000010.1, on the reverse strand, counting down.
CGTTACCTGCTTATTTGAATGCGCTTCCTGGCAAAGGTGTTCACATCGTAACAGTGAATGATTACCTAGCTAAGCGTGATGCGGAAACCAACCGCCCATTATTTGAATTCCTGGGTATGACTGTTGGCGTTAACGTGCCAAATATGCCACCACAAGAGAAAAAAGAAGCTTATAAAGCGGACATTCTTTACGGTACAAACAACGAATTTGGTTTTGACTACTTACGCGACAACATGGCATTTCGTCCAGAAGATCGTGTTCAACATCATCGCTTCTTTGCTGTGGTCGATGAAGTGGATTCGATTCTTATCGATGAAGCGCGTACACCGTTAATCATTTCAGGCCCAGCTGAAGACAGTTCGGATCTTTATACTCGCATCAATATTCTTATTCCGCTTTTACAAAAGCAAGATCAGGAAGACTCGGAAGAGTACCGTGGCGATGGTCACTACACGGTTGATGAGAAGTCTAAACAGGTTTACTTAACCGAAACGGGTCAAGAGTTTGTAGAAGAACTGATGATTGAAAATGGGTTAATGGAAGAGGGTGATACACTTTACTCACCAACCAATATTAGCCTATTACACCACGTTAATGCGGCATTGCGTGCTCATGTTTTATTTGAGATAAACGTTGACTACATCGTAAATGAAGAAGGCGAAGTGGTCATTGTTGACGAGCACACTGGTCGTACGATGCCGGGTCGTCGTTGGTCTGAAGGTCTGCATCAAGCAGTAGAAGCTAAAGAAGGCGTTAAGATCCAGAACGAGAACCAAACTCTGGCATCGATCACTTTCCAGAATTACTTCCGATTGTATGAAAAACTGTCAGGTATGACTGGTACTGCAGATACCGAAGCATTCGAATTCCAATCAATTTACGGTTTGGAAACAGTGGTAGTTCCAACCAACAAACCAATGATTCGTGATGATATGCCAGACATGGTTTATCGAACAGAGCCTGAAAAATTTGCGGCAATTATTGAAGATATCAAAGAGCGTGTTGCGAAAGGTCAGCCAACTCTAGTTGGTACTGTGTCGATTGAAAAATCTGAACTGCTTTCTAATGCATTGCAACAAGCAAATATCAAACACAACGTATTGAACGCGAAATTCCACGAGAGAGAAGCGGAAATTGTTGCTGAGGCTGGTATGCCTGCTGCTGTGACTATCGCAACCAATATGGCTGGTCGTGGTACCGATATTGTATTGGGTGGTAGCTGGCAAGTGAAGGTTGAGCAAATGGACAACCCTTCTAAAGAACAAATCGATCAGATCAAAGCTGAATGGAAAATCATTCATGACCAAGTTCTAGAGTCAGGTGGTTTGCACATTATTGGTACTGAGCGTCATGAATCTCGTCGTATCGACAATCAGCTACGTGGTCGTTCTGGTCGTCAGGGTGATGCTGGTTCATCTCGTTTCTACTTATCGATGGAAGATGCTCTGCTGCGTATATTTACGTCAGATCGTATGGCTAGCCTTATTCAAAGTGGTATGGATGAAGGTGAAGCAATTGAATCTAAGATGCTATCGCGCTCAATTGAAAAAGCACAACGTAAAGTGGAAGGTCGAAACTTCGATATTCGTAAACAACTACTTGAATACGATGATGTAGCGAACGATCAACGTAAAGTGGTCTACGAACTGCGCGATGAGCTGATGAGCGTTGAAGATATCAGTGAGATGATTGAACAAAACCGTGATGATGTATTGAATGCCATTATTGATGAATATATCCCGCCACAATCGCTCGAAGAAATGTGGGATGTTGCAGGTTTGCAAGATCGCTTGAAGAATGACTTTGATCTAGATACGCCAGTTAAAGAATGGCTTGAAGCCGACGACAAGCTGTACGAAGAAGCATTACGTGAGAAAATTATCACTCAAGCACTAGAAGTGTATAGAGCGAAAGAAGAAGTGGTTGGCGAGCAAGTGCTACGTAACTTCGAAAAATCGGTAATGCTACAAACATTGGATACGCTTTGGAAAGAGCACCTAGCGGCAATGGATCACCTTCGTCAGGGTATTCACTTACGTGGTTATGCTCAAAAGAACCCGAAACAAGAGTACAAGCGTGAGTCGTTTGAATTGTTCGAAGGTTTACTTGAGTCGTTAAAAACGGATGTAGTTACCGTGCTATCTCGTGTACGTGTTCAGCAACAAGAAGAAGTTGAACGTATGGAAGCTAAGCGCATTGCTCAAGCTGAAGAAGCGGCTCGTCATGCTAGAGCGCAACATGCAACAGCAGAAAATCAGTTAGCTGATGACGAAGAGAATACAAATACAGCCGATGCAACTCAACAGCCTGTAGTACGTGATGAGCGTAAAGTGGGGCGTAATGAGCCATGTCCATGTGGTAGCGGTAAGAAATATAAGCAATGCCACGGTCAGATTAACTAATTCGACTATGGTATTTGAAACAAAATGAGTCGCTTAGGCGGCTCTTTTTTTAAGTAAAATTTACGGGGATGCAGATTGAAAAGAATTCATATTGTTGCGGCAGTGATTTTTAATCAGGATAAGTCACAGATTTTCATTACTAAGCGCCCAGATGATAAACACAAAGGGGGTTTTTGGGAGTTTCCTGGTGGTAAAGTTGAGTTAGGGGAGAGCATTGCTCAAGCAATGGTGCGTGAACTTGATGAGGAAATAGGCATCCAAGTAATAGAGCAAATGCCATTTGAGCACTTAGAATATGACTATCCAGATAAATCGCTCAAATTCGATTTTATTTTAGTGACAAGCTTTAATGGTCAACCTTATGGTCGCGAAGGTCAGCAAGGGATGTGGGTGCCAATTGATCAGCTGCAAAGCTATACCTTTCCTGAAGCAAACGTGTCGATTTTACAGCGTGTGATCAAAGAGTTTTTATGACCAATGTCTCAAAACACTAGCCAGTCCAACCGTTTATTGGTAGTTTAGCTACGAAGATCGTTTTTGCGAAGTAGGATCTTCCTACCTCGCTACATAACAATGGAGAAATCTCGCAATGGTTAGAATTGCAGTCGCAGGAGCAGCCGGTCGTATGGGCCGTAATTTAGTTAAGGCAACTCAGCTTAACCCTGACTCTAAAATGGGAGCGGGTTCTGAGCGCCCTGAATCATCTTTAGTCGGTGTCGACATTGGTGAGCTGTGTGGTGAAGGTAAATTAGAGATTGTCCTAACTGATAACCTAGCGAAAGTAGTTGATAGCTTCGATGTCATCATTGATTTCACGGCACCAGCTAGCACTCTAACCAATTTGGAATTGTGTAGAGTACATGGTAAGAGCATCGTCATTGGTACGACTGGTTTTACTGAGCAAGAGCGAGAATTGATTGATGAAATCTCGAAAGAGATTCCTGTTGTTATGGCTCCGAACTATTCCGTTGGTGTTAACTTAGTCTTTAAGTTGCTAGAGAAAGCTGCGAAAGTTATGGGTGATTACAGCGACATAGAAATTGTAGAGGCACACCATCGCCATAAAGTAGATGCGCCGTCAGGTACAGCTATTGGGATGGGAGAAGCAATAGCTGGTGCAATGGGTAACAATCTGAGTGATGTCGCTGTATATGCACGAGAAGGCATTACAGGTGAACGAACGAAAGATGAAATTGGTTTCGCTACTATCCGAGCTGGCGATATTGTGGGTGAGCATACTGCGATGTTTGCCGATATTGGTGAGCGTGTAGAAATAACCCATAAGGCGACTGATCGTATGACCTTTGCAAATGGAGCGATTAAAGCTGCTGTGTGGTTAAATAACAAGCAACCCGGTTTTTACTCTATGACAGATGTACTTGGTTTGAACGAACTTTAATCATCAAAGTGCACATAAAGCTTATTAACGATCTCAATAAGTCAATTTAGATATTTATGCGTCAGCCAAGGCTGGCGTTTTCTTTATCTGGCGTTTATTTAGCATTAGATTGCATGGACACTTTTAGTAAATAGTACGCATTTTGTCTGTTTATTTTACGGGGTTGGTGTGTTTTATGTCCTGTAGGTGCTAAAAGATCAAGTTATCTCCCCTGTGTAACGTTTGCTAAAGTTTGTTTGGTTTTTTGCTTCATTTCTCAATGTGTTTTTTCATCCTTTGAAAATATATCATCTCAATCACAGTTACAGTATGGCTTAAAGTTGTGATTTTAGGCGTTTTGCTTGTTTTTCTTGTGAATCTTTCAAAAAATGCATTTTATTTTATTATCAATATTGACACTTCTCGCAAGCGACTTTAGAATTATGCCAATTTGTCTGTAAGACCAAAAAGCGCATTTTTATTGCGGCTTGGAAGGCAAAGTTGCAAATTAATTTATTATTTATGCATTTTTATTCTGGAGGTTGTCTTGAGTAAATTAGCACTGTTAGTCCTAGAAGATGGGACAGTGTTCCGCGGAGTGTCCATTGGTTCAGATGGAGTTTCCGTTGGTGAAGTCGTTTTTAATACCTCGATGACGGGGTACCAAGAAATCCTTACTGATCCTTCCTATTCACAACAAATAGTTACACTTACTTATCCTCATATAGGCAATACCGGAACCAATTCCGAAGACGAAGAATCTTCTTCAATTCATGCTCAAGGCCTTGTGATTCGCGATCTCCCTCTTATCGCTTCTAATTTCCGTAACGAACAGTCCCTTTCTGATTACCTAAAATCGCAAAACATTGTCGGCATTGCAGACATTGATACTCGAAAGCTCACCCGCATTCTTCGTGAAAAAGGCGCCCAAAATGGCTGCATCGTCGCAGGTAACAACCTCGATGAAGCATTAGCGTTAGCAAAAGCGAAAGAATTCCCAGGCTTAAAGGGTATGGACCTTGCGAAAGAAGTTACAACAAAAGAAGCGTATCAATGGAAACAAGGTTCGTGGACGCTTGAGGGTGCACTTCCTGAAGCGAAAGATGACAGCGAGCTGCCATACCACGTTGTTGCTTACGATTTCGGCGCAAAACGTAACATCTTACGCATGTTGGTTGACCGAGGTTGCCGCCTAACAGTGGTTCCAGCTCAAACATCAGCAGAAGAGGTTTTAGCGCTAAATCCAGATGGCATCTTCTTGTCGAATGGTCCGGGAGATCCAGCACCTTGTACCTACGCAATTGAAGCAACCAAAGTGTTCCTTGAAAAAGGACTGCCTATTTTTGGTATTTGTCTTGGTCACCAAATTCTTGCTTTAGCTTCTGGTGCTGAAACGGTGAAGATGAAGTTTGGTCACCACGGTGCGAACCACCCAGTGAAAGATTTGGATCGTAACGTTGTGATGATTACAGCTCAGAACCACGGTTTCGCAGCTGATGAAGCAACATTACCGCAAACCCTACGTGCTACTCACGTCTCGCTATTTGATGGCACTTTACAAGGTATTCACCGTACCGATAAGCCTGCATTTAGCTTCCAAGGTCACCCAGAAGCGAGCCCTGGTCCAACTGACGCAGCACCGCTATTTGACCACTTTATCGAACTAATTAAAAAACACAGCGCTTAATTCGGAGTAGTAGATAATGCCAAAACGTACTGACATTCAAAGTATTCTTATTCTAGGTGCTGGTCCGATCGTTATCGGTCAGGCATGTGAGTTTGACTACTCTGGCGCACAAGCATGTAAAGCACTGCGTGAAGAAGGGTATCGAGTCATCTTAGTGAACTCGAACCCTGCAACCATCATGACTGATCCAGAAATGGCGGATGCAACTTATATCGAACCAATTCAATGGGAAGTGGTACGTAAGATCATTGAGAAAGAGCGCCCTGATGCGGTATTACCTACCATGGGTGGTCAAACGGCGCTGAACTGTGCTCTAGATTTAGAGAGACACGGTGTACTGGCTGAGTTTGGTGTAGAGATGATCGGCGCAACTGCCGACGCTATCGATAAAGCGGAAGACCGTTCTCGTTTTGATAAAGCGATGAAATCGATTGGTCTGGCATGTCCAACGGCAGACACTGCGAAAACCATGGAAGAAGCTTACAAAGTTTTAGAGATGGTTGGCTTCCCATGTATTATTCGTCCTTCATTTACAATGGGTGGTACTGGTGGTGGTATCGCTTATAACAAAGAAGAATTCGAAGAAATTTGTCGTCGCGGCTTGGATTTATCGCCGACTAATGAATTGCTGATCGATGAATCACTAATCGGTTGGAAAGAGTACGAAATGGAAGTGGTACGCGATAAAGCGGACAACTGTATTATCGTCTGCGCTATCGAAAACTTCGACCCAATGGGTATTCATACAGGTGACTCAATCACGGTTGCACCAGCACAAACATTGACGGATAAAGAATACCAATTGATGCGTAATGCATCTCTAGCGGTACTTCGTGAAATCGGTGTTGAAACTGGTGGTTCAAACGTACAGTTTGGTATTAACCCGAAAGATGGCCGTATGGTTATCATTGAGATGAACCCGCGTGTGTCTCGCTCTTCTGCATTGGCATCAAAAGCAACAGGTTTCCCAATTGCAAAAATCGCTGCGAAATTGGCGGTTGGTTTTACGCTAGACGAACTACAAAATGACATTACTGGCGGTGCAACTCCTGCATCATTTGAACCAACTATCGACTATGTAGTAACTAAGATTCCTCGTTTTAACTTCGAGAAATTTGCCGGTTCTAATGACCGTTTAACTACACAAATGAAGTCAGTCGGTGAGGTTATGGCCATTGGTCGCAACCAGCAAGAATCCTTACAAAAAGCATTGCGTAGTCTAGAGATAGGTGCGGATGGTCTTGACGAAATGGTCGATTTGGATTCACCAGATGCACTAACTAAGATTCGCTATGAACTGAAAGAAGCTGGTGCTGAGCGTATTTGGTACATTGCTGATGCATTCCGCGCGGGCATGTCAGTTGATGGGGTATTTAATCTAACTAATGTTGATCGCTGGTTCCTCGTTCAAATTGAAGAGCTAGTGAAGCTTGAAGAACAAGTGAAAGCCGGTGGCTTCGCTGGTCTAAATGAAGATGTACTTCGCCAAATGAAACGCAAAGGTTTTGCTGATGCGCGTCTTTCTAAGTTACTTGGTGTGGCTGAAAGTGAAATTCGCCGCCTGCGTGACCAATTCGATATCCATCCAGTCTACAAACGTGTAGATACTTGTGCGGCTGAGTTCTCTTCAGATACGGCTTACATGTACTCATCTTATGATGAAGAGTGTGAAGCGAATCCAACAGATAAAGACAAAATCATGGTACTGGGTGGTGGTCCAAACCGCATCGGTCAAGGCATCGAGTTTGATTACTGTTGTGTTCATGCATCACTAGCACTGCGTGAAGATGGTTATGAAACCATCATGGTGAACTGTAACCCAGAAACGGTATCAACGGATTACGATACGTCAGATCGTCTTTACTTCGAACCTGTAACGCTAGAAGATGTGTTAGCGATTGTTCGTGTCGAGAAGCCGAAGGGCGTTATTGTTCAGTACGGTGGCCAAACACCATTGAAATTGGCGCGAGCTCTTGAAGCGGCAGGTGTTCCAATTATTGGTACTAGCCCAGACGCTATTGACCGTGCTGAAGACCGTGAGCGTTTCCAAGCCGCTGTAGAGCGTTTAGGTTTACTACAACCAGAAAATGCGACAGTAACAGCGATGGATCAAGCGATTGAAAAATCGAAATTAATCGGTTTTCCACTGGTTGTTCGTCCTTCATATGTACTGGGTGGTCGTGCGATGGAAATCGTATACGATGAGCAAGACCTACGTCGTTACTTCAATGAAGCGGTTAGCGTATCGAATGAATCACCAGTACTACTGGATCGCTTCTTAGATGATGCGACAGAAGTGGATATTGATGCAATTTGTGACGGTGAACGTGTCGTCATCGGCGGTATCATGGAGCACATCGAGCAAGCGGGCGTTCACTCAGGTGACTCAGCATGTTCGCTTCCTGCATACACGCTAAGCCAAGAAATCCAAGACAAGATGCGTGAGCAAGTTGAAAAGCTAGCATTTGAGTTGGGTGTTCGTGGTTTGATGAATACACAGTTTGCTGTGAAAAATAACGAAGTTTACCTCATTGAAGTAAACCCTCGTGCTGCACGTACGGTTCCATTTGTATCTAAAGCGACAGGTGCACCACTAGCGAAAATCGCTGCACGTGTAATGGCGGGACAATCTCTTGAGTCGCAAGGCTTTACTAAAGAAATTATTCCACCTTACTACTCAGTGAAAGAAGTGGTATTACCGTTTAACAAATTCCCAGGAGTTGACCCGTTGTTAGGCCCAGAAATGCGCTCTACTGGTGAGGTGATGGGAGTCGGTGCAACATTTGCTGAAGCGTATGCAAAAGCAGAGCTAGGTTGTGGCAATGTGTACCCAGAAGGCGGTCGTGCGCTACTGTCTGTTCGCGAAGATGATAAGCAACGTGTTGTTGATTTAGCCTCCAAGCTAACTAAATTAGGTTACCAGCTTGATGCCACCCATGGTACCGCTGTCATTCTAGGTGAAGCGGGCATTAACCCTCGCCTAGTTAACAAGGTACATGAAGGGCGTCCTCATATTCTTGACCGTATCAAGAACAATGAATACACCTACATTGTTAACACAGCGTCAGGTCGCCAAGCGATAGAAGACTCGAAAGTACTTCGTCGTGGTGCCTTGGCAGAAAAAGTGAACTATACAACAACACTAAATGCAGCGTTTGCAACATGTATGGGACACACCGCGGATGCTAAAAGCTCAGTAACATCATTACAAGAGCTTCATGCAAAAGTGGAAAAAAGCCTAGCGTAAACGTAAATTTAACTAAAAAGCCCGCTCAAATGAGCGGGCTTTTTTTATGGAAATCAGTCTAGTGTCGATAATAAACATGTCATACTGATGCTTTCACCCAATTAAAGTATCGAGCATGGAAGTCACGATAGAGTTATTACTTGCGCTATTTGTTGTCGCTAGCGCTGCCGGATTTATTGATGCAATGGCTGGTGGAGGAGGGTTATTGACTCTACCAGCACTATTAGCTTCAGGTATGAGCCCAACTCAAGCTCTTGCAACGAACAAATTACAAAGTTCATTTGGTAGCTTCTCCGCGACATGGTATTTCGTCACAAAGGGCATCGTTAGTCTTAAAGAGATGCGCTTAGCTATCATCTGTACCTTTGTGGGTTCAGCTGTCGGTGCGGAGGCGGTGCAGCATGTGGATGCGGGATTACTGACCAGTCTAATTCCATTGCTCTTGATTGCTATTTCACTCTATTTTTTACTTGCTCCAGCAACTAAATCAGAACAAAAAGAGAGCTCATTATCTGAAGCTGCTTTTGCGTTCTTTGTTGGTGGGGGAGTGGGATTTTATGATGGTTTTTTTGGTCCAGGAACCGGTTCGATCTTTACCGTCTGTTTCGTCGCGATTGGTCATTTTTCATTGATTGATGCTACCGCGAGAACTAAGGTTCTAAACTTCACCTCAAATATCTCTGCTCTATTGTTCTTCATATTTGCTGGGCTGCCAGTTTGGGAGGTTGGCTTAGTGATGGCCGTTGGTGGTTTTATTGGGGCGCGAATGGGCGCTAAGGTTGTCGTGACGAAAGGGCAAAGATGGATCCGTCCTCTTGTGATTACCATGTCGATGGCAATGGCTATCAAATTACTCTGGGATCAAAATCAAGCGCTGATTATGAGTTGGTTAAGTTGAGGGTTGTAGGGCTTTAGCGTCTGATTATTTCTAGCCTACTAGTGATATAAAAAAAGCAGGCATAAGCCTGCTTTTTAAAAACTGGGGTCAAATTGATTTCGCCAAGGCGAGATAAATTATAGAGACTCAGTAAAAGTACGCGCGATAACGTCGCGTTGTTGCTCTGTCGTTAGAGAGTTGAAACGCACAGCGTAGCCAGATACACGGATAGTAAGCTGTGGGTAGTTCTCTGGGTGAGCAACTGCGTCTTCTAGAGTTTCACGACGTAGTACGTTTACGTTTAGGTGTTGACCACCTTCAATGCGTGGTGCCATTTCGATAGCCACTTCACGGCTCTCGTATTCACCTAGATCAGAAATAGTGATTACTTGGTCAGCTTCGTAGCCTGCAGATGCAGCAACACAACGTGCTTCATTTTTTTCGCCGTCTAGTAGCCAGATTGAGTTTAGTAGGTCGTCGTTAGCTGCTTTAGTAATTTGAATACCTTGGATCATAACTTTCTCCTTTTCCACTTAGAGTGGATTTAATGGTGTTATTTTTCAGTTTTTGTTGAGCTAAGTATTGTATAGCTAATATCCATTATAATAATATTGATTTAGGTCAAATTACAACTAAAAACCTCGTTTTTTTGAAGGTGATTTAATTGAGTTAAATCAATAAATCCTTTAAAAACTGCCAATTACAAAATAGTTTATAAATTAAAAAATAGTTAAACAGTCATTTTGTTGTAAATTTACTACAAAATGACTGTTTTGGTGATGACGTATTACGCTAACTTCCTGTATTTAGGTTGGCAAACTGAAAGAGAAAAGTGGTTAAATGACAATGAGAAATAGCTCACAAAATAAGTATATAGGTGCGCATGTTTCTGCGGCTGGTGGTGTTGATCAAGCGCCAATGAGAGCGCGTGAGATTGGAGCAAACGCATTTGCACTGTTTACTAAAAACCAGCGACAGTGGGCAGCCAAACCTCTAGAAGCGAACACGATTAGTGCGTTCAAAGCAAATTGTCAAATGTTGGGATTTACCGCTGAGCATATTCTTCCTCACGATTCTTATCTTATTAACTTGGGTGCGCCAGAAGAAGATAAGTTAGAAAAATCGAGAGCCGCATTTATTGATGAGATGGAACGCTGTCATCAGCTTGGCCTGACGTTATTGAATTTCCACCCTGGCAGCCATCTAAACAAAATCTCAGAGAAAGAGTGTTTGGCGAAAATTGCGGAATCAATCAATTTGGCTCATCGAGCCGTTGCGGATGTGGTTGCGGTTATTGAAAATACGGCAGGGCAGGGCTCTAACTTAGGTTGGAAGTTTGAACAATTGGCGGAGATCATTGCGCTGGTCGAGGACAAATCTCGAGTCGGTATTTGTTTGGATACATGCCACACCTTTGCTGCTGGCTATGATTTATCAACGTTAGATGCTTGCGAACAGACATTTGCCGAGTTCGATCGTGTTGTGGGTATGCACTATTTACGCGCTATGCATATCAATGATTCAAAATCAACGCTAGGTAGCCGAGTTGATAGGCATCATGCATTGGGTAAAGGTGAAATCGGTTGGAGTTGTTTTGAGTATATCGCCAAAGATCCCAGATTTGATGGAATGCCGTTGATTCTTGAGACTATCGAGCCTGATGCTTGGAAGGCAGAAATAGAGCAACTTCGGGCTTATCATCAGCAAGCGCTCTCAGGAACTGATAGCTAGTAGCGACTCGTTATTAGGTGGCATCGTTCTTTTATTAAAGAGAATACCTATCATAGTGGGTATTCTCTTTTTTTTGTTCTGATTTGTGCTTTTAAGCAAGGCTTTGTTCTGTTGTTTATTTTTGCGACAATACACTGGCATTGGCTTGATCAATATAATAGAAGGAAAAATCATGGCTTCAACGGTGACTTGGTCTGACGTGATAGGTAGTGAGACACAACAAGAATATTACCAACAAACAGTCGCTTATGTTGAGCGAGAGCGTGAAAGTGGCAAGATGATTTTTCCTGCCACGGATGATGTGTTTAATGCATTTTCAGCCACGGAGTTTCATCAAATCAAAGTGGTGATTCTCGGTCAAGATCCGTATCACGGACCCAATCAGGCGCATGGCTTGTGTTTTTCAGTTCTCCCTGGCATTAAGACGCCACCATCGCTACTCAACATGTATAAAGAGTTGGCTCAAGACATTCCAGGTTTTACGATTCCATCCCATGGATATTTGCAAAAATGGGCAGAGCAAGGGGTGCTGTTGCTGAATACAGTACTGACCGTTGAGCAAGGTAAGGCGCATTCTCACGCGAAAACCACGGGATGGGAAACTTATACGGATAAAGTTATAGAGGCGATTAACCAATATAATTCTGGGGTCGTATTCTTACTTTGGGGAGCGCACGCTCAAAAGAAAGGACGTTTTATTGATCGTAATAAGCATCATGTTTTGGAAGCGCCACATCCATCCCCTCTTTCTGCTCATCGTGGTTTTTTTGGATGCAAGCATTTTTCTCAAACAAATAAGATTCTTGATAAACAAGGTTTTCAACCGATTGACTGGACGTTGCCGGCGTCTATTTCATAATGCATTTCAACTATCGATGTTGCCTATATAACGATTAGACCTAATTGGCGGCTGTTCAATATTTATTCATTTTTCTTGAACACACTCGAAGCCTTTTCTCTGAATGTTTAATACACTTACTAGGATTGTGTGTTTAAGGAGAGTCGCGATGATGATTGAAAGAATCAGGCGTGAACATGGCTATATGGTCAGATTACTTGCTATTTTGGCTGATAAAGTTGAACGTTTGAAGCAAGAACAACCGATCAACTATAGTTTAATTAAAGAGATAGTTGATTATTTATCTGAGCATTCAGAGAACTCACATCATCCCAAAGAAGACATCCTTTATCATTACTACCAAGATCATTATGGCGATAAAGATGAGATGGATAACTTGGCGTTTGAACATAAGTTATTGGAGTGCAAAACGACTTCATTTCAAAATACGGTAGAGATGATTTTACAAGATGCAGTGGTGCCCCATGAAATGTTTGTGGAGCAACTTGAAGAGTTTATCAAAGCGCAGCGTGATCACCTTGAGTTTGAAGAGCGGCGCATTATCCCGATGATATGCGAGTGCTTCACTGTGCAAGATTGGCAGCAAGTAGAGCAACTCTTCTCTAGTGATGATGATGATCCAGTTTTTGGCGACACGATTGCAGAGCGCTATGCCCAGCTTGCTCAGAGAGTGCGTGATACCGATAATGAAATGACTTAGAAAGTAAAAGCTAGGAAATAAAAAAGAGGCGATAGCGCCTCTTTTTTCTACAGCTCTAAATCGAATGTACTGTCGAGACCAATATCCATGTCTCTCAATTCTTTTTCCAAACGACGTCGGTCGTTGATTGCTTCTATCTCACGCCATTTTCGCTTTACGGGTTTAGTTCTAGTTGAGCGTCCTCTTGAGAAATTCATCTCTATCATATCGTCAAAGTTCAAGCCATCCATATGCTACCTCTGTTCTACGTTGTTATCTTCTGTTTAATACCACTGCGACCAAAGCCTATCTATGACTGGTTTCTCATTTGTTGCGATTCAATGAATTTTTTATATTTTTTGTGCTTCAGCTAACTTTTTATGGGTGACTAATGAATAAAAAATAACCATTCAGTAATGTTAATTTCGCTAATCTTGTCTATTTTTGATGTTAACTAGCTGGTTTAAATTGCTTTCAATCTTAAGTGCAGTGTGTTGAAGCAAGTATCTTAAGGAAAGTACGCAGCAGATAGGATAATGTTAGGCGCAATGTGCTCGTAACTACTAGATTCAACAAGGGATTGATGCCTTATTTGAAACTTGCACTCTTGATATCCAAGCACCACGCATATTGTTGTTAATGGTTAATGGCTATGAGATAAATGTGTTAAATTATTGCCCTTCCTTGTGTTAATCGATAGTGATTTTATAGTGACAAACAACATTTAAATGAAACTGTGTTCATATTGATTTTTGCTATACTTCGCTGCATTATCCGCCCGTCAAAAAATACGTCGATACGTAAAAGGGAAGCAAGAAGCGAGTTTTACAGATCTCAGCTGCTAGAAAATAAAAATAACTACTGAGAATAAATTGACACTTAGTACGCAGCTAGATGGATGGCAGGGACGCGAGGATTGGCGAAACTCACTTTGAGGATGTTATGACAGATTTAATCAATTTAATGAATGACCTGCTCTGGGGGTCTATTCTTGTTTATCTTTTAGTCGGTGTAGGCGTTTACTTTACAGTCCGTCTTGGTTTTATACAGTTCCGTCATTTTGGTCATATGTTCTCTGTTCTGAAGAACAGCCGAAAAGCAGATAAAGCGGGCATTTCCTCTTTTCAAGCACTTTGTACTAGTCTTGCTGCACGTGTAGGTACCGGGAATATGGCGGGTGTTGCGGTTGCATTAACTGCTGGTGGACCTGGGGCCATTTTCTGGATGTGGTTGATTGCCATGTTGGGTATGGCTACCGCATTTGCTGAGAGCACATTAGCTCAACTATACAAAACAAAAGACGACGATGGTAACTATCGCGGTGGTCCTGCCTACTACATGGAAAAAGGTTTGGGCATGCGCTGGATGGGAGTACTGTTCTCCATCTTCCTGATCATCGCTTTTGGTCTTGTGTTTAATGCTGTTCAAGCAAACTCGATTGCTAGTGCTATGCACACTGCATTTGGTTGGGAAGACAAATATGTCGGCATCGGCGTAGTTGCGTTATCGGCAATAATTATTTTTGGTGGTATTAAGCGTATTGCTCGAGTGGCTGAGCTTGTGGTGCCAATCATGGCGCTGGCGTACTTGGCCCTAGCTCTGTTCGTGATGTTCTCTAATATCGAAAAATTACCAGCAATCCTTGCTTTGATTATGAAGAGTGCATTCGGTTTGCAAGAAGCCGCTGCTGGTGGTGTTGGTTATGCGATTGCACAAGCGATGATCAACGGTATTAAGCGCGGGTTATTCTCAAACGAAGCTGGTATGGGTTCTGCGCCAAACGCGGCAGCGTCTGCGACACCTTACCCACCACACCCTGCATCACAGGGTTATGTTCAAATGCTTGGCGTATTTATGGATACAATAGTCATTTGTTCTGCAACAGTTTCGATCATCTTAATGTCTGGCGAGTATGTTCCAGGTGGTGAGATTACTGGTATTGAGTTAACACAAGCGGCGTTGAGTTCGCAAGTTGGTGAGTGGGGAAGCATTTTTGTCGCTGTGGCTATTTTCTTCTTTGCCTTTACCTCAATCATAGCGAATTACTCATACGCTGAAACGAATTTGTTATTCTTAGAACATAATCATAAAGCTGGGTTAGGTCTCTTCCGTGTGGTGGTACTTGGCATGGTTATGTTTGGTACGTTAGCCTCGCTACCAGTAGTATGGTCATTGGCTGATGTATCAATGGGCTTAATGGCGCTGGTAAACTTAGTTGCAATAATCCTGCTGTCAGGCACTGTGATAAAGTTGGCTAAGGATTACAATCGCCAGTTGAAAGAAGGCAAATTGCCAACTTTCGATGCGAATGATTATCCTGAGCTGAAGTCTCAGCTAGAAGATGGTATTTGGTATCACAGCAAAAAAGAGTGATGCAAGAAATCATAGATTGAAGCTATTGAATTAATCAAAAAAGCCATGCAGACAATGCATGGCTTTTTTTGTACTCTATAACTCATAATAGATAAGGATAGAGTAAAGTCATGCTGATTGTTGTTTCTCCTGCCAAGACTCTTGATTACGAGTCTCCTCTTGCGACTGAAAAGTACACCCAACCAGAATTGATTGAGCACTCAAAGCAGTTGATCGATATTTGCCGCAAGCTTACTCCGGCTGATATTGCGCGTTTGATGAAGGTGAGCGACAAAATCGCTGATTTAAACGTAGGTCGCTTTCAAGAGTGGAGTGAGGTCTTTACTCAAGATAATGCTCGCCAAGCTATCCTCGCCTTTAAGGGCGACGTATATACAGGCTTAGAGGCGGAGACGCTGACAGAAGAGGACTTTGTTTACGCTCAGCAGCATTTGCGCATGTTATCAGGCTTATATGGGTTGTTAAAACCGCTTGATCTGATGCAGCCATATCGCTTGGAAATGGGCACTAAGCTTGCCAACGAGAAAGGCAGCAACCTATACCATTTCTGGGGGGATGTGATCACTGAAAAGCTCAATCAAGCGATTGTAGAGCAAGGTGATAATGTGTTGATAAACTTAGCATCAAATGAATATTTTAAAGCGGTAAAACCGAAGGCGTTAGACGCGCAGGTGATTACTCCGATCTTTAAAGATTGCAAGAGCGGACAATATAAAGTGATCAGCTTTTATGCGAAAAAAGCACGCGGCATGATGGCGCGTTACATTATTGAAAATCGTATTAGAAGCGTGGCAGATCTGACTCAATTTGATATTGCGGGCTACTACTTTGTCGAAGATGAATCATCACCAACGGAGTTGGTGTTTAAACGCGAAGAGCAGTAGCAGCAGAACAATATAATGGTTGCTTAAGTAACCTCGCTTACTTAAGGGATCGACTTCCGAGGGATAGGTTATGTGGGCATGGATTAAAGCGTTGGTAGCTAAGTACGATGCGTGGTGTCAATCAATGGGGCTGACACCGGATCAAAAACGCAGCTGTGTACCATATCGCTCTGATCCAGCAAACAAAGACCAACCGGAGAAAGAAAAAAGGGAGTGATATTTCACTCCCTTTTCTTTTATTCGCGTTCCTTACTGTAAGGTACACCGATGGCTTTAGGTGCTATCGCTTTACCGATAAAACCGGCCAGTAGAAATACCGTTAAGATATAAGGGATGGCTTCAATTGCTTGAACTGGGATAGGGAAATCACCGATGGTAACCCCTTGCATACGAATTGCTAATGCATCAAGGAAGCCAAACAGCAAGCATGCCCACATGGCAGTAAATGGACGCCATTTACCAAAAATCAGCGCGGCAAGAGCCATATAGCCTTTACCTGCACTCATGTTCGGGATGAACTGTGCCGTTTGAGCTACCGATAGATAAACACCACCAATGCCGACTAATACACCACAAATGATCACGGCAGAGTAGCGAACTTTGGCAACTGAAATACCAGCAGTGTCGACTGCTGAAGGCGATTCGCCTACAGCACGCAAACGCAAACCGAAGCGCGTCTTAAACAGTAAATACCAAGTTGCTGGTACAATCACAATCAGCATGTAAATCAAAATTGAGTGACCACTGATTAGCTCAGAGTAGAGCAAGCCAATCACAGGCACATCACTCAATGCTTCTGCACCCGGTAGATTGATTGGCGCAAAACGGGCATCGCCTGATAGTGCTGGTGTTTGTCCACCTTGATGGAACCAATGGCGTCCCAAGGTGACGGTTAACCCAGCGGCAAGGACGTTGATTGCCATACCGCTAACCACTTGATCGCCACGGTGGGTGATTGCAGCAAAGCCATGCAGTAATGAAAGCAGCACAGAAATACCGATACCAGCCAAAAGACCAAGCCAAGCTGAGCCTGTCACATGAGCCATTGCTGCACCAGTGAATGCTGCAGCCAGCAATTTACCTTCTAAAGCAATGTTTACAATACCTGCACGTTCACAGAACATACCTGCTAATGCCGCAAGAATAAGTGGAGTCGCAACTCGTAGGGTTGCATCCAGCATTAAGATGATAGTTTCAAACATGCTCAGACTCCTTGCTCAGCTGGTTGTTGTGACTTTTTAGCCGCAAGCTTGAGGTATGCGCGTTCTAGGTGAGGTCGGAACATATGCTCTAATGCGCCTGAGAACAGAATCACAAGCCCTTGTAATACCACTACGATGTTACGGTCAACGCCATACTCAAAGCTCAGTTCTGCACCGCCTTGGTATAAGAAACCAAACAGTAGGCTCGCCAATAGTACGCCGATAGGGTGGTTACGCCCCATCAGAGCAACAGCGATACCTGTAAAACCAAACCCTTCAACAAAGTTGAGTTTGATTTGGTGCAGTTCACCTTGAAGAACGTTTAAGCCAAAGAAACCAGCGAGCATACCTGATACCAGCATTGTCAGTACGATCACTTTTACGTATTTTATACCGGCATAACCAGCCGCTGTTGGGTTTGCACCAACAGAGCGTATTTCATAACCCCAGCGTGAATGCCACATCAACAGCCAAACAAACACACAGCAAAGCAATGCAAAGATAAAGCTTAAATTGAGTGGGCTAGGTGCGCTTTCGATACCAAACACAGCAAGAATTTCATGCATTTTTGGCAGCCAACTACTAACCGCAAAAACACGGCTCTCTGTCGCCATGGTGTTATCTGGTTTGAGAACATCAACCAGTAAGTAAGCCATCATAGATGAAGCAATAAAGTTAAACATAATCGTGGTGATAACGATGTGTGAACCGCGCTTTGCTTGTAGGTAGGCAGGAATAAACGCCCACGCCGCACCAAAAGCGCCGCCAACAACTATCGCCACAGGGAAGGCGATCCACCAAGGAACGTATTCACCAAGAGTTAAGCAGACAAGACCGACACCAAGACCACCGATATAGGCTTGCCCTTCACCACCGATATTAAATAGCCCAGCGTGAAAAGCGACCGCAACGGCTAAACCAGTAAAAACAAAACCTGTTGCATAGTACAAGGTGTAGCCAAAGCCTTCCGCGTAGCCAAATGCACCAGTCCACATTACTTTCGCGGCATCAATCGGGTTGATGTCGATGTAAATAAACAGTAATGCTGATACGAGGAATGCAACTAGTACATTGATGGCAGGCAGTAGCGCCATCGTTACCCAAGCGGGTACTTTCGCTTGACTCATCGTTGCTCTCCTTGCGTATCATTCTGTTTAAGATGGTCGGGTAAAATGTTTGCCATCATTAAGCCTAAGGTTTTTTCATCTGCTTGTGATACGGGAACTTCGCCAACAATACTGCCATCAAACATCACAAGAATACGGTCGGCAAGGGCAAGGATCTCATCCAGCTCAACAGAAACAAGCAACACGGCTTTATCTGCATCACGAGCACTAATGATTTGTTGATGGATATATTCAATAGCACCAATATCAACGCCACGAGTTGGCTGACCAATTAAGATCACGTCTGGGTCTTGCTCCATTTCTCTAGCTATCACCAGTTTTTGCTGGTTACCGCCTGAGAAGTTAGCCGTTTTCAATGATGGGTCATTTGGGCGCACGTCCCATTTATCCATGCTCGATTGGCAAGCTTCTTCAATATGTTTTTTATTTTGCAGAAAACCTTGGTTATATTGAGGAAGATGTTGGTGCCCTAGGATAAAAGCTTCTTTGGCAGAGAATTTATTGATAAGTCCTTGCTTATGACGATCTTCAGGAATATGGCTGACGCCAATAGCTCGTATTTGTTGTGGATCGAGCGGGGCTTCAGCTGAGAGCTCATGGCTGTTTAACTCAATGCTTCCCGAGCTTGGTGAAATAATGCCTGATAGCAAGTTGAGTATTTCAGATTGACCATTTCCTGATACGCCAGCAATGCCGACGACTTCGCCTTGACGAACAGAAAAGCTCACTTTCTTAACGCGCTCAACACCAGATTGATCGAAATATTGAAGATCTCGCACTGAGATCAGTTCTTTTTTGGGCTGTGATGGTTCTTTATCTACTTTGAGTCGCACTTTACGACCGACCATTAATTCAGCCAGCTGTTCTTTATCTGTTTCAGCTGTGACAACATGAGAAACCATGGTTCCCTGACGCATCACTGAAATGTTGTCGGTGATAGCCAGTACTTCACGTAGCTTGTGGGTGATGATCATCACCGTAGTTCCTTGCTCTCTTAGTTTATCGAGAATTCGGAATAAATGATCTGCTTCCTGTGGTGTCAATACGCCAGTGGGTTCATCCAAAATTAAGATTTTGGCACCACGATAGAGTGCTTTCAGTATTTCAACACGCTGCTGCAGCCCAACAGGGAGAAGTCCAACAGGTGTATCTAATGGCACATCAAGCCCGTAGTCTTTAGCGAGCGCCTCGAGCTTCTCACGCGCTTTTGATAGCGTGTCTTCTAGCTTCCAGCCTTCTTCTGCCCCTAAAATGATGTTTTCAAGAACTGTAAAGGTCTCAACCAACATAAAATGTTGATGAACCATGCCGATACCTGCTCGAATCGCATCTTGAGAATTATTAGGTTTAAAGGGGGTACCATTGACTGACATAGTGCCAGAATCAGCGTGATAAAAGCCGTAAATAATACTCATAAGAGTCGATTTACCCGCCCCATTTTCACCAATAATGCCGTGAATTGTGCCTGCAGGGACTTTTAAATCGATGTCGCGGTTTGCATGTACTGAGCCAAATCGTTTATTGATACTGCTCAATTCTATCGCAATAGTTTGTGTCACAGGATAAAGCCTTTTTAGATAATAGTACGCCGCTACAACTTCAGCAGCGGCGTTTATCGTATTGCAATGTTACCAGCCCGATACGGCACTGGCTTTATGCGTTACAGATAGGTTTAGATGTCACATGAGTTATTAGACATGTAATCATGGACAGCAACCTTACCGCTTACGATGTCCGCTTGGATTTTATCCAAGTAAGCACGATCTTCTTTTGAAACTAGATCTTTATTGTATTCATCGTATGCCCACTCAACGGCACCTTCTTTTAGACCCAGAACTTTAATACCAGCAGTCCAAGAGCCTTTCTCAGCTTGGTCCCATGAGTTGTATGCTGCTACACCAACTTTTTTCACCATTGACGTTAGCATAGTGCCAGGTTGTAGGTGGTTTTGGTTTGCATCTACACCAATAGCGAAGTTACCTGCGTCTTTCGCTGCCTGATATACACCCATACCCGTACCGCCTGCCGCTGCGTAAATTACGTCAACACCTTTAGAGAACTGAGATTTTGCTAGCTCAGAACCTTTTGCAGGGTCAGCGAATGCAGCTGGAGTTGAGCCAGTCATGTTTTGGAAAGTTTCGATATTTGGATTTGCGTATTTAGCACCTTGGCGGTAACCACACTCAAACTTACGGATTAGAGGAATATCCATACCGCCAATGAAGCCTACTTTACCGTTAGCCGATGCTTTAGCCGCAAGTGCACCAACAAGGAATGAGCCTTCATGTTCTTTAAATACAATTGATTGAACATTTGGTTTATCTACTACCATGTCAATGATTGTAAATTGTGTCTCTGGGAACTCTGTCGCGACTTTCTCAACAGCAGAAGCCATGTTGAAACCGACAGCAACGATAGGCGTGAAGCCACGGCTTGCTAAACGACGTAGACCTTGCTCACGTTGAGCTTCATTTTGCGGTTCAAATTCACGTACAGTAACACCTTTGTCCGCATTGAATTTTTTTACACCATTTTGATAAACAGCTTCGTTGAATGATTTATCAAACTTACCTGCGGTGTCATAAACTACAGCTGGTTTCGCTGCGAAAACACTGAATGACGACATGGCAAGGGCTAGAGCAGAAAGTTTCAAAATTTGGTTTTTCACTATCAAATCCTTAGTAGTGCAAAATGCGACATGAAAGTAGCGGCGCTCTGTTATCACTTTTTTTTAACAATTATGAAAATCAATGTTTCGCTACAGGGAGTAATTAGGTCAGACTTTTGTCATAGGACTGGCGATAGTTAAATTTAGCGCCGACCATCAAATACCCATTTTATCGTTTGCTTGGTTTGTTTAACACCACTCAATAGTTTAAAAGTGTGAGCTGCGTCAAGGGTAAACGTTATCGTTGGTAACGCTATCATCATAATTGTGATGTACGCATTTGTTGGTAAATGGTATTTGTTTTGTTAGAGAGGTAAAAAAGGCTATGTGCTTGTTTGATACGCATTGTCATTTGGACTTGATGGTGCAAAAAGGCATTGATATTGATACGGCTTTGCAGCAAGCGAGTAAAGCAGGTGTTGAGCGAATTTTAGTGCCAGGGATAGACGCTAGTAACTGGAATGTTATTCAACAATACTCCCATAAATACCCCATGGTAGATTGGGCTATGGGTATCCATCCGATGTTTGTTTCTGAGCACAGCATCGAACATATTAAGCAAATGAAAACACGACTAGAGCGAGGTGAGGATTGTATTGCGATTGGTGAATGTGGACTGGACTTTTACCATGGTCGGGACAACCAAGCGTTACAAGTATCAGTGTTAATTGAACAGTTGAAATTAGCCCAGCATTATCATTTACCGGTTTTGCTTCATGTACGCAAAGCTCATCAGGAACTCATCCAAGTCTTAAAGCAATATCCGCTGCCAAGGGGAGGGGTATTGCATGGATTCACTGGCAGTTATGAGCAGGGAATGCAGTATATAGAACAGGGCTTGTTTCTCGGTATCGGTGGTTCAATTACTTATGAGCGAGCAAAGAAAACGCGAAATGCGGTAGCTCGCCTCCCGCTTGATAAGTTGCTTTTAGAGACGGACGCGCCAGATATGCCTCTTAATGGCTATCAAGGGTTGCCGAATCAGCCCAAGTTCATAAAAAATGTACTATCTTCTCTTATATTGCTGCGAAATGAATCGGAGCAAACGATTACTCTTAAACTGAGTGAATCAGTCGTTTCATTGTTTGAATAATGAGTGTTTAAGGTGTTCTTTTTGTTAATTGAGGTGTTTAATCGATTGCTTTTTGTGATTAATATCTCATTAATAAATGTACATCAAGTGTTGTGTAGTAAAAAATGCGAGTTAGACACTATTTTTAATTGATTCGATAAGTATAATCCATCGCGCTTTTGAGCTCCATTTTGTTACACGCCAACATTATATAAGGAAGTCATAAACTATGAGCCTGTTTATGAGCCTAGTCGGTATGGTAGTGCTTCTTGCTATTGCATTTGCATTCTCAAATAACCGTAAAGCTATCAACTTTAGAACTGTGGGTGGCGCATTCGCTATCCAATTTGTACTTGGTGCATTTGTTCTTTACGTTCCTTGGGGTCGTGACCTTTTAAACGGTTTCTCTCAGGGTGTTTCCAACGTTATCAACTACGGTAACGATGGTATTTCTTTCCTATTCGGTGGTCTTGTTTCTGACAAGATGTTCGAAGTATTTGGCGGCGGCGGCTTTATCTTCGCATTCCGTGTACTTCCAACACTGATCTTCTTCTCTGCGCTAATTTCAGTGCTTTACTACATAGGCGTCATGCAATGGGTTATTAAAATCCTTGGTGGTGGTCTACAAAAAGCATTGGGTACGTCTCGCGCCGAGTCTATGTCTGCAGCTGCGAACATTTTCGTAGGTCAAACTGAAGCACCACTAGTGGTTCGTCCGTTTGTTCCTAAGATGACCCAGTCTGAGCTATTTGCAGTAATGTGTGGTGGTTTGGCATCAGTAGCTGGTGGTGTACTAGCGGGTTATGCATCTATGGGTGTACCTCTAGAGTACCTTGTAGCGGCATCATTCATGGCAGCACCGGGTGGTCTACTTTTCGCTAAAATTCTTCACCCTGAAACTGACACTCCTCATGAAGACTTCGCTGAAGCAATGGATGGTGGTGACGACAAACCTGCAAACGTTATTGACGCAGCAGCAGGTGGTGCGGCATCAGGTCTACAACTTGCGTTAAACGTAGGTGCAATGCTAATCGCATTCGTAGGTCTAATCGCTCTAGTGAACGGTATGCTAGGCGGCATTGGTGATTGGTTCGGTATGCCTGAACTAACGCTTCAGCTGATCCTTGGTTACCTGTTCTCTCCACTGGCATTCCTAATCGGTGTACCATGGGATGAAGCGATCGTTGCTGGTTCATTTATTGGTCAAAAACTGGTAATTAATGAATTCGTAGCGTACCTAAACTTCACGCCATACATTGGTGAGAATGCGCAAGTCCTTGAAGCAACGGGTCTAGTGATGAGCCAGAAGACAACGGCAATCATTTCATTCGCACTGTGTGGTTTTGCGAACTTGTCTTCTATCGCTATCCTACTGGGTGGTCTAGGTAGTCTTGCTCCAAACCGCCGCCATGATATCGCGCGTATGGGTATTAAAGCCGTACTTGCTGGTACGTTGTCTAACCTTATGGCAGCGACAATTGCAGGCTTCTGTCTAAGCCTTGCGGCATTTTAAATAGAACCGGCTTTTAGTTTATAGACGCCGTTTAAATCATGCCCTGTAGCATTTGTTTGCTGCGGGGCTTTTTTTGTTTTGGCATAGTTATCTCGTAGCGATTTAAACCGTTGCAGAAATGAACCGAAACGATAATAAAATTTTTTGAGATACAAACCGTTTGCGTTCTATTTGCTGCTACAGTTTTGAGAGGTTTCTTTATAAAGTAATAGTCATTGATAGAAATTGGATTAAATTGCGTTCAACTTGGCGATTAATTCTCACTATCGGGTAAATGAATTACCTGACTCAGCACATTGAACATGCCTCGCGCTGTTTTCTATGCTATTAAAGACACCGCAATCATAGATTGTTGTGCCATAGGCCAAACTGGTACTGTGCGGTGACAAGGAAAGCAATTGGGGCAAATTTGCTGTTTGCCACCGAGTCTTCAAGGAACCAAGTCCGTTCATTAATAACTGTCTTCTTTGCCTATAATTAGAGAGCAAAAGAAGCAGTCACATTTTTGAATATTGATCGGAGATAGAAATGAGCGATTTAAAAGCAGCAGCGTTACGTGCACTTCAACTGATGGACCTAACGACGTTAAATGACGACGACACAGATGCGAAAGTAATATCACTTTGTCATGATGCGAAAACAGCAGTAGGCAACACGGCTGCAATCTGTATTTACCCTCGCTTTATTCCTATTGCTAAGAAGACACTTCGCGAGCAAGGTACGCCTGAAGTGCGTATTGCAACGGTAACAAACTTCCCACACGGTAACGATGACATCGATATTGCAGTAGCGGAAACAAAAGCTGCAGTGGCATACGGTGCAGACGAAGTAGATGTAGTATTTCCATATCGTGCGCTAATCGCGGGCGATGAGAACGTTGGTTTTGAGCTAGTTAAGCAATGTAAAGCAGCGTGTAGTGAAGGCGTACTACTAAAAGTAATCATTGAAACTGGTGAACTTAAAGAAGAAGCGCTAATCAAGAAAGCATCGCAAATCTGTATTGAAGCGGGTGCTGACTTTATTAAAACTTCTACGGGTAAAGTGCCAGTAAACGCGACACCTGAATACGCACGCATGATGCTTGAAGTTATTCGTGATATGGGCGTCGCAGAAACGGTTGGTTTCAAACCAGCTGGTGGTGTACGTACCGCTGAAGATGCAGCAGCATACTTAGCAATGGCGGATGACATTCTTGGTGATAACTGGGTTGACGCTCGTCATTACCGTTTTGGTGCATCAAGCCTACTAACTAGTCTTCTGAATACATTAGAAGTGACAGACGAAACAGCTGATCCAGCAGCTTACTAACATACCCGTCATATTTGACGCTGCAGCGTTGTTGACTTCGCAAGTTCATCCTAATCACATAGAAGTCTATGCTCATAGGAATGAATTTACTTGTCGCCTAGCTGCAACGCCAACTATTTAGGGTATGACTGACCAAATCAGTTTATGTCTGCATTAAAGATAGGTCGGTAGAACGCCGTCCTATCTTTGACCTCTTTATCTTACAACCTTACTCGCCAGAGTATGGGAGGATCTAATGTATTTACCTCAAGAGATCATTCGTAAAAAGCGCGATGGCGAAGAGCTTACCGCTGACGAAATCAACTTCTTTATTCAAGGCGTTGCCAATAACACTGTATCGGAAGGTCAGATCGCAGCGTTTGCGATGACTATTTTCTTCAATGAAATGTCGATGCCAGAGCGTATTGCATTAACGTGTGCAATGCGTGATTCAGGCATGGTGATTGATTGGAGCCACATGAATTTTTCGGGTCCAATCGTTGATAAGCATTCGACAGGTGGCGTGGGCGATGTAACATCGCTAATGCTGGGTCCTATGGTAGCGGCGTGTGGTGGCTTTGTACCAATGATTTCTGGTCGAGGTCTCGGTCATACTGGTGGTACGCTAGACAAGCTTGAATCGATCCCAGGCTACAACATTACCCCAACCAATGAAGTGTTTGGTCAAGTGACCAAAGATGCAGGTGTGGCCATTATTGGCCAAACGGGGGACTTAGCTCCGGCAGATAAACGTGTTTATGCAACGCGCGACATCACAGCAACAGTCGACAACATCTCTCTGATCACTGCTTCTATTCTATCTAAGAAATTAGCGGCGGGTCTTGAGTCGCTAGTGATGGATGTAAAAGTGGGTTCTGGCGCATTTATGCCAACTTATGAAGCGTCTGAGGAGCTAGCAAAATCTATCGTATCTGTTGCCAATGGCGCGGGTACTAAGACCACTGCAATTTTAACCGACATGAACCAAGTATTGGCTTCATCTGCAGGTAATGCCGTTGAAGTACGTGAAGCGGTTCGCTTCCTTACGGGTGAATACCGCAACCCTCGTTTACTTGAAGTGACGCTAGCGTCTTGCGCAGAAATGCTGGTACTTGGCAAGTTAGCCAAAGACACTGACGAAGCAAACGCTAAGTTAATGGAAGTGCTCGATAATGGCAAAGCCGCTGAATGTTTCGGCAAAATGGTTGCCGGTCTTGGTGGTCCAGCGGATTTCATTACAAACTACGACAACTACCTAGAAACAGCACCAATCATTAAGGCCGTGTTTGCTGAGCAAAGTGGCATGGTTTCAGCAATGGATACTCGCGCAATTGGTATGGCGGTGGTTTCTATGGGTGGCGGTCGCCGAGTAGCGACTGATACGCTTGATTACGCAGTTGGTTTTGATGGCTTTATCCGCTTAGGCGAAGTGGCGGATGAGAACAAGCCGCTGGCCGTTATTCATGCTCGTAGTGAAGATCAATGGCAAGAAGCCGCAACGGCGCTGCGCAAAGCCATTATCATTGGTGGCGAATACACGCCAACACCAAACGTATACTGCCAAATTCGCGCCGAAGACGTTTAATTTTAACACGACCTGCTTAACGTAATAATGACAGCCAAGTGGGTCTGAGGTATGAGTAATGAAAAGAGCATTTATTTTAGTCCTAGACTCATTTGGTATTGGCGAAACCGCTGATGCTGATAAATTTGGTGATGTTGGTTCTGACACCTTAGGTCATATTGCTGATCAGTGTGACAAAGGCTTAGCGGATAACGATAAGCGCAGTGGTCCACTAATGCTACCAAACCTATCAAAACTGGGTTTGGCAATGGCGCACAAAGAGTCAACGGGTCGCTTTGCTCCGGGCCTTGATGCTGATGCTGAAATCATTGGTGCTTACGGTCACGCAGCTGAACTTTCTTCAGGTAAAGACACACCGTCTGGTCACTGGGAAATCGCTGGTGTCCCGGTTTTGTTTGAATGGGGCTACTTTACCGATAAGGACAACAGCTTTCCTAAAGAGCTGACGGACCGCATTTTAGCCCGTGCTGGTTTAGACGATTACTTAGGTAACTGCCACGCTTCCGGTACGCAAGTACTGGATGATTTGGGCGAAGAGCATATGAAGACGGGTTTGCCGATCTTCTATACTTCTGCTGACTCAGTGTTCCAAATCGCATGTCATGAAGAGACATTCGGTTTGGACCGTTTATTAGAGCTTTGCCAAATCGCACGTGAAGAATTGGCTGATTACAACATCGGTCGAGTGATTGCGCGTCCATTTATTGGAGCGGGTAAAGGTCAGTTTGAACGCACGGGTAACCGCCGCGATCTTTCGGTTGAGCCTCCTGCTACGACAGTGTTGCAAAAGCTAGCGGAAGAGAAGCAAGGTGAAGTGATCTCTATTGGTAAGATTGCAGATATCTATGCCAACTGCGGTATCACTAAGAAAGTGAAAGCTACGGGTATCCCTGCGCTGTTTGAAGCAACGTTAGAGCAAATTCAAGCTGCTGGTGATAACACGATAGTATTCACTAACTTTGTGGATTTTGACTCCGCTTATGGGCACCGTCGTGACGTCGCTGGTTACGCTGCTGCATTAGAATACTTCGATGGTCGTATCAACGAAGTACTAGAATTGATGCAAGAAGATGACATTTTGATCTTAACCGCAGACCATGGTTGTGACCCAACATGGCCAGGTACGGATCATACTCGTGAACATATTCCAGTGTTGGTTTATGGGCAAAAGATTCCAGCAGGCTCATTGGGCTTGCGTGAATCGTTTGCTGATATTGGACAGACGTTAGCAGAATATTTTGCTACATCTCCAATGGATTACGGTAAGAGCTTCTTGTAAATTACTTAATGGCGTTGCGGATAGCCGCAACGCCTTTCTTCTATTTTGAAAAGGAAAACACGATGGCAACTCCACATATTAACGCTGAAATGGGCGCTTTTGCAGATGTAGTACTGATGCCGGGTGACCCGCTACGTGCTAAATACATTGCTGAAACCTTCCTAGAAGACGTAGTTCAAGTATGTGATGTTCGTAATATGTTTGGTTACACAGGCACTTACAAAGGTCGTAAAATCTCTGTAATGGGTCACGGCATGGGCATTCCTTCATGCTCTATCTACGTAACTGAGCTAATCAAAGACTTCGGTGTGAAGAAAGTGATTCGCGTGGGTAGCTGTGGTGCTGTGAACGAAGACATCAAAGTACGTGACGTAGTGATCGGCATGGGTGCTTGTACTGACTCTAAAGTAAACCGTATCCGCTTCAAAGGTCATGACTTTTCTGCTATTGCTGACTACAAAATGGTGCGTGCAGCTGAAGAAGCAGCAAAAGCGCGTGGCGTTGATGTAAAAGTTGGTAACCTGTTCTCGGCTGAATTGTTCTACACACCAGATCCAGATATGTTCGATGTTATGGACAAATACGGTATTGTGGGTGTTGAAATGGAAGCTGCGGGTATCTACGGTGTTGCTGCTGAATACGGTGCAAAAGCCCTGACTATCTGTACCGTTTCTGATCACATTAAAACGGGTGAGCAAACTACATCAGAAGAGCGTCAAAATACGTTCAACGATATGATGTTAATAGCCCTAGATTCAGTTCTACTTGGTGACGCAGATTAATCTCTTGCTTCAAACGAAAAAAACCTCAGTTAATAACTGAGGTTTTTTTTAATTAGACATTTTTGAGCAATTGGTTTTCGCCCTTCTTTTGCGGTTTACGACGAATAATAAATGCCAACAAGAAACCCGCGATGAAGCTTACTCCAACCATCGTATACATATAGCGATCACTTTTACGATAGTAGTGATCAGAGAATGCGGTCAGTTTGCCTGTTTCAAACGTTATGCGAATGAAGCCCACAATCGAGTTGTCGTGCATAATGGGTTCGACCAACTGTTGGCGACCAATTCGAGCTGTTTCTAACGGCGTATCGAGACCGAGAATCTCTCTGACTGACTTCGCCTTATCACTCGAGGCTAAACGAATACCTTCGGCATCATAGATGGTGGCATCAAATACTAAATTATCCTGTGCTAACTGGTTGGTTAGATTGAGCAAGCGTTCTTGATCTGCTTCTGCAATCATCGAGCCTGCAGAAAGTGATGTTTGGGAAATGAGTACTTTAGTTAACGTTTCAAGCTGGTTAGTTTGGATCTGTTCATTACCTTTCGTGATCTTGACACTGTTGACCGCAATCATGACACCGCCAGCAAGCAGGGAAAGAATTGCTAGCACACGCATTGCCATACGAAATGAAAACAAAGAAGCGTCCATGAGTTACCTTCTAAACCTCACTACTATTGTTATCAATAGTAGTGATAAATGGGCAAAAATCTAAATTTATCGCGTACAGTACGCATATTGAGACTTGCGCAACCAAATTGCAATAGGGTAACTTGGTTGCAACTTTAATAGGAATATTTTACATGGATATGTTGAATTCATTAGCGATAAGACGTCATACGACGCTACTTAACCGTCTGCCCGAGACTCAAGCTTCAACCAATTTCGACCGAACCAAAGCCGGTTGGATCATTTTCGGACATTATTTAAGCCCAAAACAGTTTGAAGATATCGATTTCTTTACTGGTGAGTTCAATGCCATTGTTGATGTGTGGAAAGTTGGACCATACGAAGTCGCGCTCATGGCAGGGGAACTCACAAGTGCGAGAGAAGAGATCTTACAGGCGCTAGAGTTGGATTATGCGCCTTTGCGAGAGTTCCCTGATCTCACTAAGCCGGGCTTGATTGTGATGGATATGGATTCTACGGCGATCCAAATTGAGTGTATTGATGAGATCGCCAAGCTGGCGGGCGTCGGGGAGGAAGTGTCCGAAATTACTGAGCGAGCGATGCAAGGTGAGCTTGATTTTGAGCAAAGCCTTCGCCAGCGTGTGGGTAAACTTGCTGGGGCTGATGAGTCTATTTTAGAACAAGTGCGCCAAGGTTTGCCTTTGATGCCTGATCTACCTCAGTTGGTGGCAACTTTACATAAGTTTGGCTGGAAAACTGCGATCGCTTCTGGTGGTTTTACGTATTTCTCTGATCACTTGCAACAGATGCTTGATCTCGACCATTCTCAATCGAATCAATTGGAAATCATTGACGGCAAACTTACCGGACAAGTGCTCGGTGATGTAGTCAGCGCGCAAACCAAAGCGGATATATTGCTTCAGTTGGCTGAACAATATCAGATAGAGCCTCACAATACCGTTGCTGTTGGCGATGGAGCGAATGATCTTGTCATGATGGGAGTGGCGGGATTAGGAATTGCCTATCATGCCAAACCGAAAGTAGAGCAGCAGGCGCAAACGTCGGTGCGATACATTGGTTTAGGGGGGGTGTTGTGTATCTTGTCCGCTCAATTGATCAAGCAGCAAAAAATCAGTTTTAAACCATTACCATAAGCTGACAATAAAGTGATGGAGCAAGAAAGTGGAACAAAGCGAGTTTAGCTCGCTTTTTTTGATAAGTAAGGAAATAGATCAGTTATTTATTGAGTCAGTTCTAAACGAATAAGCACTTCTTCAGTGATATCAATGTATTCACTGTAACCAACAATCATACAAATCTCTTTCTCTAAACTACGGGCTTGGTGCATGCTGATACTGCTTAGTTCTTCGAGATCTTTGCGGAGCAAAGCCGTAATGGGATCAAATACGGGTGTTGAGCATACTCTCAGTGAATGGAACTCACCCATATTTTGGCTCTTTTTAATGAACTCGATTCGTTCTTTGGTGGATTCGAAATCTGAGCATAACTTTACTTCCAGCGATTGAATGCGAGTGCCGAATTTTATCGCTGAGATATAAAGTTCTTGCGCTTGACGTTGGGCACCTTCGATACGTTTCATTGGCGCGGCAAGTAGAGTGGTCGTTCTACCTTTATAGATCGTTTCCAATGAAAATCGGTTGTTTTGTCCCATCTTAGCGAACAAGGTGAGATAAGCTGGTAGCGGGTAGTTAACCCCAATCACCTTAGGTTTGAGACTGGGTCCTTTTTTCTCTATAAATAATGGTGTGCTTATCATCTTATCCAAGAGAATATTATGTAAGTTCTCTAGCATTTCATGGCTTGGTAGTGTTTCTTGCTTAGCAACCAATTTACTTTGATTGTGCTCTATTAAGCTGCCAAAAAACGCCATGGTCTTTAAAGTTTGTACTGTATTGTCAATTACTAATTGAACCCGTTTCCCGCCAGGGCTAATGCGAATAACCTTGTAGGGGACGTTGTTTAACGGTAAAGATTTGTCATACAGTTGTAACTCACTGAAGTTGATGGTGCATAGATCGCCAGCTTTGAGCTCAATAGGTGAACTTAACGCGACATAAAGCCCGTGCTTTGAAATATCTAATGTTACCCCTGATGCTTGCTGTTCATCAGAGGTTAAAAATAGCGGGGAACGAAATTGATAGCGAGGTTCTTTACGACGATTCTGCGCATCAAAATATAAGCTAACAGGTACATGGGTGCAGTTACGTTTATGGCGGAATTGATTGAGCTCTGAGGTGTTGAGTCTAGGTTTTTCACTGAGTAAATAGTCTTTGCCTGAGCAGGCGTCAGAGATTTCTTGCAACATAGCAAAGTGCGTTAAACCTTTGGTTAATTCGAGAGATTCTTCTGCTAAGTCACTAAACATCTCTCGCTCTTCAGCGGACAACTCAAAAACAGAAATTCGAAAAACCTTCCAGCTCTCTTTTCGCGCCCCGACATGCCAAAACAACTGGCGTAGTTCACGGTTCGCTTCAGGGATCATCATTGAAAAGAAGAGATCTTTCCTGCCGTGTTGGTGCTTGAATGAATAAAGTACACTATTACTTCCGCGAACGCCTGGCTGAGTGAGTTGCGCCATGCGCTCAGGACTAAACAGATTGGATAAAGTGAGTTGATTGCGCTCATCGTTCCAGTATTGCCAGATGCTTTGATTGTTTTCAGTCATTAATACGAGTTTTAACTCGTTACCACTGAAGAAAATGGGTAAGTTACAGGTATGCTTTAGGTGGTTGTGCTCGTAACCTCGGGAGCGTGCGCGTATGACTTTGTCTTGATTATCATGCCGTGCTCTTTGGGCATCATTTTGCAGGCAATACGCCATGATATCGTCAATGAGCTTAATATCATCAATTTTGATGACACGCAGAAAATTAACAGCATCATTTTCAAATGACTCATCGATTCCCACGATACGATAGTTAATCGGCTGTTCAATATTGGGAATTTTACTTAAGCGTGCCAGTTCTGAAAATTGAACGGAAATGATTTCACCGAGTTTGTAATCAAATGCAGAAGGTACTTTGAATTTTCCACCTGAAGGGGAAACATCGACAGTAATGCCGTGCACCAGTTGATCGTTGGATAGATGCATTTCTATTTGAGTAGAAAGCTTAAGGCGGTTTTCTTTACGTTTTAAGTCATAACCCATGACTATGGGTTCAGCATTAAAGTTAATTGAGGTGTTAGTTAGGTCTGCGCCTTGCGGCTTGCCTTTCTGGTTCATGACTTTAAAGCTATTACGAGTATTACATAAAGCGTCAAAAACACCTTCAGTATAACCATCAAATTTACGAACATTTTTGTGATAGGTATTAAATGCCACATCATCCAGCCAATGAATGATGCCGTCTAATTCGTATTCCCGACATTCTCCTTTTACTCGACCTCGTAAATCGATAGAGCGATAACAAGGTGACATCAAACGTTTCAATTCCATCTTAACCAAGATTTTTAATGATGGAGGCTCGCCATCCGTCAGCTTGGATAGTAGGTACTTAAAATCCGCCGTGTTATAGACGGGAATCAGTCTTTCTGCGATGGATAAAATTTCAGTCTGATGCATGTTTTTTTGGAGTATCCTTCCCGGTCATAATGATATCGGCCTTGATTAATAGATCTTTAGTGATATGTTACGGCGAATCAAGCCCATAACTTGGCTTATTAAGCTGCCACCATCACAAAATTCAATTGAGGTTACATGGCAAAAGCAAAACGCGCATATGTTTGCAATGATTGCGGTGCAGACTTTCCTCGCTGGCAAGGTCAATGTAGCGCCTGTGGCGCATGGAATACGATTAGTGAAGTTAGGCTCGCTGCCTCTCCCTCAGTGGCGAGAAATGAGCGCCTAATGGGATACGCTGGTGACGTGACGGAAAGCAAAGTACAAACTTTGTCTGAAATTGATTTACAAGAAGTGCCGCGTTTCACCAGTGGTTTTAAAGAGTTGGATCGCGTACTTGGTGGTGGTGTCGTGCCGGGGGCTGCGATTTTAATTGGTGGTAGCCCGGGCGCAGGTAAATCGACGTTATTGCTACAAACAATGTGTCAGTTGTCATCAACAATGCCAACACTTTACGTCACCGGTGAAGAATCGTTACAACAAGTTGCGATGCGAGCATCACGTTTGGGGTTACCTAAAGATAATCTTAAGATGCTCTCAGAAACCAACGTTGATCGTATTTGCCAGATTGCCGAGAAAGAACAGCCTAAAATAATGGTGATTGACTCGATTCAGGTCATGCACGTAGCAGATGTACAGTCCTCTCCGGGCACTGTGGCTCAGGTAAGAGAATCAGCCACGGCGCTCACGCGATACGCCAAGCAAAACAATGTAGCGGTGTTTATGGTGGGTCACGTAACTAAAGATGGAACTTTGGCTGGTCCTAAGGTGCTCGAGCATATCATCGACTGTTCGGTCTTATTGGATGGTGGAACAGATAGTCGATTTAGAACATTACGCAGCCACAAAAACCGTTTTGGTGCCGTGAACGAGTTGGGTGTATTTGCCATGACAGGGCAAGGATTACGTGAAGTGAGTAATCCATCCGCAATATTTCTTTCGCGTGGTGAGGAAGAAACATCAGGTAGCTCCGTTATGGTGGTCTGGGAAGGTACCCGCCCACTGTTAGTCGAAATCCAAGCTTTGGTCGATTATTCACAATTGGCAAATCCAAGACGTGTGGCAGTAGGTTTAGAGCAAAACCGCTTGTCATTGCTACTTGCCGTATTGCATAAGCACGGTGGTCTGCAAATGGCAGATCAAGATGTGTTTGTTAATGTAGTCGGTGGCGTAAAAGTGACTGAAACCAGCGCAGATTTAGCGTTAGTTATGGCGCTACTCTCTAGTTTTAAAGACCGCCCTTTGCCGAAAGACGTGGTGGTCTTTGGTGAAGTCGGTCTTGCGGGAGAGATTCGCCCTGTACCAAGTGGACAAGAGCGCTTGAATGAAGCGTTTAAACATGGTTTCAAGAAAGCGATCGTTCCAGCCGCTAATATGCCAAAAGGTGGGATTGCGGGTATGCAAATACATGGCGTAAAGAAACTCTCAGAGGCGATTGAAGCTTTTGATGAATTATAAGTGACAATACCGTACAAACATCCAACACAAGATTGACGTTAATCTGAACAATATTAATTTGTTCGGTTGCTAGATATTGAGCTAAAAGCAGAGTTGCTTCATACTTGATCATCTCGATCGAAAATGAATAGCAATCCATCCATTCGGATAAGTAAATTCTATTGAAGAATGTTTTTTGCCCCACGATGATGTTGAGATCCCACAATAGTTAAGAAAGTGTGGTTTCAAAATCGAGTGGTTTTAAGCTGAATTAAATAAACTTAGCTATCCTTTGACAGGGGCAAAGCGGTCAAAACATTTTTTTTCACGCAACCGCACGCGAGGCTATCAGTCTTGACAGAATATGATATACTCTGCGCGCACTTTATACCTTATTAACAGAGTAAGACAATGACTGATTTATCAAAATACAGAAACATTGGTATTTTTGCTCACGTAGACGCGGGTAAAACTACCTCTACAGAGCGTATCCTTAAGCTAACTGGTAAAATCCACAAGATCGGTGATACACACGACGGTTCAACTACTACTGACTTCATGGAGCAGGAAGCTGAACGCGGTATCACAATCCAGTCTGCTGCTACTACTTGTTTCTGGAACGATTACCGCCTAAACATCATCGACACTCCTGGACACGTTGACTTCACAATTGAAGTTTACCGTTCTCTAAAAGTACTTGACGGTGGTATCGGTGTATTCTGTGGTTCTGGTGGTGTTGAGCCTCAGTCTGAAACCAACTGGCGTTACGCTGACGAATCTCATGTATCTCGTCTAATCTTCATCAACAAACTAGACCGCATGGGTGCAGACTTCTACAAAGTTTGTGGCCAAGTAGAAAAAGTTTTAGGTGCTACTCCACTAGTAATGACTCTACCTATCGGTATCGAAGATGATTTCGTTGGTGTTGTAGACGTACTAAGCCAAAAAGCTTACGTATGGGACGAGTCTGGTCAACCTGAGAATTACGAAGTTCTAGATATCCCTGCGGATATGGTTGAGAAAGCGGCAGAATACCGTGAAATGCTAATCGAAACTGCAGTTGAGCAAGACGACGAGCTAATGATGGCTTACATGGAAGGTGAAGAGCCTTCTCTAGAAGACATCAAACGTTGTATCCGTAAAGGTACACGTGACCTAGCGTTCTTCCCAACTTACGGCGGTTCAGCATACAAGAACAAAGGCATCCAGCTTATTCTTGACGCAGTAGTTGATTACCTACCTTCTCCAACAGAAGTAGATCCTCAACCACTAACTGACTCAGAAACTGGTGAACCAACTGGCGAATTCGCTGTTGTATCAGTAGACGAGCCACTAAAAGCGCTTGCGTTCAAAATCATGGACGACCGTTTCGGTGCACTAACCTTCATCCGTATCTACGCTGGTAAACTGAAGAAAGGTGACACGATCCTTAACTCAGCAACTGGTAAAACAGAACGTATCGGCCGTATGGTTGAGATGCACGCAGATGAGCGTAACGAGATCGATTCAGCACAAGCTGGTGACATCATCGCTGTTGTTGGTATGAAGAACGTGAAGACTGGTCACACTCTATGTGATCCTAAGCACGAAGTAACTCTTGAGCCAATGATCTTCCCAGAACCAGTAATCTCTATCGCTGTTAAGCCTAAAGATAAAAACGGTTCTGAGAAAATGGGTGTTGCGATTGGTAAAATGGTTTCAGAAGATCCATCTTTCCAAGTTGAGACTGACGAAGATTCAGGCGAAACCATCCTTAAAGGTATGGGCGAACTTCACCTAGACATCAAAGTTGATATCCTTAAGCGTACTTACGGTGTTGAACTAGAAGTAGGTGCTCCTCAAGTTGCTTACCGTGAAACTATCACTCAAGCAGTTGAAGATAGCTACACGCATAAGAAACAGTCTGGTGGTTCAGGTCAGTTCGGTAAGATCGACTACCGTATCAAACCAGGTGAGCCAAATTCAGGTTTCACGTTCCGCTCTGTAGTAGTTGGTGGTAACGTACCTAAAGAATTCTGGCCTGCAGTAGAGAAAGGCTTCGCTAGCATGATGGACAACGGTGTTCTAGCTGGCTTCCCTACTCTAGATGTAGAAGTTGAACTATTCGACGGTGGCTTCCACGCAGTTGACTCTTCAGCTATCGCTTACGAAATCGCAGCTAAAGGCGCATTCCGTCAGTCTATGCCTAAAGCAGGCGCGCAACTTCTTGAGCCAATCATGAAAGTTGACGTGTTCACTCCAGATGACCATGTTGGTGATGTAATCGGTGACCTTAACCGTCGTCGTGGTATGATCAAAGACCAACAAGCTGGTACAACTGGCGTACGTATCAAGGGTGATGTACCTCTTTCAGAAATGTTTGGTTACATCGGTACTCTACGTACAATGACTTCTGGCCGTGGTCAGTTCTCAATGGAATTCTCTCACTACTCAGCATGTCCAAGCAACGTGGCAGAGACAGTGATTGCAGAAGTTAAAGAGCGTAATGCTAAGAAGTAATTCTTAAGTTAACTCGATAATTGATAAACCCTTAAGCGAATGCTTAAGGGTTTTTTTTCGTTTGTGGATGGAGAAAATCAAAGAGTTACTCTAGGTTAAAAATCTCTCCATCGAGTTTGGCATCGGTTTCAAATTCCTCTACTTGGCTGAAGATCCATTGGCGAAATTGTTGTATTTTTTCCCGCCTAAAATAGCCATTAGGCGCGCAGAGATAGTAACTGTAATTTGCCTTTTGCGCTATTTGCCCAATTCTGACTAATTTTCCTTCACGTATATAACGCTGCACCAACGTGTGTTTAGCCAACGCGACACCTTGTACGGCGAGTGCACCTTCGATGACAAAGTGAGAGCCATCGTATTGTAAAGTTGGTTTTGAAGCAGTGACACCAACATTTAGTAACCACTTACTCCAGTCGAAGTCTGGCCAAGTGTCTTCGATTAAATCGGCGTGAGACAAGTCACTTAAGTGATAAATGGCATGTTGTTGCTGGTATAGGGGGTGGCACACAGGATAGATGAGTTCATCCATTAAATGTATAGAGGTGACATTCGAGTAATCACCTCTACCATATCGAATACATAAATCGATATTTGAATTTTGGAAATCAACCAATTGATTGGTTGGCTCGATAGTCAGTTCTTGATTTTGGTTTTGGCTGCGGAAGTGACCAATACGTGGAACCAACCAGTGTTGGGCGAAAGATGGCAGTGTAGAAATTGAAAGTTGATTGGGACGAGGATCTTGATTTATTTGCCTTACGCCTTGTTGTAGTTGGTTAAATCCTTTATCAGTGTGTTGGAAAAGCAGATGCCCCTCTAGAGTCAGAACCACCTTTCTGTGCTGACGTACGAATAACTCAACTCCTAATGTGTCTTCGAGTTGGCGGATTTGCTGGCTAACCGCTGCTGCGGTTACAAAAAGCGTTTCAGCGGCGAGTTTGAAGCTACCAAGTTTCGCCGCTATCTGAAAATAGTACAGGCTTTGCAGTGGGGGTAAACGTTCATTCACTTTAGTTTTCCTTAACTGAAGGTCAATCTTAGTCGTTTGAGAAAACCATAGCTGTATCCCATTATCCCTTTGCTGGAACTAATTAATAAGGGATTTTTATGGACGCTACCAACAAATATACTCAACAAAGGTCGCTAAACGTCGTAGGTTTGGTAAAGAAATTCTTATCTCAATTGCGTTTGTGGGTACAAAATTATCAGACAAGAAAGCAATTGGCTAGGTTATCCGAGGATCGACTGCAAGATATAGGGCTAAACCGGGAGCAAGTCAAAATTGAATGTGCTCGCCCTTTTTGGCGATAACGGCGGTTAATTATTGCCTACCTGTGATACTTCATCATGAAGCCAACGCGAGAATGCCTGTATGCGTTCTCGACGTGGCGACTCTTTCGCTGTAAATAAATGAAAGGCGATTCCTGGGGTGAGTTCGATATTGAATGGCTTGATTAATAGACCCCGATCAACAAAATCTGCCGCGATACAATCGCTAGCCAAACACGCGCCGTGACCCGCGATGACAGCGCTCATTGCCATATCAAATGTGCCAACTTCCATCCACTGAATGGCTTCTTTATCCATGGTTAAAGAAGCTTTTTCGAACCAATTACTCCATTGAATATTTGAATTTTCAAAATGAATTAACCAACAACTCAGTAATTGTTCAGGCTTAGAGAGTTTTAGTGAATCGGCGAGTGCAGGCGAGCAAAATGGATAGATAGCTTCTTCCAATAATAGCTCTTTATGCAATGAATCATCACTTTCCTGCTTATCTCCTTGCCATATAGCAACATCGACTTCCCCATGCTGAATGTCGAGAGACTCGCAGGTACTAATGATTCGAATGGGGATACCAGGGTAATCCAAAGAAAATTTCCAAAGCCGAGGAAGTAACCAACGAGCGGCAAATGATGTCGGAGCGCTCACCTTCAATAAGCCATCTCTAGGCTCATTTTGAATTTTGTTAAGACCGAGAGCAACCTGAGCAAAGCCAGATGATACGTGACTTTGCAAAGTTTCGCCTTTTGCCGTGAGTATCATATTACGCCCTTTGCGTAAAAATAACTTACAGGCGAGATCATCTTCAAGGCGTCGAATGGTTTGGCTGACAGCAGCTTGGCTAACGCACAGTTCTATAGCAGCTTTGCTATAACTTTGAAAACGTGCGGCAGATTCAAAGTAGCGTAATGCTGCTAGATGACGTAATCGCTTATCCATAAGCCTCTATTATATCTAATGTAAGAAATGATGGTTGGAAACCAAGAGTTGCTATTTACATAATACTAATCAAGATGGTAGAGGCAATAGGAGGAGCCATTGTTACTGACGTTACATTGGAATTTGCATGTTGAGCTTAAATTATGGAAATTTGAGAGGAAGTACTATTTTGGCAAGCCCTTATTACTTGAGAAGGTGGAAACTCTACCAAATTTAAGTGCGCATATGAGACAAGATATAGGGTTAACCATACATAGAGATAGTAAGCCCAACTATCAGAAGTATTTATAATTATGGTTTATATACCCAAGCATCTTGAGGTTACTTGGGTATAAATAAAAGGGGCGGATGCCCCTTTATGTTGCTACTCTTCCCAAACCACTAATTGATCTTTTGGCCAGCTCGCACCAGTGTCATGGTACTTTTTCTCTAACACATGACGTTTGATTTTTAAGGTAGGGGTAAGAATACCATTCTCGATACTCCAAGGATCTTTAATCATCAGAACCCCTTTAATTTGTTCATGAGACTCAAGAGTTTTGTTCATTCTAGTCACAACTCTTGTAGTTGTGCGTTCATAACGCTCTCGGTCGAAGTGGGGGAAATCATGCGGTACGACCAAAAGAATAGGCGCAGGAAGACCGGAGCCTATCAAACACATCATCTCAACTCGGCTATATTCAAATAGCTTTTTTTCAATTGGAACAGGGGCAACAAATTTCCCTTTGGCAGACTTAAAGGTGTCTTTCTTGCGTCCTTGAATTGTGAGATAACCTTCATCATCTAAAAAGCCGATATCACCAGTATGCAGCCAGCCGTCAGCATCAAATGACTCTTCAGTGGCTTCATCATTTTTGTAGTAGCCAGAGAAAAACCCTTTACCGCGTACCATGATCTCTTCATCGGTGGCGATTTTTAGCTCGATACCTGGGCCTGCATTGCCGACACTGCCAATCTTATCGGCGCGGAAGGGGTAGTTGAGTGTGCTGTACGCAAAAGACTCCGTCATCCCCCAAGCTTCAGTAATGTTTAAGCCAATGCTGTGATACCAATTGAGTAGCGCAGGTGAAACTGGTGCAGAGCCACAACCTAAAACACGTGCTTCATCTAGCCCTAAACCGTCTGCGAGTTTTTTCTTAATTAATGAGTTCACAAATGGAATTTTAAGCAGAATATTCAGTTTTTTCTGTGGCAATTTATCTTGAATACGTTGCTGGAATAGCGTCCATAAACGAGGCACGGAGATAAACAGTGTCGGGCGCTGCATCTTTACATCTTCAATGAAGGTTTCAAGTGACTCAGGAAATGCGGTTTGCACCCCTCCGAGGATTGAAGAACCGAAGATATACACCCGCTCGGTAATGTGAGCAAGCGGTAGATAGGAGAAAAGGCGATCGCCTTTTTCAATCCCAATATGATTGATTAATTGCTGTGCCGACCAAGAGAAAGCCCCGTAAGTGAGCATCGCTCCTTTTGGAAGCCCAGAGGTGCCTGAAGTGTAAACGATAGACATCAGTTTATCGTCATAATGAATTGGTCGTTCTTGACTCGGTTCAGCATTTTCAATTAACTGATTAAACTGATATTGGCAATTTTGGGGTGCACTATCGTAAGCTAAGCTAATGGTGATTAAGTTATGGTACTTATCAATGATTTGCTCAGTTGCTTTAGCATCATCGAGTTTGCCACCAATCAAAACCTTACTTTCACTGT
The DNA here is from genome assembly GCF_050337565.1 of Vibrio kasasachensis. Taxonomy (NCBI): domain Bacteria; kingdom Pseudomonadati; phylum Pseudomonadota; class Gammaproteobacteria; order Vibrionales; family Vibrionaceae; genus Vibrio; species Vibrio kasasachensis. The sequence continues at coordinate 136,766 of NZ_JAKJTB010000010.1, read as the reverse complement.
GCGTGACACAGTGCTCTATAGTTTCTGCCCCAGCGGTTGGGAATACTGGCACACTGATGTAATCGCCTAGCATCATTGCTATATCACAAATAAACCACTCAGCACAGTTTTTCGAAATCAGTGCCACTTTATCACCGGGTTGAATCCCTAGTTCGCGCAGTGCCGTTACAAGGCGCAGTGCTTTATCAGCCACCTCCGCATAGGTGTATTCAACAAATTGGCGATTGATGATTTGTTTTAGATAGATTTCATTGGGGCGCTCTGACGCCCACTTTAAAATCATTTCATTTGGTGTTGGTAAAGTACATCCCTTTATTTTCAACTCGTTAGGTTGATTCATTGGTTAACTCCCTGTTATTAGTGATACTCCTTTAAGTATTGATACTCACCACAGAGTAGAGAGCGGACCATGCGTACAACGTAATCAAACTAAAAGGAGGAATTTTTGTTAACACATTGTTAACTTTAGCATGATGATAGACATTAAGGGAATTTTATCGAGGATAAGTGTGAGCTAGTAATTCTGTCGATATTCCCCGGGTGTTGAACCCGTTTTCTTTTTGAATATTCGAGAGAAATAAGACACATCTTGGTAACCACACAAATAGGCAACATAAGCTATTTTGGTATTGGCATTCACTGTCAACATACGCTTAGCTATTTCAATTCTTTGATGAATGACGTAATCCCTAAAACACATGCCTACTTTTTTACTGAAAATTTTTGAAAAATAAGTCACTGAGTAATGACATAGCGCTGCGGCTTTTTCCTCACGAATTTCTTTTTGAATATTTTCAGAGACATAAAGAAGAGCAGGGCTGATATCAAGATCAATATTGCCTTGGAAAGTGCGTAAACTCGGGTGAGAGGAAACATCCAAGAAGAAACGAATTTCGATTTTATTTAGCCATTCTTGTGCGCTGCGTGGATTGAGTTGATAGCGCTCAACAATAACTGGGCTAGATAAGGATTCTCTATTGGTGTCGTTTGCGTGAATAACAATCAATTGTTTATCAAGATTTTGGCACATTAAGATAGCGCTATTTAAGCACTGTGAATATTGAGGACGATAAAAAAAGAAACAGTATCGAACTGTTTTTTCGCTCAATACAGCGGTGTCTTGCTGACAGTCGATCACATTAAAGCGCTTCTCAATCATGCTGACAAAATAGGGAGAGCAATGTCGAATGGGTGCCCCAAGCCAGTGAACTGTGGCTAAATTCTCTCTCATACCTAGACTCCAGATTATTTTATTATTCCCTCCTAACCAATGCTGACGAGAGTGGATTGTTTGTTGTAGTTATTTTTTTAAGTGTCTAATTGAATAGTTCAATTATTCATTGCATATAACTATTTTAGTAAACATACCGAAAAACGTGATCTTATTTACTTGACAGTGCTGTTTTAGGTGATGGCAAGAATGTGCAATGAGTTGGCAAAATAATCCTAACCCTAGAATTTCCTGATGTCCTACTGTTATTTAACAGCACCGAGAGATAAGCGAGCTGTTAAAAAATACTTTGTTTAAGTTGAGGATATGGATATGAAAGCAATACGCAATGAAATTCAAAAGTTTATTGAAGATGAAGAAGGTCTAACTCTTTTAGAGTACATCTTGGGCGCTGCACTCATCGTAGCTGCATTATTATCGATTGGTTTCTGGAGCACATTGGCAGCAAAATTTACAACGGTCGCTACAGCAATAAGCACCGTAAACCCAACGCCTTAAGTTATGTGAAAATAGCAAGGATATGAATTCAATACACGTTATAGCACTTCTCTTTTGGGGGTTGTTGTTAGTTATCGGTGTCTCGGATGCACAGAGACACCGAATTCCTAACGTAATGGTATTGCTGCTACTGCTTGTAACGGTTGTTTTTATTGCAACTTTTAATAGCGGACAGTGGCTTGAACATTTATTGGGTGGACTGACAGCCTTCGCGGTGACATTGCTACTTTATTGGAAGCGAGCCATGGCTGCCGGAGATGTAAAGCTGCTGTTTGTGGTTGGGCTTTGGCTCGGATTAAGCCAATTAGCAGCTGCATCGATTGCAATCATTCTAGCTGGTGGCGTGATCAGCTGCTTTTATTTAGCACAATATCTTGCTTGTTCAGGGATCTCCTTGCAACACAACGTTAGGAGTTACTACTACCAAAGAGTGAGTTTTAAGTATCAACACAAAACTCAGTTGGTTATTCCTTTTGCTCCAGCTGTGGTGATAGGGCTAGCGAGTTACTACTATTTTTATTAGGTATACCGAGGAGGAAGTGATGGGATCATCGTTAAAAAATGAACTGGTACCGCAGATATCACCTCCCAAAGTTCCGGCGAATAGTAAAGCATTAGGCATTCCTGCGGTGGTTATAGAAAACCTACTGCTTAAGTTTTTATACGCTTACCCTAAAAGCGACTTGATCGAATTGACCCAACGTTTAGGTGTTGTTTCACATATTGTTGAAGATGCTTTAGTGCAACTGAGGAATCGAAACCTAGTCACTGTTTATCAGCCGACAACGGACTTCTCCAGTAGTGTCTATTCTGATGTGCGATACGGATTAACAGAGCTCGGTATCTCAGAAGCGGATATCGCCTACCATAAAGACGCATATTTAGGTCCGATACCAATTGCATTGACTGAATATATTGATGCTGTACAAGCGCAAGATATCCGCATAAACCCAATTACCCGCAGTGATGTGAATCGAGCTTTAGAAGAGGTTTATGGCTCACAACATTTGGTGCCAATATTAGGTCCAGCGATTAACTCAGGTAGAGCATTACTTCTCTATGGGCATGCAGGTACGGGTAAAAGCTTTGTTGCTTCCAAAGTTCTTAATGCCCTGAATACCTCAGTCTTTATTCCATATGCTGTGTATGCCGATGGAAATATTATTCGTGTTTTTTCTGCTCAGCATCATCGGCGACTGGATGACAATCACAGTCAGAATTTTGCCAGTTTAGAGAGTCACTACGATAAACGCTGGGTGCTTTGTGAGCGACCCAATATTCAGGTTGGTGGTGAATTGACCATGGAAATGCTGGAGGTAAACCAGAATGAGCATAACCGTGTTTGGAATGCCCCACTACAGATGATGGCAAACAATGGCATTTTGGTCATTGATGATCTGGGCAGACAAACTATGCCAGTAGAGGCGCTGCTTAACCGCTGGATAGTGCCAATGGAATATATGGTTGATCACTTAAGTTTGCCTAATGGTCAGCAAATTAGTGTGCCTTTCTACTTAACACTCGCCTTTTCATCAAACTTGCCACCAAGCTCAATTGCAGACCCTGCATTTTTACGCCGTATTGGTTACAAAATTGAATTTAGTCCACTTGATGAATCGGACTACATAGAGCTTTGGGAATCAGTTGCGAAGGAAAAACAACTTGAGCTATGTGACGGTTTTTTTGAGGTGCTTTTTGAACTTCACCGCGATCGTCAAGTGGAGTTTTACCCATGTCTACCCAAAGACTTACTCGGTATCAGTCGAGATATATTAGTGTTTGATGAAAAAGACAAGTTAGTGTCTCCAATGATACTGCGTAGTGCTTGGGGATTGTATTTTACCATTGATTAACAGGGAGATTTCGCCTTATGAGCCGAAGTCAAATTTTAATGCTATTGCTCCTATCAGTGGTTTTCGGGTTAGGTGCAGTTTACGTAGCGAAAAGTTGGATGGATACTCAATCTCAGCCCACCGTTGAGTTAGAGGAAGTAGAGCGCCACCCAGTACTGATTGCTGCTAGTGAATTAGAACCAGGTACGATTTTAGAGGAAAAGCATTTTACCACTAAGCAAATGGAAGTGGATTGGATCAATGAGAAAACCCTCAAAACCCCTGAAGAAGCGGTAGGTAAAATTGTTGCCAATACCATTTATGACGGGGAGTTAATTAACCCTGATCGCTTAGCTTTAAAGGGCGAAGGTGCGACTTTAGCTGCGTTAATTCCTGAGAATAAACGCGCAGTCACTATTCGTGTTAATGATGTAGTTGGTGTGGCTGGTTTCCTACTGCCGGGAAACAAAGTAGATGTACTCAATACGATCAGCACTCGGGGCGGTCATGCGAACACGAAGACAATATTGAAAAATATTAAGGTGCTTGCTGTCGACCAAACGGCAAAAACTAATGACAACAAGCCCGTGATTGTTCGCGCAGTCACATTAGAAGTAACACCGAAAGAAGCAGAGAAGCTGCTTACTGAAAATAGTAAAGGTGATATTCAACTTGCTCTACGTAATCCGCATGAAGTGGATAAGCCTGTTGTAGCGAAACGCAGGGCACCAGCGCCGAGCGTGACCGTAATTAAAGGATCTCAGACTTCAAGAGTCAGAGTAAGCAACTAGGTGACTTATGAAAATAACAATATTTCTCTTATTTCAACTGATTTTGATTAGCTTTTCTGCTCAGGCGGTAACGGCTCAGTCAGGCAAGGTAGTCGCCGTGCCCCATCATCAGTCGACCCAGGTGATGATTTCAGGTAAAGCCAAGAAAGTGACCTTAGGCGATCCTGCTGTCGTGGACATGGTTATATTGCGCTCCAATGAACTTTTTTTAATTGGTAAGCGGCTAGGCACAACCAATATTACCGTCTGGGATTCTCGAGGCAGAATTATCGAATCGTTTAGTGTTGAAGTGACCCATGACATCAATTCTCTGAAAGCCAAATTGTTCCTATTCTTACCTAACGAACGGATAGAGGTTCACAGCTCGCAAGATAAGATTGTTTTAAAAGGTTTAGTCACCAGCCAGCAAAGCATGGATACCGCAATTAAATTGGCGGAAACATTCTCATTGGGTGAAGCCGCAGATGAAGAAGATGAAGATAGTAAAGAAGATGAAGAAGAGAGCTCCGTTATTAACTTATTGAGTATTGGTGGGGCTCAACAGGTCACATTAGAAGTAACGGTTGCTGAAGTTCAACGCTCTCTAGTTCGTCGTTTTGATTCAAACTTTCATTTCTTCCAGCGCAGTGGTGATTTTACTTGGGGAGCGACCACTACTGGGGGAGGGATCACGGATATCGGACCCATCTTGAATATACCCGCAGTGGATGATTTCGGCTTTCTAGGCTCGTTTGTTGATAGCAATACATTGTTTACTTTTGCATTAGATATTGCCAAACAAAATGGTGTAGCAAAAGTGCTGGCCGAGCCAAGCTTAACCGCACTGAGTGGCACTAAAGCCGAGTTTTTGGCAGGGGGAGAATTCCCGATCCCAGTACCCAATGAAAATGGCATTACCATTGATTATAAAGAGTTTGGTGTTGCGTTAGATTTCATTCCATTTGTTTTGAGTGACCAGAAAATCAATTTACAAATGATGGTCGATGTTAGCGAGGTGGCGAATTCAGGGGTACTGACTTATAACCCGAGTGATGTTAATGCGACGTTTTTTGTTCCACCAATCACCAAACGTAGTGCTGGCAGCACTCTTGAACTTGCAGATGGGCAAACTATCGGTATCGCCGGTTTGCTAAGTGAAAATGCGCGTAATGTGTCTGATGGTATTCCGGGGTTATCAGATGTCCCTGTTCTTGGACAATTGTTTAAATCAGAAGAATACACCTCTGGTGAAACGGAGTTGGTCATTTTGGTTACGCCAAGGTTAGCGAAACCAATAGATCGCCGCAATATCACCTTGCCAACCGATGGTTTTGTTAGCCCCAATGATGTGGAGTTCTATTTACTTGGTCAGGGCGCTCGTCTCGATTTCGATAAGTACCGATTACCGACTAATACGCAAAATAACAACAATGACGACACAATGGAATTCAGTTCGGCTGATGGTGGTTCAGAAGGTAAATTTGGACACAGCTTATAGGAAGCGATTATGAAAAACACAATCACAATAAGCATGGTTTTCATCTCGCTAGGTCTTGCGGGGTGTGCGAATGACAACGAATCTGAGCTTGGTATCTCCGTAAGCCAGTTAAGGGCAGAGCAAACTTACAATCCTAATGCGTGGCAGGAAAATATGGGGTACGTGCCTGATGGGCATGGGCAGCGCAGTCAAACTAGCCTTGAGGGGTACCCTAGCGCTGGGGTAGTGAAAAAAGACAAGTAAAAAACGCAAGTAAGAAAGACCAGTGAATAATTCACTTGGGAGGGGCAATGATGGTAGTTAACCGAAAAGCACCAAGAAGAAAACAAAGTGGTATCACCTTGGTGCTAATAAGTTTAGTCATGCTGTTTTTACTAGGAATGGCAGGGTTTAGTATCGATCTAAATCACCAGGTATTGAACAAAACACGCTTGCAAAATGCGGTTGATTCAGCCGCTTTATCTGCGGCGGTGGTGGTCGATGAAACTGGGGATGTTTCGTTAGCAGAGACGGCGGCAAGAGCGACCTTAGCGAGTTTCATCGGAGAATCTGGTAATGATGAACTTGCGATCACACAAGCATCGACCACAGTGACGTTCTCATTTGATTTGGAATCTTTTGTCGCTGCAGGTGCATTTGCTCCTCCTGAAGGTGATGACGACATTTATGTCAGAGTTTTAGTGCAAGACATCGAATTGCAGCAATATCTAAGTTACCTATTTGGGTTTGATAAAAATGTTTCCGCCAGTGCGGTTGCTGGTCGAAGTGCGGCGATCAACGAGGTCTGCAATATAACGCCAATCGCGATGTGTGGTGACCCATTAGGGAGTGTTGATGATGCATGGGGCTATCAGCAAGAAGGATTAGACGTACTAGATATCGCAGATAACTCACCGGATCAAATCTATGAAGTAAAAATTGGCTCGCAAAGTGGCACAGAGATGGGACCGGGAAATTTTCATTTGCTTGATTTTGGTCAGGGAAATGGCGGTGGCGGAGGGGCTTCTTTAGTTCGCGATGGATTATCTGGTGCCTATAACGGGTGTGCGGCTGTTGGTGAAACAGTATTAACGAAACCAGGTAACAGTATTGGTCCGGTTGCCCAAGGTTTAAATACACGCCTCAATCAGTTTCAAGGTCCAATGAAAGATGATGGCACGATTCCACCCGATAAATATGTCAAAGAGCCGAGTACTCTAGCGGAAGAGGGTGAAAGCTATGCCGGTGATTTCTATTACAGTAATTATGTTCAAGAGCTAGCTAATTGCCAAGGCGCAGGTGGCAATTGCGATCAAGGAAGTTATTTACCTGATACCGGTTCAAGTGGGCGTCGAATTTTGCGTATTCCCATCGTTGACTGTACTGATGCCGGAGGAAAAACGACCTTTGACGTACTCGGCTTCAGTTGCTTTTTCTTACTTCAGAGTGTTGGGCAATCTGGGCATAGTTCGGTGTTTGGGCAATTTCTTTATGAGTGCATGATCAACAATGGTTCAACGGGCCTAGACCCAGAGGATGCGGGCTTGTATCGCATTCAGCTCTACAAAGACCCATTTAGTGGGGCGTCGTAATATGAAAAAAATACCATCTAATAGAGCTACGATAAATTGTCATGCTAGTGCGGTTGTGACGAGCAAACAAAAAGGGCTAGCTGCGCTGGAGTTTATTATTACTCTGCCTGTATTGCTAATGCTGGCAGTTCTGGTCATTGATGTGGGTCATGCCTTGATTCAGTACACTCAAGTTAACAAGGCATTGCAAAATGGAATTCGCTATGCAGTGGTTGATACCTACGGCACGTTAGATTTTGGCTCGATTGCCGATGAAGACAAAATTAAAAATGTCGTGGTGTATGGGACACCGACGGTTTCAGGTACTCCCGATCCTACATTGGATTTCCTCGGATTGGATGATGTATCGCTTGTTCCTCCAACACCAATAACAAAAGAAGTGACATTAAACGCTTCATTCACCTATACCCCTTTTTTTTCAGAGTTGCCATTTACGGATACGCCGTTGGCCTTTTCCTTTGATGCCGCGGCTAAAATGAGGACAGCTCCATGATGAATCGAATAGCGACAAAGCGACAAAAAGGCGTGACTCAGGTGGAGTTCATTATTATTGCTACTACCGTCTTATTGTTGTTGTTCGCGATACTTGAATTTGCCGCCTATTTTTATTCCACCCAAATGGTCAATGAAGTGACGCGACGAGCTGCGCGTTTAGCAACGGTATGCCATATCAGTGACCGAGATGATATTCCGCAACTTGAATCTTTGACTGCTTTATATCCAGCGGGTTTCACCTCCGACAACCTAGAAATTTCTTATTTGAATGCAGACGGTGGACCAGTGGATGTATCCGGTTTTCTAACCACTCCGCCGGCCGAAGATGACATATTGCAAGACACATTTAATGATATTCGTTACATAAAAGTTAGCGCGATTAACTACACCTACAGCTTTGTTGTGCTTTCAACATTATTGAGCATAACGGGTAACACACCAGCGTTTGAAACCATTCTACCTGCAGAAAGCCTTGGAATTTTAAGGCAAGCAACATCGACAGGTGATGAAAGGACGGATTGCTAAAGGAGAAGCGTGATGCTAAAGCCCGTTAATATTACTGAGAAAAAGAGTTATCAAACGCTAAAAACCAACTTAACGCTATGGGTAGTGTATGCGAGTTCTTCGTTCAAGCAACATATTGATAAGGAGTTATCAGACTGTATAAATCTCAATATTGAATGGATTGAATTAAACCACTTTGCCTCTGATCTATTGGAGAACAAACCTTCGCCAGATCTGGTTTACATCGAAGTTGGAGATGGTTGGGCACAAAAAGTGGCGCATGTATTCTCATCAAATAAGTATCTTTCCAATGAAAACAGTACCTTAATAGTATTTGGTGAAGAGAATGATACCGCCTCTCTGAAGATGGCGTTGCGCTTAGGGGCGTCGGACTATTTTTCGCAAACAGCTGAATTTGGTGAGCTGTACCCAATGCTAAAAATCACGGCTGAAGATAAAGTCGCCGCGAGGAAAATGGGGTCATTAACTCTATTCATAAATACTAAAGGTGGGGCTGGGGCTACCACTTTAGCAACCAATACCGCTATTGAGTTAGCGTCATACTCGAAAGGGAATGTTTTACTGATTGATCTTGATCGGCAGTTCAGTGACGTTGCGGATTATCTTAATTGCCGCCCCAAATACAGCATCAATGATGTTATTAGCTCACTTGGTGATCTGGATGAGTTGTCACTTGAAGGATTAGTACACAAGCACTCATCAGGGTTGAATTGTTTGAGTTTTAGTCCAGATTCTCGCCAAGAAAACTACAAGCTAGCGACTCAGGTGAGTAAATTATTGCCCGTTTTACGTCAATATTACAGTCATATAGTGATTGATATGTCTCGTGGCATAGAGAATACGTTCCAGCAGATTATATCACCAGCAACGCATGTTTATTTGGTTCTTCAGCAAAATATCACGTCAGTGAAACATGCAACAGAGTTAGTAAGAAGTCTGGAGTTCGACTATGGTTTAAAAATAGAGCAGTTAGATTTGCTGGTAAACCGTTATGAGAAAAAAGCGCCAATTTCACTCAAAGATATTGAAGAGACATTAGAGGGGAAATCGGTGTTGCTTATTCCTAATAACTTTCAGTTGGCAATGGAGTGCGCCAACTTAGGCAGCCCGATTGTCCAAGCAAAACGAAATAGCGCGATTAAATCGGCATTAGCGGAGTTATCACACAAAATCGAGCAACCTAACAAAGATGCACCGGGTTGGTTTGGCAAGCTTTTTAGTTAGTGAGGGATCACCATGTTCTTTAAGCGTAAAAACGTCAGTCAGAACCTACAGGATGTTCAGCCAAACCAAGAGCCTGAAATGCTGAGTCCTGTTGATATCAAAAAGCACGATCAATTGTCTCCAATGGATGCCAAGCTGAAAGTCATTGCTGAGCAATCTAGGCAGCTTGAACAAGAGCAAGAAATAAAGCATTACTACCATAAAAAGTTATTGGACACTCTCGATCTTGGCGTGCTGTCTCAGTTGCAGGAAGAAAGAGGTAGAGAAGAGTTACGTGAAGCGATCAGTCGTTTGATTAATGAAGATAAAACTCATCCTTTAAGCTCAGAAGCTCGGGTCAGAATCGTCAAACAAATTGAAGATGAAGTGTTTGGTTTAGGTCCATTAGAGCCGTTGTTAGACGATGGTACGATTTCGGATATTTTGGTCAATGGTCCGAAGAACATTTATGTTGAGCGTTTTGGTAAGTTGGAGCGTACGGCACATACCTTTCTAGATAATCGCCATTTACGTAACATTATCGACCGCATAGTGAGTCAAGTAGGGCGACGTATTGATGAGTCTTCGCCAATGGTGGATGCACGGTTGAAAGATGGTTCTCGTTTTAATGCCATTATTCCGCCCCTTGCGATTGACGGACCTTCTGTGTCAATTCGTCGTTTTGCAGTAGAACGCTTAACCATGGACAATTTACTTGAATTAGGTTCGCTTACCGAGCCTATGGCACGCTTTTTAAATGCGGCAGTGGTCGGTGAAATGAACATTCTCATTTCTGGTGGTACCGGTTCAGGTAAAACCACCACACTTAACATCCTATCGAGCTTTATACCCAGCGACCAACGTATTGTTACCATCGAAGACTCAGCAGAATTACAATTGCAACAACCGCATATTATTCGCTTAGAAACTCGCCCTGCCAATATAGAAGGTAAAGGGGAGATAACTCAGCGTGAATTGGTGAAAAACTCATTGCGTATGCGCCCAGATAGAATCGTCGTTGGTGAGGTTCGTGGTAGTGAAGCGGTTGATATGTTGTCAGCAATGAATACTGGTCACGATGGATCTCTCGCTACAATACACGCTAATACTCCACGAGACGCGCTTAGTCGAATTGAGAATATGTTTTCGATGGCTGGCTGGAATATATCGACCAAAAATTTACGCTCGCAAATCGCGTCTGCAATTCACTTAGTTGTGCAAATGGATCGCCAAGAAGACGGTAAACGTCGAATGGTGAGTGTGCAAGAGATTAATGGCATGGAAGGTGAAATCATTACCATGTCGGAAATCTTTACTTTCAAACGTCAAGGCGTTGATGAGAATGGCAATGTGGTTGGTCGTTATGTAGCGACAGGGATTGTACCGAGCTGTCATGACCAATTGATTAAACGTGGCTTGGATGTACCGTTTGAATTGTTCAATGAGAAACCTTAAAGGAGTCCATTATGCAAAGTCAGATGCCACTGTTTTTCTTGCTGCTTTTCCTATCGGTTTTTTTGATAAGCCAAGCGTTAATTCTGCCATCAGTTGGTAAAAAAGTACGCCATAAGCAGTTGATGAAACGACTGCGAGAGAGTCACAAAAATATTGACGCAGAAAGCATTAACTTACTGCGTGAAAACGCTTTAAAAGATCTAAACCCTTTAGAAAAATGGTTGGTTAAGTTTCCGCTTTTCGAAAGTGTGAAAAAGAAATTGGATTTAGCGGGTATCACTGTCGGCTTTAGTAAATTTTTACTTTTATCTTTTTTAGCCGGGCTTGTTTTGTTGTTGATACTGCTGCTGTTAAATCAGATTTGGTACCTTAGTATTGGCGTCATGTTTGTAGTTTGGATTGTAGAATACTTTGTCATTCAGAAAATGATTAACGATCGCTTGCAGGCATTTGAAGAACAGTTACCGGAAGCTTTAGATATCATCAAACGAGTGTTACAAGCCGGACAACCACTTAACCATGCGTTTTATGAAGTTGGGCAGGAAATGCCCGCGCCATTAGGTCCGGAGTTTCTAAATACCTATAACTTACTTAACTATGGTTATGATTTGCGCTTGGCGATTATGCAAATGTCGGAGCGAACACCGACGGTTTCAATGTTGGCGTTTTCAAGTGCTGTACTACTGCAAAAAGAGACCGGTGGTAATCTCACTGAGAACTTAGATAAATTATCTCGCCTACTGCGCGCTCGCTTCAAACTGACACGAAAAATTCGAACTATTTCTGCCGAATCGAGGATGTCAGCTTGGGTATTAGTACTCGCGCCATTTGGTATGTATGCCGTTATTTACCTAATTAATCCTGATTATATTCAAGCACTCCATTCTGACCCTCGTGGGTTGAAAATGATTGGTGCAGGAATGATCGCTTTGGCTATCGGCACGCTCTGGATTCGTAAGATAGTTAATATCGAGGTATAGCATATGGAAGAACTACTCGATTGGGTTAACAGCATTAGCATTAATCAAGAAACGCTAATCATGGCTTTAGTTTTGGTGACAACTATTTTGGTTGTGTTAACTGTCGGTTCTATCATCATGGGCATCAACTCGCCATTGCGACGTCGTTTGATGCAGATCTCTGGTGATAATAAGGAAGGTGTGACGAACTCAAATAAAATGGTCGACACGTTAGAGTCATTCGCCGCACCGATAATGACACCAAGAAACGAGAAAGAACGCCAAACGGCACGTCATCACTTAATGCACGCTGGCTACCATCAAAACAACGCTCTGACGCTTTTCTATTCGCTTAAATTTGTCACTACTATTTTGGGGTTATTTGTTGCCACGCTAATTTATTTAACGGTTCCTGACTCTAAGCACGTTTACGTTTACCTATGTCTTGCTGTTGGGGTTGGGCTGTTTATTCCGGACTATCTGCTACGAAGGATGGTGAAAAAACGCCAAGGTCAAATCCGAACGGGTGTACCTGATATGTTGGATTTATTGGTGGTATGTACTGAGTCTGGGCTTGGATTCAATGCCGCTCTTCGACGAGTAGCCGATGAACTGGTGATATCACATCCTGAACTTGCTGACGAACTGGATACAGTGTGTGTGAAAATTCAAGCAGGTAAGACCATGCCAGAAGCATTGCGTGAGTTAGTGGTACGCACTGGGATTGAAGAGCTCAGTGGTTTGGTCAGTATGCTTAGCCATGCTTCGCGTATAGGGGGAGGCTTAGTGCAGTCGCTGCGAGAATACACCGAAGATTATCGAGATAAGCGATATCAAGCCGCTGAAGAGGTGGCTGCAAAAATGCCCGTTAAAATGATGTTTCCAATGGTCATGTGCATTTGGCCATGTTTTTTCATTGTGGCGATTGGACCGGCATTAATTTCATTGATGGATGCATTTGCCAACTAGGGCAAAGCAATGCAGAAAGGTAGGGAAGATTATGTGGATAAAAATTAAAACGATAGCGCTAACCATCGCCTTACTATCAGGCTGTGCGTCATCAGATAATACCGATGAATTTAATAATTCTTTGTATGCAGGTAAACCGATTGAAAGTTTAACCAATGCCGAACCTCCGAAAAATGAGAAGGAAGCACTTGCTCGTGGAGACATGGCATTGGCCAATAAAGATATCGACTTGGCTCTGTATGAATACCTACGTTCATTAAGTTTTTCTAATTCGCAATACAAAGATAAAACGCTCTATACGGTTGGGAAAATTCATCTATCAAAACCAGATTTTGAGTTGGCAGAACGTGCTTTTAAAGCATCATTGCAAGAGAACCCAGATAATGTTGGAGCTTTAGAGGAGTTGGGGGCTCTATATAGCCGTAGTGGTCGAACGGATGAGGGGATGAGTTATTTCATTAAAGCTATTAATGCAGATTTAATTCGCTTAGGGGCTAAGCCAGATCTAAATCAAGAGTCACTCAGTTTAGAGCAAATATCACAATTGAAGTATGACGATATGTCACCGGATAGTGCCTACAATGGACTGGGGGTGCTGTATGACGTGCAAGGTCAGCAAGAGATTGCTCAATCACTTTTTGTTGATGCAATCGAAATCAACAATGGTAACTTCGATGCGTTAGTCAATTTGGGGTATTCCTACTATATGTCGCAAGATTATCCAAAAGCATTGGTGTACACCAAAGCGGCACTAAAGAGAGACAATAATAGTGAAAAGGCGATTAATAACTTGGCGCTTATTTACTTAGCTCAAAATCAAGTGCGCCAAGCGCTCAACGTATTTAGTCGCCATCTTTCTACGCCGAAAGCATTGAACAATGTTGGTTATTTCCTGATTTTACAAGGGAAAGCGGAACAGGCGATCCCATATCTACAGCAAGCGATTGATAAAAACCCTTCTTACTATGAAGTAGCAAATAAAAACCTAGAGCGAGCGCTCTCTATGGTTAGGCAAGGAGGTTCAACTTCATCAATTACGCTTCAATAAGAGCAATTAAAAGAGACGCATTGTGCGTCTCTTTTATCATCTATAAGCTCAGTATTGGAGAGAGTAATCCGCTCATAAAGCCTGCGACAATGAAGCAAATTACCATCCAAATGATAGGCAGTTTTAGTTGCTTCATTAAGTAGAAACCAATCAGTACTAGCGATATATCCAATGGGCTCATAACTGCGCTAGTAAAGACAGGTTGGTAAAGTGCTGAAATTAGTAAGCCAACGACCGCGGCATTGACGCCACTCACGGCCCCAGCTACTTGTGGTTTTTGTGCCAATGATTGCCAGTTTTTCAACACACCAAGTAGCAATAAAAATCCTGGTAAAAAGACTGCAATGGTGGCGACCAGTGCACTAGTGATTGGTGCATTAGGTTGTAGCTCGTAACCAATGTAAGTAGCAAAGGTGAACATAGGTCCCGGTACGGCTTGTGCAGCAGCGTATCCGGTTAAGAACGCATCTTGGCTCAGTTGATCTCCAACAATATTCTGCAGTAGTGGAAGTACTACGTGACCACCACCAAACACTAAGCTGCCTGCTTGGAAAAAGTCGCTAAATAAGCCGATTTTTGGAGATATGTGTGCAACCAATGGTAAGCCGACCAGCAGAGTAACAAATAATGCCAGCGGTAATATACTGGGTTTAAACGGCTTTGGTTCATTTGGGGCTTCGCCCTTTAGGTACTTCGCGCCAATAAGAGCAGCAATTACCAATACGATCATTTGAGTTGCGATGCTTGGTAACGTTAACAGCGCGATGGCCGTCATCATACACAGGCTAACTGAGAGGGTATTTTTACAAAAATTCTTATACATGCCCCAAGTAGCATCGGCAACGACCACAACCGCAAGCAGTTTCAATCCGTGGACTATGTTTTGAAATGCGCTGGTTTCGGTCAATTGGCTTGATGCGACAGCAAGTAAAACCATGATAAGAACAGAAGGCAGCGTAAAGCCGATGAACGCTGCACATGCGCCCATTAGCCCACCGCGTTTATAACCAAGGGCAAAGCCAACTTGGCTTGAGCCGGGACCTGGCAGAAACTGACTAAGCGCGACAATCTGTGCGTATTCGCTGTCATCGAGCCATTTTAGTTTTTCGACAAATGTTTGGCGGAAGTAACCAATATGTGCCGCCGGACCACCAAAGCTTATACAGCCTAGCCAGAAAAAGGTTTTAAAAACAGAGAGCATGAGTGCCATTTCCTTCTTATTTAATACGGCTCGTTACTGACGCTAGAATAAGAATAATAGTAAGATGATTCAAATTGATAGTTTTAATTTTATTTATGAATGAAATGGGATGGTGGATGTCGAACTCTGAAAATATTCAATGGCGAAACATTGATTTGAATTTATTGGTAACCTTTTCTTATCTATACCGTTATCGCAGTGTGAGTGCCGCAGCAGAGAAGAGCTTTATTAGCCAATCGGCGATGAGCCACAGTTTGGCTCGGCTACGTCAACTGCTGGATGATCCATTGTTTGTGCGAAAAGGACACAAAATGGATCCGACAGAACATGCTCATCACATTGCACCGACGATCAGTCAATTGTTAAATACCATTACTAATAACCTATTGATAAAGTCGCACTTTGAGCCTGTAAACTATTCAGGAGTGTGTCGTATTGGTTTGACTGATTACGCTGAGTTTATTTTTGCTCCAGCAATTTACGATCGTATTCGTGAGCAAGCCCCGAACGCCCAGATCAGTTTTATTAACGTTAATCGCAATAACTATGTATCACTGACGGAGCAAGAGAAGTTGGACTTAGTGATTGGCAGTATGCCAACCTTGGATGATGAGTTTGAAAGCCATTTTCTTTATACCGAAAAGCACGTTTGTCTCGCTGACCCTGAAGCACTCGCTTTGCAAGGAGAGTTAACCAAAGAGGTATTCGCAGGCATTGAACATGCGCTGGTAAGCCCTGATGGTAGCCTATCAACTCAGGTTGATAGGAAGTTAGCCGAACATGGATTGTCTCGCAGAGTAACGCTGGCATCGCGAAATTTTTTAACAGTGCGAAATCTACTAAAACAGCGTCGCTTGATAGCGATTGTGCCTGAAAAAATGGCGCAGGCAGAAGGGTTCGATGACAACCTCACAACTTTCCAGCCACCTGTGGCTGTCGCAGATTTTGATATTGCTATGTTATGGCATATTAGCCGTAGCAGTGAAGATAAGAATAGTTGGTTGCGCGAGTTGGTAGAAGGGGTGATAGCGTCAAACTAGCCATTATTTGTGCCATCAATATAAATCGATAGCACGGGTGATGAGCCGCTACATTGGGCAGAGATCTAGCGAGCGGCTTTGAAGTGGCGTTGAATCTTAAATGAAGAGAAGGCGATGATGCAATAAGCCAAAAGTTCGGAACCTTCTTCGGCGATGTTTTTCACGTCACGAACATAATGTTCCCCCATGACACCGTGCCAAAAACTGCCCATGCCAAATAGGCGAGAATAGACCAATAACATAATCACTCCCAAAATGAGCATATTCATATAAGAAGCCCCGAGGAGTACGGCAAGTTGATCTAATGTCTGTTTTCCATTGCGGGTTGCATAAACTAGCGCAGTAAAGGTGGCGACAAGGGCAGGGTAAAGCCAAAATCCGTGACTAATATAGTCAAAAAAAGCATCATTTTCACGAATCAACATCACTAAGAAAAACGTACCAACCAACACAGCAGCATGTTTTAGTGTCGGTTGAGTCTTAACTAACCAGTAGAACGATCCAGCCGAGATGATGAGCATGAGTTGCTCGAGCATTTCAGTTAAAGAAAGTTCACCAATTTGATTACCTAGCAGAATATAGTCAACACGCAGCACTAGGTTGACGAGAAAGCAGATAGCAACACCGATCAATGCCGTTAGGCAACGTTTTTGAATGATCTCTGAAGTCGAACGATGACCTGAGATCTCACTATCGAATGCTTTTTCATTGGTATAGGTGGTCGTTTTCATAGCTGCAATCAATTATTAGAACAATGTACCGCCAGTTTATTGTTTATTAATCTATCAATTGTCATGGAAGTGTTATCAATCGAACAATGTACAATTGTTGATAACAGTCCTATCGATATAAATATCAGCGGCACTGGTATTTAAGGCTGTACACTGTGTTATCTCAATGGATAGAGATATTTGATTAGAATAAGGATCAACGATTAGCAGTGAGTAATTGATCTATCCTCTGGCGATGCTCTGGTGTCACACCAGCTAAGTTGCCATATTTGGGCTTGGCGCGATCATTTTCCAATGGATGATGCCAACCAATAGTATGTTCAATAAACTGCCTCGCAAAATTTTCTGAGACTTCTAAGCATCCGGTTAAAACAGTATCAACATACGTTTGAACAATAGGGCTCATCGAGCAGGGCGGGGTGGCTTGATCGGTGACATAGATCCACACTTGGTCTTGCTCGTTTAGTGTTAGTAGTGTGTCCAATTCTTGATGAACAATCGAGATACGTTGGTAGCCACGTTCGCGTCGGTCAAATTCGACTAATTGATCGTCATCAACTTGAAGAAGCACTCCGTTGACGAGTCCATCTCCTTTAGTTACGACCAGTGGTGCTAGAATATAGCTCTCGTCGACCTTTCCCCAATAACGACAAAGCCCATGTGCTACCGCTGGTGTTGCAGCGGAGGTTTGCCCCGTTAATTGACGTGATGCGGAGTTCATTAAACTGCCATAGCCAAAGATATATTGCGTCATACTGCTACTCTTATGATGAATGATATTCCCGTTCGAATTGAATCCTTTGCGCTGTTGTCGAGCAGCATTGCCAAGGCTTCTGGGTATAGAGCAATGATATCGGGTTAAGTGCTTAACGCCAAAGTGCTTTGTGTTCATTGATATCGCAATGCGTTATAAGTTAAATTGATTTCTTCGAGTCAATATGACTCGATTTTATGAGTGTCATATTGACCTTTTTGTTGTGTGTTTTTAGTTTAAAGCTTTGATAATTGGTTGTTTTTAATTTGGCACAAAAACTGCAAAAGAAAGACTAGTACGACTATAGGAGTCTTGTAGTGCTCAATATTACTGATAAGCAGGTTGAAGAAAAAATACCTGCCATTTTGCGTCTTGGATTTCGCCCCTTCTTCTTTTTGGGTGCAATTTATGCCTTTATTGCTATTCCCCTTTGGGTTTGGATGTTTAATTCCGGTCAGCCACAAGCGCTGGCGGTCCCAGCTTTATGGTGGCATGTACATGAAATGCTTTTTGGCTTTGCTATGGCCATCGTTGTCGGTTTCGTTTTGACTGCGGTTCAAAACTGGACTGGGGTTAACGGGACTAAAAATTATCGACTTTTAGCCATTGTGGTGCTCTGGTTGACACCGCGCTTGCTGCTCTGGACGCCTGCGCCACTTTGGCTAATCTCTATTATTGATGCGCTATTTCTAGCTGTTGCGGCGTATGAAGTCGCATGGAGAGTGATTAAGGTAAAAGGGTATAAGAATCTATTTTTTGTACCGTTATTTGTTCTAGCCATTATTGCGAATTTTGCCAGTTACGCATGCATAAAAGGTATGCCGCCTTTCTCTGCGTTAGCGGTTTGGCAAGCCATGCTTTGGTGGTTCACATTATTGCTTTCGGTCATGGGCGGCAGAGTGATCCCGTTCTTTACCGCAAAAAGGTTTAATTTTGAAAAGCCTCAACCGCTACTGTGGTTGGAATGTTTGGCAAACCTACCATTATTGGCGTTGTTTATTTTAAGTTTCTTCCCATTGGTTATGGGACAACTTGGCCCTTGGCTTATGGTTATAGCCGGTATTGCGCAGTTGATACGCATGTTACGTTGGAAGCCTTGGAAGACGCTTAAAGAACCTTTAGTTTGGTCGCTACATGCGGCGTATCTGTGTATTCCTGCTAGTTTGTTGGTTCGTGGGCTTTGGCAAAATGCGTTTGCACAACATAATATGATCCATCTGTTTGCGATTGGTGCGTTGAGTGGATTGATTCTGGCGATGATCACGCGTGTTACCATGGGGCATACTGGGCGAGCTATTTACCAAGGTCCAAAAATGGGCGTCGCTTTTGGAGTTTTATTACTGGCTGCACTGATTCGTAGCTTTGGGGTTGCCATGTTCCCTGCGCATATGCTACTTATGATCGATATCAGCGGTGCATTGTGGGCATTGGCGTTTGCGCTGTTTATTGTCAAGTTCGGTTATATGCTCGTTACGCCTCGGGTCGATGGGCATCCTGGTTAATTGCTCTTTTTAGATGCAAAAAAGGCTTGGCACTTCGCCAGGCCTTTTTTATGTTGAGTCACAAAAGGTTAGAGGTTGCCGAGGTTGAAATCTTTTTGGAAATAGAGAACCTTTTGTAAGTAACGACGAGCTTCGCCTTTCGGATGCTTGGTGGTTAAGGTGTCGTACACTTGTCGAGGTGTCGAACTGTTCAGTTTAACCATTGCGCGCTTACGGTCACTGTCGAAGGCTGAAAGTACCCCTCCCGTACCGCCGTTGTATGCTGAAATCATACTAAAGTGCATCGATGTTGGGTTCTTCACATCTCTTAAGTAACGATTTTTAAGAATATAGAAATACGCAGCACCAGTATCTATGTTACTAGCCGGATCAAATAAATATTCTTTTGTTGGAATACCCGGTTTGTTTTTCACCAAATTAAAGACATCAGCCCCAGCGGTTCTCGGGATGACCTGCATCAAACCATAAGCACCCGCGTGGCTTACCGCGTATGGGTTAAAGCTGCTCTCGGTTTTTATAATCGAGTAAATCAAATCTTCAGGTATGTCATAACGTTTTGCCGCATCACGAATGAGCCCTGCATATTGGTATTCGCGCTGTTCTAAGTGGTCATTCACCATGCTTATTTGAACATAGTGAGCTTGGCCTTGCTTGATGGATTTAGTGCGCAGAGCGTTCTCAAGCAAGTAGTTTGAGTAACGATTTGCACGCCATTCCCATTCAATCGCTTGCCCTTCATGATCCAATACTTGTCCCAACAAGAAAGGCTTGCCGCGCAGCATGGCTTCTTTATCGCTAAATAACTCTGCGTGCGCTGGATCGGCAGGCATTAATAAAGTTTGCACGATCGCTTTGCGCAGTTTTTGTTGTGGCTGATATTGGGAGATAGTCGATACATAGATCTTACCTGTATCGAAATCAATATGAGCACGGGTGTTGTAACCATCAAGATACTTAACGTAGCGATGTTTACCAGCTTCAAGAAACTCATCCTCCCCCCAGCGATCTTTGGCGAGCTTTGCGACATAAGCTAGTAGCTGGTTGATGCTCTCTTTATTATTTGCTGGTGGATAAACAACCGGAGGTGGCGTTGATGTTGACGGGCAATAGCAAGATTGACCTTGCTCAGGAGAAAGAGAACATCCTCCAAGTAGCATAAGCAGTAGATAGGTTATTTTTTTCATTGTATTGATGAGGTTATCAAATCCTAAGTTATAGCCAACGTTAAGCGGATTGATAATAAGTAGCGAAGGGGAGTTACGATAATCAATTTTTTCTATTGTGATAACAAAAATCCCCACACCGAAGCGCAGGGATCTTAATCTAATTTATCTAGGCAGAAAATTAGTTATTTTTGTGCAGTTCTGCGTTCAGCTCAACAGCACTCTTGTTTGCCAAACATTCAATTTGACCAGTTACAGAGTTGCGGCGGAATAGCAGGTCAGAGACGCCAGCGAGATCACGAGCTTTCGCCATTTCAACTTCATTGCCCTGTGAATCTAGCATGCGTACCTTAGAACCAGCGGTAACGTACAGACCTGACTCGATAGTACAACGGTCACCCATAGGGAAACCAAGACCAGCGTTCGCGCCAAGCAGTGAGTTTTCACCGATAGAAACAACCACTTTACCGCCGCCAGAGAGTGTACCCATGATAGATGCGCCACCACCGATGTCTGAGCCGTTACCAACAACCACACCCGCAGAGATGCGACCTTCAACCATACTTACACCTGTTGTACCAGCGTTGAAGTTGATAAAGCCTTCGTGCATGACGGTAGTACCTTCACCCACGTGTGCGCCTAAACGAACGCGAGAAGTATCGGCAATACGTACGCCTGTTGGTACAACGTAATCAACCATTTTAGGGAATTTGTCGACACAATCTACACTCAATGCACGTCCTGCTAAGCGAGCTTCTACTTGACGCTCCGCTAGCTCAGGAAGATCGATCGGACCTTCGTTCGTCCATGCGATGTTGTGCAACAAACCAAAGATACCGTCTAATACAGTGCCGTGAGGTTTAACTAGACGGTTAGAGATCAGCTGTAGCTTCAGGAAACCTTCTGCAACAGATTGCGATTGCTCATCTGTTGCGAGAATAACCAGTACTAGAGGCTGTGTTGACGCGGCTGCTTTTGTTGCAAAAGAGGCGTTTTCAGCATCACCGTTTGCGGTAAACACAGCAGCTAGCTCGGCACTTTGCGTCGCAGAGATTTCAATTGCTTGGTTGCCTTGTTCGTAGCCTGCTACTGCAGCGAGCGCATTAACAAGTGCGTCAGTAGGGTTAAGCACTGGATGTGGGAAAAACGCTTCAATGATTTTGCCGTCACGATTTTTTGTTGCAGTACCGAAAGCTAGGGAAAAGAAAGCCATAGTCATCTCCATCTGTTGAGTCTTTTTTATTCTCGCCGATTTAGTGGCAAGAACTTGGAATAAGTTGATAGCCATCATAGTGACACTACCGGGTAGATAAAAGAGCTAAAAAGGAGAAAGTCTGTAGAAGGATACGTTTTGTCTTAATAGCGATAGTTTTGTCTGATTGGAAGTCGAACTAGTTATCCAATACTAAAATGTTTGCGATATATACCCGTCATACTTGAAGTTGCAGCGGTGTTGGCAGTGTTCGTGCGCCCCAATCACATAGTTCACCTATGCTCAGGGGACTTTCTTACTTGCCGTCTACCTGCATATTCAAGTTTCTTAGGTATAACGTTCATCTATTATTCGGTGGGATAAAAGAAAAAAAGCCCGATGAGATGCATCGGGCTTTTGCTTGAGACTTTACTTAACTGATTGGCGTTGCGCTTTTCGCGCTTATGCTTTACTTCGTCCAACCAACTGTCCGTGAGCGTGGACAGGTTGCGCTAAATTACTTAGCTAGGTCACTTGCGTGTTCAGATAGGAACGCTGCAACACCAGTTGGTGATGCGTCCATACCTGCTTTACCTTCTTCCCATTGTGCAGGGCAAACTTCACCATGTGTTTGGTGGAAGTTAAGTGCGTCAACCATGCGTAGCATTTCGTCGATGTTACGACCTAGTGGTAGATCGTTAACTACTTGGTGACGTACAAGACCGTCTTGGTCAATTAGGAAAGAGCCACGGAAAGCAACACCTGCTTCTGGATGCTCAACATCGTAAGCTTTACAAACTTCGTGTTTAATGTCAGCAACTAGAGGGTATTTAACTTGACCGATACCGCCGTTCTCAACAGGCGTGTTGCGCCATGCATTGTGAGAGAACTGAGAATCGATAGATACACCGATTACTTCTACGCCTTTCGCTTTGAAATCTTCAAAACGGTTGTCGAACGCGATTAGCTCAGATGGGCAAACGAAAGTGAAATCTAGTGGGTAGAAGAAAACAACCGCTTTCTTACCTTTAGTGAATTCTGCAAAGTTGAAGTTATCAACGATTTCGCCGTTACCTAGAACAGCTGCTGCAGTAAAGTCAGGGGCTTGACGACCAACTAGTACCATTTTTTTGCTCCTAAATATATGGTTAGATCCAAACCTGTAAACACTGTTACGGTTCGGTCCGTGTTTGTACGAGACAAACTATAGTACAGATTGTAGTATTGGAAAAAGCGAATTAAATAGATTAGGTTAATCGAAAAAAGCGATAAGACATAATCTGCAGATTTGATCACTATCCGAGTAATAAATAACGATAAAACTATGAATAAATGGCCCAGTCTTAAGCAATTACATTACTTAGTTACTTTGCATGAAACCCGTCATTTTGGTGATGCTGCGGATAAATGCTTTGTTAGCCAATCAACGTTAAGTAAAGGTATTCAAAACCTTGAAGAGTTGATCGGGTGTCCTCTCTATGAAAAGAAAGACAAAAAAAGCCCGTTAGTATTTACTCACGCCGGTGAGTTAGTCGTGCAGCAAGGCAGAGATTTGCTAGCGAAAGGGCAAGATTTAGTTGAACTGGGTCTTCTTTGCCAAGGCGGAGATATGGAAGGGCAACTGAAAGTTGGCTGTATTCCCACTATTGCTCCGTTTTTGTTGTGCGATTTAGTCCAAGAGGTCAACCAACGTTTTCCTAGTTTGAATATGTTGCTTCGCGAAGATACGACTACTAATTTGTTGGCGGCTTTGCGTCATGGTGAGCTTGATGTACTTATTTTGGCTTTGCCCGTTGATATAGATGGCATGGAGAGTAAAATTGTTGGCAGCGATCCGTTTCGTATGGTTATCAGCCGCAACCAAGTGGAGGCTATTAAGGTACCAATTCGTTATGCTGATTTACCCGATGAGTACGTTTTCTTATTAGAGAAAGAGCATTGTTTAACAGAGCATGCCGTATCGGCATGTAAGTTGACTGATAAAGATAAGATTAACCCTTTCTCTGCAACGAGCTTACATACCTTAGTGCAGATGGTGGCTAACGGTCTTGGTACGACGTTTATTCCGCAAATGGCAATCGACCATGGGCTGATCGACAATCAGAATTTGGTAGTGGTTGATCCTCCTGGTCAGCAAGCTCATCGACATATTGGCTTAGTTTGGCGACCAAGTTCTTCGCGAGTTAACACATTTAATCAGTTAGCGGATGTGGTATCAGAGTTACTTTAGCAATAAGTATTAGCCGATAATTTGCCTATTCATACCTAAAACGCACTACTTTAAGTGCGTTTTTTGGTTTTTAATTCTGCTGGTGAACTTTGACTTGTGAAATTTTACAGAAAATAATTTTTGAAGATTTCATGAAATTGTGCAATTTCACACTGTTAATTTTACACGTAATTATTTTAGCTCTGTTTGAATTATCTAATTATTCCATAACTAAAGTTTTGAAATTGTAGGATAAAAATCGAACCAATCTCATTTAAACGCTTGTTTGAAAAAAATTCACACCTTAAATTTCACTGTAATTAAATTACGTAACTACCTACATGATGCGGGTGTCTGGAATAGGTTTCCTCTCTACCGAATAAAACTTCAAACTTCGCTCTCCCTCTTTCGCTACTAATTTCTATGATGTAAGTTATTTAAAGGCTCGGTAAGACTTATGTCTAGATTGCTTTTATCAAAATAATATTGAATTGTAGAGTCAGAAAGCGAAGTCGAAGTCGAATTATAAAGTTGGGAAAAATAATATAAATGTCGTCTATTAATTACAAATGTAACTATAGTGACGTATTTAAAGGAAGAAACCATGCTTGCTCAAACGCCTGATAAAACAAAATCCGCTAAGGAAGCCCAAGAGACTTTATCGTTGTTAAAGATAACCAGTGAGTTGTCTTTGCAACATCAAGAGATTTTCCCTACGGAAGCCCAAACTTTTCTCGCCTTACTTTGTGAGCAGTTTGCGCCAGAAATTGAGGGGTTGCTCTCAGCACGAGAACAAAAACAAGCGACTATTGATGCAGGGGTGCTGCCAGACTTTTTACCAGAGACGCAAGACATTCGCGAAGGTAGCTGGAAGATCCTCGGTATCCCAAGTGACTTACAAGATCGTCGCGTAGAAATTACTGGTCCGACAGACCGTAAAATGGTGATCAATGCGCTTAATGCGAACGTGAAAGTGTTCATGGCTGATTTTGAAGATTCAATGTCACCAGCTTGGGGAAAGGTATTAGATGGGCAAGTGAATTTGCGTGACGCTATTCTCGGCAGCATCAGTTATACCAACCTTGATAACGGGAAGCATTATGAACTGGCACAAGACCCTGCAGTATTAATCTGTCGCGTGCGTGGTCTTCATTTGAAAGAAAAACACGTCACGTTTAATGACCAGATCATCCCCGGTGCTCTATTCGATTTTGCGCTCTATTTCTACAACAACTATCAAGCACTATTGAAGCAAGGCAGTGGACCGTACTTCTATATTCCCAAGTTGCAGTCGTACCATGAAGCGAAATGGTGGAGTGAAGTATTTCACTTTACCGAGGATTACTTTGCTCTCAACACTGGCACAATCAAAGCGACGGTTTTGATTGAAACGCTACCAGCCGTCTTTGAAATGGATGAAATTCTGTTCTGTCTAAAAGAACATATTGTTGGGCTAAATTGTGGTCGCTGGGATTATATCTTTAGCTACATCAAAACGCTGAAAAAACACAAAGATCGCGTGCTGCCGGATCGCCAGGTGGTGACGATGGAAAAACCGTTCCTTAATGCGTACTCAAGGCTGTTGGTTCGAACTTGTCATAAGCGTGGTGCATTTGCAATGGGTGGGATGGCTGCACTGATTCCAGTTAAAGATCCTGCGCAAAACCAGCAAGTACTCGACAAAATCTATAACGACAAACTATTAGAAGCCAACAACGGTCATGATGGCACATGGGTTGCTCATCCAGGACTTGCAGACACTGCCATAGATGTATTTAGCAAAGTTCTGGGTGAGCGCATCAACCAATTGGATGTAAGCCGTGCTGATGACACACCAATAACGGCAGAGCAATTATTAGCACCTTGTACTGGTGAACGTACAGAGCAGGGCATGCGACATAATATTAGAGTGGCGCTGCAATACATTGAGGCGTGGATCTCTGGTAATGGCTGTGTACCGATTTACGGCTTAATGGAGGACGCGGCAACTGCTGAAATTTCTCGTGCATCTATTTGGCAATGGATTCAACACGGTAAAGATCTTGATAACGGTCTGGTCGTCACAAAAGCTCTGTTTGAACAATATTTATCTGAAGAGATTGAGGTTGTGAAGCAAGAAGTGGGTGAAGCCCGCTATCGCGCTGGGCGCTTTGATGATGCGGCTAAGTTGATGGCTGATTTAACCACTAGCGATGAACTAACCAACTTCTTAACCATTCCAGGTTACGACTACTTAGATTAGCGCCGTAACGAACTAATAACGTGAAGGAATTCTGGTGGATAGGGATGTACCACCAGCAAAGATAAAAAGCGCAAAGCGCATTAAATGAGGGATAGAATAATGACACTTACTCGACGCCAACAAATCGAAGCTCTAGAAAAAGACTGGGCAACCAATCCACGCTGGAACAATGTAAAACGTCCTTATACTGCTGAAGAAGTAGTAGAGCTACGTGGTTCAGTCGTTCCGGCCAATACCCTAGCTCAACGTGGTGCTGATAAACTTTGGACACTCGTCAATGGCAGCTCAAAGAAAGGTTACGTAAATTGTCTTGGTGCACTCACTGGCGGTCAAGCCGTACAGCAGGCCAAAGCGGGTATTGAAGCGATTTACTTATCAGGTTGGCAGGTCGCAGCAGACAATAACACTGCTTCAACCATGTACCCAGATCAATCACTGTATCCAGTTGATTCAGTACCTTCGGTAGTTAAACGCATTAATAATTCATTCCGTCGTGCTGACCAAATTCAATGGTCAGGCGGTAAGTCTCCTGAAGACGAAGGTGGAATTGATTACTTCCTACCAATCGTAGCCGATGCAGAAGCGGGTTTTGGTGGCGTATTAAACGCATACGAGTTGATGAAGTCTATGATTGATGCTGGTGCTGCGGGTGTTCACTTTGAAGATCAATTAGCGTCAGTGAAAAAATGTGGTCACATGGGTGGCAAGGTTCTTGTTCCGACTCAAGAAGCGGTTCAAAAATTAGTTGCGGCACGTCTTGCCGCCGATGTTTGCGGTACGACAACACTGGTTATTGCTCGCACTGATGCAAATGCCGCCGATTTGCTAACGTCAGATTGTGATCCATATGATAAAGACTTTGTTGATGGCGAACGCACTCAAGAGGGGTTCTATCGTGTTCGTGCTGGTATCGACCAAGCGATCTCTCGCGGTTTAGCTTATGCACCTTATGCCGACCTTATTTGGTGTGAAACGGCAACACCTTGTTTGGAAGAGGCACGTAAATTTGCAGAAGCAATTCACGCTGAGTTCCCAGATCAATTGCTGGCGTACAACTGTTCTCCATCGTTTAACTGGGAGAAGAACCTTGATGCAGAAACGATTGCGAAGTTCCAGCAAGAACTTGCAAACATGGGTTACAAATACCAGTTTATTACTCTAGCGGGTATCCACAATATGTGGTTCAACATGTTTGAGTTGGCACATGCTTACGCTCAAGGTGAAGGCATGCGTCATTACGTTGAGAAAGTTCAACGTCCAGAATTCGAAGCGGCTGAGAAAGGTTATACTTTCGTTGCTCATCAACAAGAGGTGGGTACTGGTTACTTTGATAAGATGACCAACACAATTCAAGGTGGTCAGTCATCTGTAACAGCTCTAACTGGTTCAACTGAAGAAGACCAGTTTTAGTCAAAAATAGTGCGTCTGGTTAGGTGATTGTTCGAGTCGGATGTAAACAACCACTTAACGAGATGGCTATGCATTTCTGTTCCGATTTACACCCCTATTATTTAGGCATAAATTTGATGTTCTTTGAGCGGCTCTCGCCGCTCTCTTTTTTATTCGCTAATCTTCAATCTCTTCTGGTTCAACCTCTTCTTGCAGTTCCAATAAACTGATCGCAATCGATACGAAGTCGCTATTGGTAATAATGCCTACTAAACGACCTTTGTCGACAACTGGCAAACAGCCCACTTTATGCTTTTGCATATACATGGCAGTTTCTTTTAATCCAGCTTTGGGTGTGACATTCATAACGCTGGTGCGCATTATTTCGTACAAAGGAGTATTAAGTGTAAAGGATTCCTCTTCAGATACATCTTGTAAGCTTGAATCTTGAGCTGCAAGTACATCACGTTGGGTAATGATACCAAGTAAATGTCTGTCGCCATCTACGATAGGAATATGGCGGATGTCTAACGCTTCCATGGTGTGTTTAGCGTCGACAAGCAAATGAGAGCGTAACAAAGTATGCGGGTTACGAGTCATCATATCTTCGACTGTTATCATGGTCACCTCCTTAGTTTTTTTTGCAATCTGTTACCGCAAAGGTAATAGCGAAAGATAAGTCGTTTCTCTTAATTACTATAGGAGTATTTGCCGCTTTGTTTTGGGAGCTGAGCCAATATTTAATGAAAATTTCCTTAATAATAGTAAGGGAGTTTGTCTGTCTGGGCACTTAAATGACTTTGATAAATAAGAAAACACCCACCATGATGGTGGGTGTCAGTAGAGGTATAGAGAGATTAAAATCTAGAGCTTAAAGAAGCCGAGTAATTGCCGCTGCTCACTGGCAAGACATGAGAGTTTTTCGCTGGCTTGTTCACTTTCTTTAACGCCAGTTACGTTGTTATTGACTATCTCAAAGGTGGTCGTAATATTTTCGGAGACTTCTTGAGTGACACAAGACTGCTCTTCTGATGCAGTAGCAACGTGGGTGTTCATATCAGAAATTTGATTGACGGAGCTGCTAATCGCATTGAATGATCGTGCTAGCTCTAGGCTAATGGTGCGTGAGTTTTCGACTAGCTCCATATTAGTCGCCATGCCGCTATTGGCTTGTTCAGCTTGAGCTTGAAGGCGAGTAATAATGTCTTGAATACTGACAGTAGATTGTTGTGTTTGAGCCGCTAGAGAGCGCACTTCATCAGCCACGACTGCAAATCCTCGACCTTGCTCACCAGCTCTCGCTGCTTCTATAGCTGCGTTAAGAGCGAGTAGATTCGTTTGTGC
Organism: Vibrio kasasachensis; assembly: GCF_050337565.1. Classification (NCBI taxonomy): domain Bacteria; kingdom Pseudomonadati; phylum Pseudomonadota; class Gammaproteobacteria; order Vibrionales; family Vibrionaceae; genus Vibrio; species Vibrio kasasachensis. Next base: position 107,945 of record NZ_JAKJTB010000010.1, on the reverse strand, counting down.
TGAAATATCACTGATCACCTCAACCACACTGCCAATTTCAATTGAATACTCGCGCAATTTGTTAACGATGTCGGTGCTTTCAGCAATCGACAGTTCAATTTGTTTCGCTACTTCATCGGACGAGCGAAGTGCTGATTGACCCTCTTGGACGTTTGATGTGGCTCCTGCTGCTGCATGTTCGGCGTTGGAGGCATTTGAGCTCACTTCACTTGCTGTGCTAGAAAGTTCTGTGACAGCAGTAGCAATCTGTTCAATATGACTGAGTTCTTGCTGTGCATTATTGTGAGTTTGTTTCATTGCAGAGACTAGCTGGACTGAGGCGGCAGAAACGCTTTCTGATATGTTGTGCGAGTGATCAATAATACGGCGAAGTTCGGCACGCATAGAAATCATATTGGCATAAATACCGGTTTCTTTTCCGGTAACAGAAATCTCACTAGATAGGTCACCTTGTGAGACTTGCTGAACAATTCTTTGAATATCACGAGGTTCGCCTCCTACCGTTGCGCGGATACTGGCGAAAATCTTAGTTGCAACACCAATCGCGATGATAGCGGCTACGATCGATAGCCAGAAAATAATGTACTGAGCACTTTCTAGCTTATCGACCATGTATGGACCAACGTTATCTTGCTCATTTTTGGCTTCTAGTTTAATGCTTTCAATCGCGTTTGCTGACTGCGCACCAATTACATCAAGCTGATTTTTGATCACATCGTTGCGTTGGTTAATCGTTGTTACGATATTGCGAAAAGCGCTGGTATATAGTGAAAAGGCTTGTTGATATTGTTTTAGCAATGCTTTGTGTTCAGGTGTGACGAGTTCTGCTTCTAGTAACTTCTGGCGTTCGACCATCTGTTTAAATTCATTTTCTGCAGCGGCAGCGTCTTGAATATCATTATTGATGAGGAACTTAATCGCGAATAGGCGCGCTATAAGGGTGCTTTCTTGTAGTTCGCCAGCGTACATTGCAACCGTTGAATCATCGGACTCATGAGCTCGTTTCATCAATGTTGAAATTGATTCACGCATTTTTAGACCATTAGGATCAAGTTGGTTAAATACTAAATCATTACGTTGGCTAATCAGCCCAACAACCAGCCCAAACTGACCTTGATAGGTGAGTATCTGATCTTTGATTTTTTTCAGCTCTTCTTTTTGAGATTCGATGAGATTTAGCTCGATGGTTTGATCAAGTAATTCGGTGGTGGATATGATTCTTTGATCGAACTGTTCGAGAGTTTCGCTGGTTTGTGACTTAATGTACTTAACAACGGCTAAGCGTGATTCGAGTAAGTTTGCTTGAACACGACCACTGTTGACGCTGACAAGTGCTAAATTGCGGTAATTGTTAAACCCTTGGCTGGTATCGCTAAAACGAAATAGAGATAATGCGCTAACGATAATCAGTAGTACGATGATACTACCAAATCCATATGTAAGTTGCTTCCTGAGTGTCATACTTCCACCTAATACTTATCTACTAGCTAATCCTTAATGCATTCTGTTACAAGGTGCGATACGGCACTAGCTTGTTTCTAACTTAAATTCATATTTCATCCAGTCTCAATTCATTTTTTGCTGTCTGTTCAATATTGATTACAATATCTCTCCTTGCTATTGCGCCTTCTCGACATATACTAGTCGGCTGCGAAAAGCTTCGTGACACCTATTGTTCACCCGATTTAAGACTAAAGACATGCAAGTATCTGATTTCCATTTCGACCTTCCTGATGAATTGATCGCGCGCTATCCACAACCGGAGCGTACGTCGAGTCGTTTATTACAACTAAATGGCAACAGCGGCGAATTAGCTGATGGCAGATTTACCGATGTCTTAAACCACATTGAAGCGGGTGATTTAGTTGTATTTAATAACACCCGAGTTATTCCAGCACGTATGTTTGGTCGTAAAGAATCAGGCGGTAAATTAGAAGTGTTGGTGGAGCGAATGCTAGATGACAAGAGCATTCTTGCCCATGTGCGCTGTTCTAAATCACCTAAGCCAGGCTCGACTATTATTGTTGGCGATAATGATGAATTTTCAGCACAAATGGTGGCGCGTCACGATGCGTTGTTCGAACTAAAGTTTAATTCAGATCAAACTGTTCTCGAGATCTTAGAACAAATTGGTCATATGCCTTTGCCGCCGTACATCGATCGTCCTGATGAAGAGGCGGACAAAGAGCGTTATCAAACGGTTTATAATCAAAAACCGGGTGCAGTAGCTGCGCCAACAGCGGGTTTGCATTTCGATGAAATCTTGCTTGAGAAAATCAAAGAAAAAGGTGCCGAACTCGCCTATGTCACATTGCATGTGGGCGCGGGTACTTTCCAGCCGGTGAAAGTGGACAATATTCACGATCATCACATGCATGCTGAGTATGTGGAAGTAAATGAAGACGTGGTGAATGCTATCAATGCGGCGAAAGCGCGCGGCGGTCGTGTGATTGCCATAGGTACCACCTCTGTTCGTTCACTTGAAAGTGCTGCGCAAGACGCATTGAAAAAAGGTACCGAGTTGGCTCCTTTCTTTGGTGACACGGAAATATTTATTTTCCCTGGTTACGAATATCAGTTAGTCGACGGTTTGATCACTAATTTTCACCTACCAGAATCGACGCTCATAATGTTAGTGAGCGCATTTGCAGGTTATGAGAATACAATGAATGCATACAAGCATGCGGTAGAGAACCAATACCGTTTCTTCTCGTACGGTGATTCGATGTTTATTAGCAAGAAGACAATCTAGCGTTGCCCTACAATTTTTAGCGGTATTAAAAGTGCTCATTTTGTCTGTAAAGTGCGCACTTTTTCTTTGTCATTAAAAGTAATATTTCGTTCGTGTTTTTTTCCAGTATTATGTGGCATGCCATTAGCTGCGATGCGCAGTGGTAACTGTACAATAGTTATTGAGTTTTGGTTAAATAACGAGAACTTAAAGTAAATTTACGAGTGCTAGCAGTAGGCTAGGGGTGAGAGGGCGACTTCTCATATCTCGCAGGGAAAATGCGACCGCTCCTTACTGGGCTAATTGCCCACATCATCGTCAGACTGTTTCTCTGACATTGGAGGCTTCGTGAAGTTAAAATTTGATTTAAAAAAGACCAACGGTAATGCACGCCGTGGTCAGCTAACGTTTGAGCGCGGCAGTGTTCAAACACCTGCATTCATGCCTGTTGGTACTTACGGTACAGTAAAAGGTATGACGCCAGAAGAAGTGAAAGAGACGGGCGCAGAAATCCTGTTGGGTAACACTTTCCATCTATGGTTACGCCCGGGACAAGAAGTGATGAAGCTGCACGGCGACTTGCATGACTTCATGAACTGGCAAGGTCCTATCTTGACTGATTCAGGCGGTTTCCAAGTATTTAGCCTGGGTGATATCCGTAAAATTACAGAAGAAGGCGTACAGTTTCGCAATCCTGTAAACGGTGACAAAGTTTTCATGGACGCTGAAAAGTCGATGGAAATCCAAAAAGATTTAGGTTCAGACATCGTAATGATCTTCGATGAGTGTACGCCATACCCAGCAACACACGATGAAGCAAAAAAATCGATGGAAATGTCTTTACGTTGGGCACAGCGTTCACGCGATCACTTCGATAAGCTTGATAACCCAAATAACCTTTTTGGTATCATTCAAGGTGGTGTTTACGAAGACTTACGTGACGTATCAGTGAAAGGGCTAACGGAGATTGGTTTTGATGGCTACGCAGTTGGTGGTCTTGCCGTTGGTGAACCTAAAGAAGACATGCACCGTATTCTTGAGCACACTTGCCCACAACTTCCACAAGACAAACCTCGTTACTTAATGGGTGTTGGCAAACCAGAAGATTTAGTAGAAGGTGTACGTCGCGGTATCGACATGTTCGACTGCGTAATGCCAACGCGTAATGCGCGTAATGGACACCTATTTGTAACTGGTGGTGTGATCAAGATCCGTAATGCGACACATAAAACAGATACAACACCATTAGATCCGCATTGTGACTGTTACACTTGTAAGCATTACTCTAAGTCGTACTTACATCATTTGGATCGTTGTAACGAAATCCTAGGTTCACGACTAAATACTATCCATAACTTGCGTTACTATCAGCGTTTGATGGAAAGCATTCGTACAGCGATCGACGAAGATCGCTTCGACCAGTTTGTAGAAGAGTTTTACGCTCGCCGTGACCGTGAGGTTCCGGCACTCGGCAAGCAGTAATCAATATTAAGCCTTAGGTCACTGCCTAAGGCTTTTATTAATGGCGGATATGTTATCTACATCCCCGCTGAATAAATGAGCAAAAGCTCGATATTTTTGAGAGTGCGGTCTCTAATACAGATGTGCATGCTTGAATATAAAAAGCGAAAGCCCAATTTGTTGGATTATCAAAAATATAATAGAGGATATTTTCATGTTTATTTCTCAAGCTCACGCAGCAGCAGAATCACCAGTTGGTGGCGGTTTCGAAATGATTATCATGCTAGCGATGTTCGCAGTGATCTTCTACTTCATGATCTACCGTCCACAATCTAAGCGCGTTAAGGAACATAAAACGCTAATGTCTTCAATGGGCAAAGGCGATGAAGTACTTACTAGCGGTGGTTTAGTGGGTAAAATCACTAAAATGGCTGAAGATAACGATTACATCACTATCGAGCTAAACCTAAACAACGAAGTTGTTATCAAGAAAGACTTTGTATCAGCAGTGCTACCAAAAGGTACGCTGAAATCTCTATAGACAGCTAAAGGATCCTCGCTGTGCTAAACCGTTATCCGTTATGGAAGTATTTGATGGTGATGATCGCCATCGCTATTGCTGCATTGTATGCACTTCCTAATCTATACGGTGAAGATCCGGCAATTCAAGTTACAGGGGCGCGCGGCGCCTCTGTAGATATTGCTACGCTGGATTCTGTCACTCAAGCTCTAGATACCCAGAGCCTCCCTTTCAAATCCATTGCTTTAGAAAATGGATCGATTCTTGTGCGTTTCAACGACACTGATACTCAAATCAGTGCGCGTGATTTGATCAGTGAAGCCCTCGGTAAAGAAATCATCGTGGCGCTCAATCTTGCACCTGCAACACCAAACTGGCTTGAAGCAATTGGCGCTTCACCTATGAAGCTTGGCCTCGACTTACGTGGCGGTGTTCACTTCTTAATGGAAGTGGATATGGACGCGGCAATGGGGAAATTGGTTGGTCAGCAGGAAGAAGCGTTCCGCAGTGAATTACGTGAAGAGAAGGTTCGCTACCGTGCGATTCGTCCTTCAGGAAAAGAAGCTGTTGAAGTGCTACTTCGTAATGAAGAGCAACTCGCGCAGGCAAAATCTTTGCTTGAAAAGAATCACCCAGACATGGTGTTTTCTACCTCAGATAGCAATGGTCGTTTTGCTCTATTAGCCTCTTTCACAGAGCAACGCCTTACCGAGATCCGTAACTACGCTGTTGAACAGAACATTACTATTCTCCGTAACCGTGTAAATGAACTCGGTGTTGCTGAACCATTGGTTCAACGCCAAGGTGCAAGCCGCATTGTGGTTGAGCTACCAGGCGTTCAAGACACTGCTCGTGCGAAAGAGATTCTTGGTGCTACGGCAACTCTAGAGTTCCGTGAAGTGGACTCTAAAGCGGATCTAGCCGCCGCGGCAAATGGTCGTTCGCCAGCAGGTTCTGAGATTAAATTAGATACTGATGGTCGCCCTGTTGTTTTGAAGAAACGTGTCATCCTAGGCGGTGCAAGCATTACTGATGCAAGCTCAAGTGTGGATGAATACGGTCGCCCTCAAGTTAACATCACGCTAGATAGCGAAGGTGGTAACAAGATGTCGGCATTCTCGAAGAAGAATATCGGGCAGCTAATGGCAACGGTATTTACGGAATACAAAAACAGTGGTCGTAAAACTGCTGAAGGCAAAGTTATTTTGTCTAAGCATGAAGAAGTGATTAACCAAGCGACGATTCAATCTGCGCTAGGTCGAAACTTCCGTATTACTGGTATTGATTCCACTGCCGAAGCTCATAACCTTGCGTTGCTACTTCGCGCTGGTGCTCTTATTGCACCTATCTCAATTGTTGAAGAACGTACGATTGGTCCATCTATGGGTCAACAGAACATCGACATGGGTATTCAAGCGTGTATTTGGGGTATGTTAGCAGTAATGCTATTTACAGCTATTTACTACCGTAAATTTGGTCTGATTGCCAACATGGCACTGATGTCAAACCTAGTATTGATTATTGGTATTATGTCGATGATCCCTGGGGCGACAATGACCTTGCCTGGTATTGCGGGTATTGTTTTGACGGTCGGTATGGCAGTTGATGCCAATGTACTGATTTTTGAGCGTATTCGAGAAGAGCTGCTTGAGGGGCGTTCGCCACAGCAAGCTATTCACCAAGGTTATGCCAATGCATTTAGTACTATCGCCGATGCCAATATTACAACACTAATGACTGCAATCATTCTATTTGCAGTGGGTACTGGTGCTGTGAAAGGCTTTGCGGTTACGCTATCTATTGGTATTTTGACCTCGATGTTTACTGCAATCATAGGTACCCGCTGTGTGGTTAACCTATTGTATGGTGGTAAGCGCGTTGATAAATTGTCGATCTAAGGCTAGGAATTAATATGTTTCAGATTCTAAAAGCAGAAGGTACGATCGGCTTTTTACGTTGGTCAAAGTTTGCCTTTATGTTCTCTCTGCTGATGATTGGTGCGTCGTTCTATACACTTTCAACTAACTGGTTGAATTGGGGTCTAGATTTCACCGGTGGTACGCTAATTGAAGTGGGTTTTGAACAGCCGGCTCAACTGGATGAAATTCGTACCTCATTAGAAGCGAACGGCTTTGGTGATGCGATTGTACAAAACTTTGGTAGTGCTCGTGATGTGATGGTACGTCTAAGTCCACGTGAAGATATGTCAGGTGAGACATTAGGCAACCAAATCATTGCAGCCATCAAAGATGGTACAGGCGAAGAAGTTGAAATGCGTCGTATCGAGTTTGTTGGTCCTAATGTGGGTGATGAACTGACCGAAGCTGGCGGTTTGGCGATTTTAGTTTCGCTTATCTGTATTTTGCTTTACGTTTCGGTGCGATTTGAGTGGCGTTTGGCGGCTGGTGCTGTAATGGCATTGGCGCACGATATCATCATCACATTGGGTGTATTCTCTGTGATGCAGATTGAAGTCGACCTGACGATTGTCGCCGCGCTGTTGACGGTTGTTGGTTACTCGCTCAACGATACTATTGTTGTATTTGACCGTATTCGTGAGAACTTCCGTCGTATGCGTAAGGGCGGTCCGAGAGATATCATTGATAGTGCGGTTACGCAAACTTTGAGCCGTACGCTGATTACTTCGGCGACCACGCTATTCGTAGTAATCGCGTTGTTCTCCCAAGGTGGTGCGATGATTCACGGTTTTGCTACGGCACTTCTGCTTGGTATTACGGTTGGTACATACTCATCTATCTATGTGGCTTCGGCACTTGCATGGAAGCTGGGTATTACTAAAGAACACTTAATGCCACCTCAAATTGAAAAAGAGGGTGCAGAGTTCGACGAAATGCCATAACGCATTTAATCTCCGAAAAGCCGCTGATATCAGCGGCTTTTTTTTACCTCTCTGCGACAGCAGTGTGACTTTGGCAGTGCCCTTTGTTTAGCAAATGGGTATCATAAGCAAAACATAACCATAATTAGGAAACAAAAGATGCCACATTTTCGTTTTAGAGCAGTCGAACCGCAAATGGTACAAGCACTATCGAAACCTCTGATTGATGAACTGCAATCATATATGGATTGTCCTCGTGAAGACTTCACTTTTGAATATGTCTACACGACCTTCTACCATGAAGGGGAAGTGAACGCTGCATACCCATTTGTTGAGGTGCTGTGGTTCGATCGTGGTCAAGACAAGCAAGATGCAGTGGCTAAGATTGTTACTGAACAGGTTCGAGGTGTGATGGGCGAAGATGTTAACGTTGCCGTTATTTTCACCGCGCTAAATGCTAGCGGTTACTACGATAACGGCGAGCATTACTAAGCTGAATAAAACGCAATAGTAAGGTGGGGCAATGAAAACGACAGGGTTAGTTATCTTTCTATCGTTTCTGTCATTTTCATTATTTGCTTCACCATGGGAATCTTTTTCTAAGCCGAATCGATTCTCACCGGAAGCCATTGGCAGCTATGCCAATGGCTGTTTATTTGGCGCTAAAGCGCTGCCTCTCAATGGCTATGGATACCAAGTCTTACGTAGTCAAAACAAACGCTACTATGGTCATCCAGATACGATTGAATTCATCGAGCGTTTGTCTGCAAAAGCGCGCGAAGATCTCCGCACTCATCTTCTCATTGGGGATATGTCTCTTCCTCAAGGTGGGCGTTTCACATCAGGGCATACTAGCCATCAAACAGGGCTAGATATCGATATTTGGTTTCGACTTGCCGACATGAAGCTTTCTAAATCTTCGTTGAGAGTCCCTAAACCTCAAAGTTTAGTCGATATACCTGCGTATCAAATTATTCAATCGAATTGGGATAATCGTCATTTCAGATTGATTAAAATGGCGTCGGACGATAACAAGGTCGCACGAATATTTGTTCATCCGGTGATAAAAGAAAAGTTGTGTAGTCTTGAAGGTGGAGACCGAAATTGGCTGCGCAAGATCAGACCATGGCGAGGGCATAATTATCATATGCATATTCGCCTGCGCTGCCCAGATGGTGAGATGAACTGTATAGAGCAAAATCCACCACCAGTTGGTGATGGTTGCGGTAAAGAAGTGGTCAGTTGGCGACCAAAGCATAACGTAAAAGAGTATCGACCTCAGCCGAAAGCGAAGCTTAAAAGCAAAGAGAGTGGCGTTTCTCCAAACAAAACCAAGTCAAAATCAAAAAAAATCCTTCCTCAACAATGTCTACAGATTGTTGATAGCACTCGTTAAATTTTGTATGTCCCCTTTATAGTATTCATTGTAATGGTTAGTTTTAATACTTTTGGGCTGGAGAATCACAGCATCCTCACCTAGATTTAAAAGGTCTATACAATGATATGTATCTAGATGCGCTTGCTAGGTATTTTAATAGCCGCGCACAGTTCCAAATAATAAAAAGTTGGTTAATTGACGTTTACATAATAAATAGGATGCTCGGCTTACTTCCTATGATAGTGAAAGCAAGGACACTCCCATGACTATGGTATGTGCAAAAGATTTTGCCGAGTGGCTAAAGCTGAGATTTAGCAGTGCTACAGAATCAGTAACGATCTCCCGTGAGGAGGTAAATCATCTTACTGGAAGGCAAAGATTAGATCCTGGATTTGTCCATGACGTCCATTATGAATTGATGGCGCATGGATTGGCGTTTGTAACTGATACCTCACGAGAGATGTTTTATCTCATACCCATTGGTAAGGCGGTAAATTGGCGTGAACATTTGGAGTATCAGTTTGAAAAAGAGTTGTACTGTAATATTTTCCCCATTATTAAATCCGGTTAGATGCACAGAGCATCAATATAAAAAAGGCTCATCAATAGATGAGCCTTTCGTTTTTATGCTAAACCTTGAATGATGACAAACTTTTCAAGCAGTTCTTCATCTGTTTCAACATGATTTGGGTCAGTGATAATACACTTGGTAATCGGGCAAACGGACTGGCAGGTTGGTTTGTCATAGTGCCCTTTACATTCAGTACATAGATTAGGATCAATCTCGAAAATGCTGTCACCCATAGAAATCGCCCCATTTGGACATTCCGGGTCACACATATCACAGTTGATGCACTTATCAGTAATCAGTAACGCCATGATTATTTACCAGTTGGGTTACGAGTGTCCTGACCTGCGTTCAAGTTACGCATGATGAGTGCGTATTCCAGTTCCAAATCTTCTGGTACCGGGATGAAAACAAAGTGACCGTTGCCTTTTGCATCATCGATCGCTTCACCTTTACGGTTTTTCATTGCTTCAAGGTTGAAGATTACGTTACCTTTTGGCGTCATTAGCTCAAGGCTATCGCCGACAAGGAATTTATTCTTTACTTCAACTTCAGCCATGCCTTCATTGCGTTTGCCAGTGAACTCACCAACGAACTGTTGCGCATCTGAAACGGAGTAGCCGTAGTCGTAGTTCTGGTATGTATCATGGGTATGACGACGTAGGAAACCTTCGGTGTAACCGCGGTGTGCTAGGCTTTCTAGGGTTGTCATCAATGTTTCATCGAATGCTTTACCCGCAACGGCATCATCAATCGCTTTGCGGTATACCTGTGCGGTACGTGCACAATAGTAGAAAGACTTGGTACGACCTTCGATTTTCAGTGAGTGCACACCCATCTGAGTTAAACGCTCTACGTGTTGAATCGCACGTAGATCTTTTGAGTTCATGATATAAGTGCCGTGCTCATCTTCAAATGCCGCCATTTTTTCTTCAGGGCGGTGGCTTTCAGAAAGCAGAACTACATCGTCAATTGGCTTGCCGCGACCGATAGTGGTTTCAGGTCGTTCATCTTGTACTTCAACCGCTTGTGCTTCATTAGGGTCGAATGCTTCAACGATTTGACCTGAGTCGTTCTCTTTGCCTTCTTCTACTTTGTACTCCCAACGGCATGCATTGGTGCAAGTGCCTTGGTTAGGGTCACGTTTATTGATGTAACCTGATAGTAGACAACGGCCTGAGTACGCCATGCATAGTGCACCGTGAACAAACACTTCTAGTTCTGTATCAGGACAGTGTTCACGGATTTCTTCGATTTCTTCCAGAGAAAGCTCGCGAGATACAATCACTCGCTCAACGCCGTAAGCTGCCCAGAATTTTACTGTCGCCCAGTTTACCGCGTTCGCTTGAACCGATAGATGGATAGGCATATCTGGGAAAGCTTCGCGAACCATCATGATAAGACCCGGGTCAGACATGATTAATGCGTCAGGACCCATATCAGCAACTGGTTTTAGATCGCGGATGAAGGTCTTTAGCTTTGAGTTGTGTGGCTGTATATTACATACCACGTAGAATCGTTTACCTAGCGCATGCGCTTCATCGATTCCGACTTGCAGGTTTTCGTGGTTAAACTCGTTGTTACGTACACGCAAGCTGTAGCGAGGTTGACCCGCGTAAACGGCATCGGCGCCATAAGCGAATGCGTAACGCATGTTTTTAAGGCTACCAGCTGGTGATAGTAGCTCTGGTACGAATACTTTCTCTGTTGTCATTGCTCAATTCTCTGTTATCTGATCTCAAGTCAGGGCCATTCCACCTAATGGAATTGGGCGCAAATTTTACGTCAAATTGTGATATGTGACTAGGAAAAACTCAGTATGCTGTTTTGAGAGGATCAAAAAAGCCTTCCGAAGAAGGCTTTTTCAAATTTTGCTTACGCATTTGGGTGAGGTAGACCACCTAGCGCTTCGAAGATATTTGGTAAGAAAGCACTTAATTCTCCACACATAAGAGAGAAGTCGGCGTCAAAGCGAGCAGCTTGATCCTCACGTGGAATATCATCATTTTGATCTTTCAGTTCATCGGAGAATTTAAGGCGCTTGATGCTGCTATCTTCCGCCACGATAAACTCGATACGATCTTGCCAATTTAACGCCAGTTTTGTCACCATTTTATCGGCTTCGATATGGCTACGAATCTCATCAGCGGTCAATTCTTGTTTTTTACAGCGGATCACGCCGCCTTCTTCAAGCACAGATTTCAACTCGGCTTCATCTAGCATGGTAATTCCTGCTGGTGTATTACCAGTCTTAACCCATTCAGTAAGAGTCAATTCAACCGCACTTTCTGGAATAGCAGGTACAACAGGTAAGCTGCCCATGGTTTTACGAAGTAGAGCCAGCACATCTTCGGCTTTTTTGTAGCTGCTTGCATCAACTAGGATAAATCCTTGTTTTGGCATAATCAGCACGTATGTATGGTTACTGCGACTAAATGCACGTGGCAAAAGATCGATGATGATGTCGTCTTTTAGGTTGTCTTTCTCTTTTTTCTTAAGAGGACGACCTTCTTGTATTTCTAATGCGTCAACTTTGGCATTGAGTGATTCTTTAATCACAGAAGCTGGCAACATTTTTTCTTCTTTCTTTGCGCAGATAAGAATATGGTCTTCGGACACATGGGTCATCATATCGCCATGTCTGCCCATTGCTGATACCCAACCAAATTTTTGTTTGTCTTGACTACCACAAGGTGTAAAACGGAATTCAGCCAGTTGCTGTTCTAGCTGTTCCGCGTTGAAGTCTATGTCTCGGTTGACGCGATATACCAGACAGTTTTTAAACCACATATTCTTTCTCTACTTAGACGTTGATGACGCCCATCTTAGCAAATTTTATTCACTTGTCTGTCGCGAAATTAAAAATATGAATCGACTCGTCATCCATGAGTGAATTGCTAGCATTTATTGATTGAATTCCAAGCAATATAATAAGACAGTTCGATGAAAATTTGTTTGCAAAGGTCACAAAAGTGTCATAATTGCTAGTAATAATGCTTATGCATTGAGGGTCGTGGATCCTTTCATTTAATTCAGCTTTATCAAGAAGGTTAATTGTTATGTCGAGAAGGATTCTAGTCGTTGAAGATGAAGCACCAATTCGAGAAATGCTGTGCTTTGTTCTTGAACAAAAAGGTTACCAAGCAGTTGAAGCGGAAGATTACGATACTGCTGTAACTAAACTAGCTGAACCCTTCCCTGATCTTGTATTGCTGGATTGGATGTTACCGGGTGGTAGTGGCATCAACTTCATAAAGCATATGAAACGTGAAGAACTGACCCGTAATATTCCAGTTGTGATGCTAACAGCACGCGGCGAAGAAGAAGATAAAGTTCGAGGGCTGGAAGTGGGGGCGGACGATTACATCACCAAACCTTTTTCGCCAAAAGAGTTGGTTGCTCGATTAAAAGCGGTAATACGTCGTGTTACACCAACAGCACTTGAAGACGTTATTGATGTTCAAGGCTTGAGGTTGGATCCGGTTTCACATCGCGTGACGACTAACGATCAGCCATTGGATATGGGACCGACAGAGTTCAAGATGTTGCATTTTTTCATGACTCACCAAGAACGTGTTTATAGCCGTGAACAGCTACTAAACAATGTGTGGGGAACCAATGTGTATGTGGAAGATCGCACAGTTGATGTACATATTCGTCGTTTACGTAAAGCACTTGAAACGGAAGGTCATGATAAACTGATCCAAACGGTTCGCGGTGCAGGCTATCGTTTTTCAACCAAAGCTTAGTACCCCATGCTTAACGTTCTATGGAGAAGTAAGTGGTTGCAAGGTTAACTTGGAAAAGGCTGGTCTGGGAGTTAGCCTTTTTTTACACCCCTTGGGTGATTATCGGTTGGATTTTCGGTTACATGCCGTGGTTGCTTTTAGCTGCCACGGCTTTGCAGCTTGTCTGGCATTTACATAACCAGATGCGTTTTTCTGCATGGTTGTGGGATGAGAAGCGTCTAACACCACCTGCAGGTACGGGAAACTGGGAAGAGCTGTTTAATGGTATCTATCGCCTGCAACAGCGTCAGCGGAAAAAGCGCAAAGAGTTGACTAACCTGATCCGTCGATTCCGCAACGGTGCGGAATCACTGCCCGATGCGGTGGTGGTTTTTCGTAGTGAAGGCAATATTGTTTGGTGCAACAAGCTTGCCCAGCATCTACTAGGGTTTCGTTGGCCGGATGATTCAGGGCAACCCATATCCAATTTGATCCGAACGCCAGATTTTATCAAGTACCTGACCAAGCAAGACTATGCAGAACCGCTAGAGATGCGTTCACCACTTAACGTAGAACGAATGCTTGAGCTACGCATAGTACCGTACACCGAAGGTGAACACTTGATGGTGGTTCGTGATGTCACTCAGCTCAAACAGTTGGAAGGAATGCGTCGTAACTTCTTTGCCAACGTATCGCATGAACTTCGTACACCAATGACGGTACTGCAAGGCTACCTTGAAATGACGGAAGACCCAGATATGTTGGTTGGTCCGATGTGGAGCCGTGCTCATGGCGTAATGACAGAGCAGTTGAATCGTATGAATAGCCTGGTAAATCAACTACTTACGCTGTCAAAAATTGAAGCTGCACCTATGCATGAATTGGACGAAGTAGTCAATGTTCCGGCGATGTTAGAGGTACTGGAAAAAGAAGCGATAAGCTTGAGTGGAGAGCAAAAGCACAAACTTAAATTCGATGTTGATGAATCTTTACTTGTTCTGGGTGACGACGACCAATTGCGCAGTGCTATCTCCAATCTGGTCTACAACGCGGTGAAATACACGCCTGCCGGAGCAAAGGTGAATGTACGTTGGTATTTGACGGCACAAGGCGCTTGTTTGTCGGTTGAAGACAGCGGGGAAGGGATTGAGCCTCAGCATTTACATCGACTCACAGAGCGCTTCTATCGCGTTGATAAGGCACGCTCACGAGATACCGGTGGCAGTGGCTTAGGTTTAGCGATCGTCAAGCACGCACTTACTCACCACGATACACAGCTAAATATTATCAGTGAAGTTGGGGTGGGGAGTAAGTTCTCTTTCCTGCTTCCAGAGCGGTTAGTAGTGAAATGATGAGAATAATAACAAGTTTAGCTGCGTCATTGATTATTGGACTCTTGAGCTTTTCCGCAAGCGCTAAAGAGCAGTTTCTTCCGTACAAAAAAGTGCCAGGGATCAGCGGTGCTTTGACCAGTGTGGGGTCAGATACTCTCGCGGGTATGACGACATTGTGGGTGGAAGAATTTAAACAGTTATATCCAGGTGTTAATGGTCAGGTACAAGCATCTGGCTCTTCAACAGCACCGCCAGCATTGACTGAACAAACTGCACAATTTGGTCCAATGAGTCGACCGATGCGAAATAGTGAAATTGAAGCATTTGAACGTGCTCATGGTTATAAACCGACTGCGCTGCGGGTGGCGATAGATGCGATTGGTCTCTTTGTCCATCAGGACAATCCAGTTAAAGGGCTGAACTTTGTCCAGCTCGACAGTATTTTTTCTGCCACGTTACGCTGTGGTGCGACTCAGCCAGTGCAAACTTGGGCTGATTTAGGTTTGGATTACTCGTGGGCACAACGTTCGATTCAAATGTTTGGTCGTAACTCGGTATCGGGTACCTATGGTTACTTTAAGAAGATCGCCCTATGCGGTGGTGATTTTCGCGATAATGTGAATGAGCAACCGGGTTCCGCTTCAGTGGTTCAATCTATTGCCTCATCAATCAACACCATTGGATACTCAGGTGTTGGTTATCAAGTTTCGGGAGTAAAGCGTATTCCTGTTGCTAAAACGGGCAATGATTACGTTGAGCCAACGCGTGATAATATATTGTCAGGTAAGTACCCACTATCGCGTTACTTATATGTATATATAAATAAGCATCCGAGTAAGGCGTTGTCGCCATTACAAAGAGAGTTTATTCGCTTTATCTATTCCGAACAGGGACAGAGTTTGGTCGAAAAAGATGGTTATGTAGCGATCTCGCCAAAAATAGCGCTACAGGAATTAGCTAAAGTTGGCATTTTCGTCAATTAAGAGTTGGACGAATTTTTAACGCCAACTATCGCCAATCTGCGGGTTCAATCGAACTATCGGCAGTCATTAGTTGCTTTACTCCCATTTAAGTAACTACATATCCTTGCTATCACGACCACGTACTCACACACATAGAATATGAAGCTTCCCACCTTAGGAACATTGACAAAGTGCACTGGGGTTATTTGAGTAAATACCCAGAAAGGGTATACGCTCTAATGGTGTGTCTAGCGTTTCCGAATTCATTCAGCGATTTATTCCTCGCTAACGAGAGAAAAATAGAAGTTAGATTAAGAAAATTAACCTATTTTCGTTATGTTATCAGTGTCAATTGCAATAATAACAACAGCGAATGTTGTTGGCGGGTGACTTGATAATATTCCATTGTATTCAATTATTTATTATTAGCTGTAATATAATTGTCATCAAAGTAAAATAGTATACTCTTGGGCAGAATTAGAACCTTGGTGCATTAAAGGGCATTGTGTTTTCAGTGCTCAGTTTCTCGTACCATTCACATCACGATTCGAGTTACGCCCATCTCGGCATCAACTATGCGTGAGATAGTGGTAGATGACGTATAGCTTTCACTAAAAGAGATTGTTGGACTAGTCAGCGCGCAATCTGCGCTTAAATAGAGTTAAATCGCGAGATCTCGCACTAACAACAGAGTATTGGATACATGGCTAAAGCCGATTTTTCATTGAAGGAAAAAGATAGAAAGCGATTCATGAAAGATCGCTTCGTCAGGTTTGCTGTGTCTGCTGGTGGAGTGGGTGTGTTGGCTGCACTCGTATTGATCTTTGTTTATCTCGCTATGATGGTGTTACCACTATTTTCTGATGCCAAGTTAACGCCGAATATTGCTTCTCAAATCATCACGACCCCACAACCCATCGCGGCAGGTATTGATGATTATGGTGAACACGCATTTGTTGTTTCCCAACACGGACAAGTAGACTTTTGGTCGTTAAATAAAGGTAATTCATTACCTGAATTTTCAGTGGATTTTACTCAGCAATTTACCTTGTTTGCACAAATGCCCGGAGCGCTAGAGTGGTATGGTTTTGCTACGAAAGAAGGTGATGTCACGCTCTTTCAGCCTCAAATGACCAATGTTATCAAAAACGATCGCCGAACATTTTCGCCAAAACTGAAGCAACTAGAGGATGATATCAACTTATCGTTCAAGGATGTTCAGTTAGAAAAGTTTGCCTTTTCTGTCGGTACACAGACGGCATTGGTGGGTTACTTTGATGATGAACGTATCCGTATTCGATGGCAAAGCTTCGATAAAAAAGTGCATAGTTTTGTTTTTGACCAGTTAATGCCTGAGCCGGAACAAATGCTCCTCACCCCAGATGGTAAAACACTCTATTTGCGTCAAGGTTCCGAGCTTATTGTGATTAAACAGCAAGAAGATCGGTTTGTTGTGCGTGAAATTGTTGATCTTAGCCAAGGTAGCGGTAAGCATTCAGTGACGAAGATTGATGTGCTATCAGGTGCTTCGTCAATATTGGCTACCCACAAAGATGGTTTAGTGTCGCAATGGTTTGACGTACTTAAAACGGGAGAGCGAAAACTGACGTTTATCCGTGAGTTTAAGTTAGCGTCTGAATTGCAGTTTTTATTGCCAGATTCTTACCGTAAAGGTTTCTATAGTTTTTAT
Organism: Vibrio kasasachensis; assembly: GCF_050337565.1. Lineage (NCBI taxonomy): Bacteria > Pseudomonadati > Pseudomonadota > Gammaproteobacteria > Vibrionales > Vibrionaceae > Vibrio > Vibrio kasasachensis. The sequence goes on along the minus strand of NZ_JAKJTB010000010.1, from coordinate 90,734 downwards.
ATTGATGGCATGGTGCAAAGTCACTACACCACAAGTGAGAAGCTGGTTATTTTCGAACGCGCCTACAGCAAAGCTCCGTGGTTAGCTGCGATGTCGAACAACGAACAATACTTGATCGCTCTGTCTGATGATGTATTGAACGTCGCCCATCTTGATAACCCATACCCTGAAGTGTCACTTTCTTCGCTATGGCAAAAGGTGTGGTACGAGAGCTATCCAGAGCCAGCGTATGTTTGGCAAACCACCTCGGCTAGTGATGAGTTTGAGGCTAAGTTCAGCTTAGTACCGATTGCTTTTGGTACTTTAAAAGCCGCCGCTTTCGCCATGTTGTTCGCGGTACCTATTGCGGTGTTCGGAGCTATTTATACTGCTTATTTTATGACCCCAAGAATGCGTCGATTGGTAAAACCGTCAATTGAATTGATGGAAGCACTGCCGACGGTCATTATTGGCTTTCTAGCAGGGCTCTGGTTTGCCCCTATTGTCGAGACTCATTTAACCTCGGTGATGATATTGCTGTTGTTTTTGCCAATATCGATAGTGGCAGTGGGTGCGCTGTGGCACTGGTTACCGGTGCAATGGACACGCCGGTTACCTAACGGTTGGCATGCATTGGTTTTAATGCCGTGCTTGGTGTTAGTGACGGCTTTTATTCTTAATCAAAGTAACGCGATTGAAGCTTGGCTTTTTGCAGGAGATGTACGCATCTATCTTGCTGACTTTGGTATCGACTTTGATCAACGTAATGCTCTGGTCGTTGGCTTTGCGATGGGTTTTGCTGTGATACCTACCATCTTCACTATCGCAGAAGATGCAATTTTTTCGGTGCCTAAGCACCTGTCTGATGGCTCGCTTGCTTTAGGTGCAACGCCATGGCAAACCTTAACTCATGTCGTATTGTTAACCGCAAGTCCCGGTATTTTCTCTGCGATTATGATGGGGCTGGGGCGGGCAGTCGGTGAAACGATGATCGTGCTGATGGCTACGGGCAATACGCCGATTCTCGATTGGAATATCCTAGAAGGGATGCGCACATTGTCGGCAACTATTGCGGTTGAAATGCCTGAGTCTGAAGTGGGCAGTTCGCACTTCCGTATTCTTTTCTTAGCGGCTTTGATTTTGTTGGTGTTTACCTTTGCCGTAAACTCGATAGCGGAGTGGGTGCGCCAGCGCTTGCGTGATAAATATCGAGCATTGTAAGTTTAATTATAGGAATTCACGTTTGTGTTTAAGTGGCTAAAATCAGGTGCACCTTGGATATGGTTAACCGGTGGAGCAGTTAGCATTAGTTTGCTATCTGTGCTTGGGCTACTGCTGCTTATTGGTTGGAAAGGGCTGTCTTATTTTTGGCCTGCTCCTCTCTACCAATGGACTACAAATGATGGTGAGATTCTAGTTGGACAGCTATACGCGCAAGAGTCAGTGTCGATTGACTATTTACAAGAGTTAGGTATCCACCTTCCTCAATTAGATAAGCAAAAAGAGCAGGTAGAACGACTCAATATTAAAGTGGCTAATCGTGATATTTATCCAGCAGATTTTATCTCCATTTTAGATGTCGATATTAAAAGCCGCTCAAAACCGCCACATTGGGCGGTGATAGAGCGTATTCGCAGTGGCGATTTCTATGGTCAGCCAATAGCGTATCAAGATGCTCTTGGGCAAAGCCATGCTGATTTCCAGCCGCGTTTGAGTGAGTCACTTAAATTGAGTCAATTGGTGCGTAATGAGATAGAACGTATCATTGAGCAAGAAGTGCAAGCTATCAGCGTTCAAGCCAACGATTTACGTTTGGAAAAACGTAAACGTGAATTAAACAGCAACTTAGATGAAAACTATCTGGCAATCTATAATGCGCAATCAAAGCAGTTTCGCCAGCAGCTTTCAGAGGCGGAAGCCAAGTTGGATGATTTGCGTGAGAAACTTGCCAAGCAAGGTTTGATTGTTGAAGATATGACTGGGCAACAAGTCCTTATCCCACTCAGTCATATTTTGGATATGTGGTATCCAAATCAGATGACCGCTGTCGATAAAGTAGCTCAATGGGCGAAGGAAATGTGGAAGTTTCTTTCCAGCTCGCCTCGCGAATCGAACTCCGAAGGTGGCGTTTTCCCAGCCATGTTCGGTACAGTACTGCTAGTGCTGATCATGTCGGTGATTGTGATGCCGCTAGGTGTAGTTGCCGCAATTTACATCCATGAATACGCGAAGAACAATATGCTCACCCGTATTATCCGAGTTGCGGTAATTAATTTAGCCGGTGTTCCATCGATTGTGTATGGTGTGTTTGGGCTCGGTTTTTTTGTTTACACCCTAGGTGCATCGATTGATGATCTTTTCTATGCAGAGCGCTTACCAACGCCGACGTTTGGTACGCCGGGGCTTTTATGGTCAGCGTTGACCTTAGCCGTTCTGACATTACCTGTAGTGATTGTCGCAACCGAAGAAGGTTTGTCTCGTATTCCAACTTCAGTTCGCCATGGCTCTCTTGCTCTTGGTGCAACGCAATTTGAAACCATGTGGCGAATTGTATTGCCTATGGCAAGCCCTGCGATAATTACTGGATTGATCCTTGCGGTAGCACGTGCGGCGGGAGAGGTTGCCCCATTAATGTTGGTCGGAGCCGTAAAATTGGCGTCAAGCTTGCCTGTGGATGGACAGTTTCCCTACCTACATCTAGAGCGTAAGTTTATGCATTTAGGCTTCCATATTTATGATGTAGGCTTCCAAACCACCAATATTGAAAGTGCTAGACCATTGGTTTATGCAACCTCATTTTTACTCGTGACAGTGATTGTCGGGCTAAACTTAACGGCAATTAGTATTCGGAATAATTTACGCGAGAAATATCGAACATTGGGGCAAGATTAAGCATGTTTTCAGTTAATCATACATTGGGTTATCAAGCCCCTTTAGATGTGAACAATTTGAGCGACGAGCAAACGGCTATCGCTATTGAAGGGCTGAATTTGTTTTATCACAGCAGCCAGGCATTAAGTGATATCTCGATGCGTATTCCTAAAGGGCAAGTGACCGCGTTTATCGGTCCTTCAGGTTGTGGTAAATCAACCTTGTTGCGCTGCATTAACCGGATGAATGATCTGGTTGACGGTTGCCGTGTGACAGGGGAAGTGAAGTTGCATAGTAAAAATGTATACCATCCAGATGTCGATGTTGCCACGTTGCGCCGTCGAGTTGGGATGGTATTCCAACGCCCTAACCCGTTTCCTAAATCGATTTACGAAAATGTAGTTTATGGCTTACGGTTGCAAGGTTTAAAAAATAGCCGTCAACTCGATGATGCAGTTGAGCGCTCATTGCGTGCAGCAGCGCTTTGGGACGAAGTAAAAGATCGTCTGCATGAAAATGCATTTGGGCTTTCAGGGGGGCAGCAGCAACGTTTGGTCATTGCGCGAGCAATCGCGATCGAGCCGGAAGTTCTGTTATTAGATGAACCTACTTCAGCACTTGATCCAATCTCAACCTTGACGATTGAAGAGCTGATTAATGAGCTGAAAACCCAATACACTGTGGTTATCGTTACTCACAATATGCAACAGGCCGCTAGGGTGAGTGACCATACTGCCTTTATTCATATGGGGAAATTGATCGAGTACTCAGATACCGATTCTATTTTCACTTCCCCATTGAAAAAACAGACCGAAGACTACATTACTGGTCGATACGGCTAAGCTTCTCCGTCATATTTGAAGCGCAGCGTCGTTAATTGCATAAATCCAGCACTAATTACATAGTACATCTATGCTCATAAGGCTGAATTTATGGATTGCCTAGCTGCAACTCCAACTATTTAGGGGGTACTCTTTATCCCTGTTCTTACCTTAAAGGGAGTTACACCTCATTCATGAACTTTGGACGTCACATTTCTGGGCAATTTAACGCCGAATTGGAATCGATTCGTACCCATGTTTTAACTATGGGAGGCTTGGTGGAGCAGCAACTCTCGTTTGCGATGCAAGCATTGCACAATGAAGATGTTGAGTTGGCTGGTAAAGTGGTGCGTGATGATCATAAAGTGAATGCAATGGAAGTCTCCATTGATGAAGCGTGCACGCGCATTATTGCTAAACGTCAGCCAACGGCGAAAGATCTGCGTTTAGTTATGGCAATCATAAAAACCATCACGGATTTAGAGCGCATTGGTGATGTTGCCGCTCGTATTGCTAAGGTGGCGATTGAGAACCCATCTTCTCAAGACAAGCAATTTAATGTTTCCTTAGAGCCGCTATGTCGCCAAGCGGTGAACATGCTGCATCAAGTGTTGGATGCCTTTGCACGTATGGATGTAGATGCGGCAGCAGCAGTGTACAAGATGGATGATCGCTTGGATGCCGAGTATGAAGCTGTGATACGTCAGCTAATGACGTATATGATGGAAGATCCGAAGAATATTCCACAGATCTTACAAGTGATGTGGTCAGCGCGAGCGATTGAACGTGTCGGCGACCGCTGTCAAAACATCTGTGAATACATCATCTACTTTGTTAAAGGTAAAGATGTCAGGCATTTAGGTGATCAAAGCATTGATGATGCACTGCGTTAAACACCAACCTTATTCATAATGGAATGCGGGTAATCTTAACGAGACTTCGCATCTTAAATTAAGGTTCTGAGCGCTTTCATAACTTTTTCAATGGTTTGTGTTGAGGTGATTGGAACAATGAAATCATCGAGCTCTTGGTTGCCCATTTTGGCTTGTTCAGCGATTACATTCATTTGGCTTTGACGGGTTGTTTTGCCAGACAGATGTAGCTGCGTTATGCCTGTTGATCGTGCGATATGCGCAATATTGCCTGCATTTACTCCCGCTCCAGCCATAATGGCAAAGCGACCATTCGCCAATTCTACCATTTTCGCCAAAACCTCAATGCCTTGCTCGGCATTTGAGGCAAGCCCTGAAGTTAAGATGCGTTCACAGCCCAGTTCAGCAACCGCTTCGATGGCGTTGATATAGTTTCGACATTGATCAATCGCGCGGTGGAAAGTGATACCCAGATTATGACTCTTTGCCTGCTGTGCCAATCGAGTTGCTTGCTGCATATCAATATCGCCATCTGCTGTCAGCACGCCAAACACGACGCCTTGCAAGCCAGCATGAGCTGCTGCATCAATATCCAATAACATCAACTCGATGTCCTCTTCACTATAAAGAAAGTCACCTTGGCGAGGGCGAATCATGGCATAAACGGGAATAGTGGATATCTTGGCAGCTTGTTGCATAAAACCAAAACTTGGTGTTAAACCACCAAGTGCTAATGATGAGCAAAGCTCAATACGGTCAGCACCACCAGAGATGGCGTAGTGAAGAGATTCTAAGTTATCAATACAAACTTCTATTTGATAAGTCATGTTAAGCACCCGCATAAATTTGATGGAATCATTGTAGCCTAGGTGTAGGCGTTGAATAGGGTAAAGATAAGCAAATATCCCCGTCATACTTGAAGTTGCAGCGGTGTTGGCTGTGCTCGTGCGCCCCAATCACATAGTTCACCTATGCTCATGGGGCTTTCTTACTTGCCGCCTACCTGCATCTTCAAGTTTCTTGGTTATAGCTTTCCACTATTGTTGTGGGTGTGAGTACGTAAGGCAGGCTTATAATGACTAGTGATTAATAAAAGAGATTAGGCAGCATAAAGCGAGAGTTAGATATGAAAAAAGCCAGCTCAATGAGCTGGCTTCTAATATATGGTGGAGGGGGACGGATTCGAACCATCGAAGGCAGAGCCGGCAGATTTACAATCTGCTCCCTTTGGCCACTCGGGAACCCCTCCAGGGTATTTTTATACTTAGCTGTTGATTTCCCAACACAATAACCAAGTTGTTCTCATACTCTAATAAAACAGCAGAGAAAATATGGTGGAGGGGGACGGATTCGAACCATCGAAGGCAGAGCCGGCAGATTTACAATCTGCTCCCTTTGGCCACTCGGGAACCCCTCCAGGGTATTTTTATACTTAATTGCTGTTTTCCCAACGCGACAACCAAGTTACTCTCATACTCTAATAAAACAGCAGAGAAAATATGGTGGAGGGGGACGGATTCGAACCATCGAAGGCAGAGCCGGCAGATTTACAATCTGCTCCCTTTGGCCACTCGGGAACCCCTCCAGGGTATTTTTATACTTAGTTGTTGATTTCCCAACGCAATAACCAAGTTGTTTCTCATGATATCTCTTAATCAAGAACCACAAGAAGAAATATGGTGGAGGGGGACGGATTCGAACCATCGAAGGCAGAGCCGGCAGATTTACAATCTGCTCCCTTTGGCCACTCGGGAACCCCTCCAGGGTGTTTTTATACTTAAGTGATGATTTCCCAACACATCCCTCAAGTGCGGAGCGCATCATAGCAAACTCATAAACACTGTAAAGCGTTTTTCTCCTAATTTTGACTTGAATGATGCCTTTTTGGACAAAGGAGTTGGTAAATAAACATTTTGCTCGCTAATTGACCGAATTAATTTACGAATAGCGTAAGAGGATTTACATTCCTTGACGTTATTTACTGATATTTACGAGTAAAATAATCAATAGATATTTCTGGAAGAATACTTAACGATGAAAAACAAACTGATTTTAAGCTTACTGACGGTCTCTATTTTAAGCGTCTCACCAGTGGTGTTGGCAAAACGCCCTCAAGGTCCTCAGGCTATAACAGTCGTTACCGAGCAAGTTCAAACCCATCAAGTTTCACAATCACTCTCTTTAGTGGGTAAATTGGAAGCAGCTCAATCGGTCATGGTCTCTCCTGAAGCGACAGGTAAAGTTGAAACGATCGCCGTATCAGCTAATCAAGTGGTGACAAGAGGGCAACTACTTATCCAACTGAATGATGACAAAGCTTCCGCAGCAGTAAAAGAAGCCAAAGCGTATTTAAAGGATGAACAGCGTAAGTTGAAAGAATTTGAGCGTTTGGTCAAACGCAATGCCATTACTCAAACTGAAATTGATGCACAAAAAACTAATGTGGAGATAGCTCAGGCGCGCTTAGATGCAGCCAACGCCAATCTTAAAGATCTGCATATTAGCGCACCATTTGGTGGCACCGTCGGTTTTATCGACTTTAGCCGAGGAAAAATGGTTTCGGCAGGTACAGAGCTCTTATCTTTAGATGATCTTTCAGTAATGGAGTTAGATCTGCAAGTGCCAGAGCGTTACTTAGCACAAGTCGAAAACGGTATGACGGTAACAGCGACAACCAGTGCGTGGGGTGAGCGAGTATTTCAAGGTGAAGTCGTCGGTATTGATTCACGCATCAACCAAGAAACCTTGAACCTCCGTGTACGTATTAACTTCCAAAATAATGACCTCAAATTAAAACCGGGCATGTTGGTTTCGGCTGATATGGATTTTCCAGCAATTAACGCGCCGATTATTCCAGTACAAGCGCTTGAGTATTCAGGTACTAAACGTTACGTCTACGTGATTGATTCCGAGAATGTAGCTCAACGCACCGAAGTTATTTTAGGGGCTCGTATTGAAAACCAAGTAGTGATCAATAAAGGGTTGAGCATCGGCGATAAGATTGTTGTGCAGGGTATTGTAAATATGCGCGACGGTGCAAGCGTACAAGAGCAAGGTAGCGTACCAAAACAAAAAGGTGACAAATAATGTGGTTGTCTGATGTGTCGGTGAAAAGACCAGTATCAGCACTGGTTTTAAGCTTGCTTTTGTGCGTGTTCGGTATTGTATCTTTCTCGAAACTTGCCGTACGTGAAATGCCGGATATTGAAAGCCCAGTCGTATCGATCAGTACCCGCTATGAAGGGGCATCGGCAACCATCATCGAGAGCCAAATTACCTCGATATTGGAAGATCAGCTATCCGGTATTAGTGGTATTGATGAGATATCCTCAACGACGCGCAACAGTATGTCGCGCATCACGATAACCTTTGATCTCGGATACGATTTGAATTCAGGCGTTAGTGATGTACGTGATGCAGTATCGCGCGCGCAGCGTTCTTTGCCTGAGGAAGCGGATGATCCGATTGTTTACAAAAATAATGGCTCTGGTGAGGCATCTCTCTACATCAATTTAAGTTCATCTGAGATGGACCGCACTCAATTAACCGATTACGTAGAACGTGTGTTGATGGATCGCTTCAGTTTGCTGACTGGAGTAAGCTCCGTCGATATATCAGGCGGTCTCTACAAAGTGATGTACGTTAAGTTAAAACCTGAACTGATGGCTGGGCGCAGTGTAACAACCGCTGACATTACTCAAGCACTGCGCAGTGAGAACTTAGAAAGCCCAGGTGGGGAAGTTCGTAACGACCAAACCGTGATGTCTGTGCGTACGGCGCGGACTTATCAGCAAGTCGAAGATTTTGAGTATTTGGTGGTTCGTCGCGCGAGCGAAAATACGCCAATCTACCTGAAAGATGTGGCCGATGTTTATATCGGTGCTGAGAACGAAAATTCGACCTTCAAAAGTGATGGTGTGGTCAACGTTAGCTTGGGCATTGTGCCGCAATCTGATGCTAATCCGCTGGAAGTGGCGGAGCAGGTGCATAGTGAGGTTGAAGCGATTCAGAAGTTTCTTCCTGATGGTACACGTTTAGCGGTTGATTACGATTCAACGGTATTTATCGAACGTTCAATTGAAGAGGTGTATAGCACGCTATTTGTAACGGGTGGCTTAGTTATCCTCGTTCTGTATGTGTTTATTGGCCAGGCGCGTGCAACGTTGATTCCTGCGATTACGGTGCCAGTATCACTGATTTCTTCTTTTATCGCGGCATATTATTTTGGTTTTTCAATTAACCTGATCACTTTGATGGCGTTGATTCTTTCAATTGGTTTGGTGGTAGATGATGCCATCGTGGTGGTGGAAAATATCTTCCACCATATTGAACGGGGTGAAAAACCGCTACTAGCGGCGTTTAAAGGTACCCGAGAAGTCGGCTTTGCGGTTATTGCCACTACGCTGGTATTGGTGATGGTATTCCTGCCAATCTCGTTTATGGATGGTATGGTTGGTTTGCTGTTTACCGAGTTCTCGGTATTACTTGCAATGTCGGTGATTTTCTCGTCATTGATTGCACTAACATTGACCCCCGTGCTGGGCAGTAAAATCTTAAAAGCCAACGTAAAGCCGGGACGTTTTAATTTATTTATTGATCGACTGTTTTCACGTTTGGAAGGCGGTTACCGTAAATCGCTTGGTTATGCACTAAAAGTAAAATGGGTTGCTCCTCTGGTGATCCTCGCCTGCATGGGTGGTAGTTATGGTTTAATGCAGCAGGTACCCGCGCAACTCACACCAAATGAAGACCGAGGGGTAATTTTTGCTTTTGTTCGCGGAGCGGACGCCACCAGTTACAACCGTATGTCGACCAACATGGAGGAAGTTGAGAATCGCTTGATGCCATTATTGGGGCAAGGTTTCTTAAAATCATTCTCGATTCAGTCTCCTGCATTTGGTGGTATGGCAGGTGACCAAACGGGCTTTGTGATCATGATTCTAGATGACTGGAATGATCGAACGGTAACGGCGCAGCAAGCGCTTGGTGAAGTTCGCAAGGCGCTAAATGGAATGGCAGATGTACGCGTGTTCCCATTCACGCCAGGCTTTAGAGGTGGTTCAAGTGAGCCTGTACAATTTGTGTTGGGTGGTTCGGATTATCAAGAGCTGAAATTGTGGGCGGAAAAGCTAAAATTGCTGGCTGACGAGTCACCTTATATGGAAGGTGCTGAGATTGACTACTCTGAAAAAACACCTGAATTGTTGGTCACGGTTGATAAAAAGCGTGCAGCTGAACTCGGTATTAGTGTAGCTGAAATTTCAGATACCTTAGAGATTATGTTAGGCGGTAAGCGCGAAACGACTTTTGTTGAACGTGGTGAAGAGTACGATGTTTATTTACGCGGTGATGAAAACAGCTTCAACAATGCTGCCGATTTAACACAAATCTACATGCGCACTGCTTCGGGTGAACTCGTAACGTTAGACGCGATAACCAAGATTGAAGAAGTAGCATCAGCGGTACGATTGTCGCACTACAACAAACAAAAAGCGGTCACTGTTTCGGCTAACTTATCGGATGGCTATACCTTAGGGGATGCGTTAGATTTTCTTGATCAACAAGCCATTGATAATCTACCCAATGACATCAGTGTTAGTTACTCAGGTGAATCGAAAGATTACAAAGAGAACCAATCGAGTGTGTTAATCGTGTTTGCTTTGGCACTACTGGTGGCGTATTTAGTATTGGCGGCGCAGTTTGAAAGCTTTATTAACCCGCTGGTGGTGATGTTGACTGTACCTATGGGCGTATTTGGTGGATTTTTGGGTTTGTTCATAATGGGGCAAGGTTTCAATATCTATAGTCAGATTGGCATGATCATGTTAATTGGTATGGTGACTAAAAATGGTATTTTGATTGTAGAGTTTACCAACCAGCTGCGGGATCGTGGTCTTGAGTTTGAAAAAGCGATTATTGATGCGTCAGCACGTCGCCTTCGTCCAATCATGATGACGGCATTCACTACGTTAGCGGGTGCAATTCCATTGATTGTTTCGACTGGTGCTGGTTATGAAAGTCGCGTGGCGGTTGGTACTGTGATCTTCTTTGGTATGGGCTTTGCCACACTGGTCACCTTGTTTGTTATTCCTGCCATGTATCGCTTAATTTCTGCTAGCACGCAGTCGCCTGGTTATATCGAGGCTGAGCTTAATCGCGAGTTAGATCATGATACGAAGGGGCGAATTTCTCACGGCGAGATGTAAGTTGAAGGAATTTTAGTTAAATAAAAACCGAGGCAGTAGCCTCGGTTTTCTCATTTTATCAGAACGAAAAGAACGGCTTAAGCAGCGTCTTCTTGTGCCGTTTCTTCTGCTGCGTCTGCAACTGCTTCCACTTTTTTCGCTTTCTTAGGCGCAGGGCGACGTTTCGCACCAAGTGCATAAAGCACTTCTTCTTTGTTTTGCGCTAAGAACATAGCCAAGTCTTCTTGCTTCGCTTCGTCTTCCAGCAAGTCACTTTTACTCAATAGTCCGAAAAGCTCGTCTGCCATATCTAGCATTTTATCGTATGCGTCAGCGTCAGCTTTAGAGGTAAAAGTCATTTTCTCTTCTCCGTTGCGTTCCACCACATACTTAACGATTACAGCCATGGTTATTCCTCTAGCTCTAATGAATGTTTGATTACTGGCTTTTTATACAGTTTTTGACCAATGAAGTCTATACCCTTCCCACTTGAAGCTGCAGCTGTGTTACTGGCACTCAAAAACCTCATCACGTAGTGTGTCTATGCTCAGAGGCTTTTTTTCGCTGGTTGCCTACCTGCAACTCCAAGTGCTTTGGGTAAATATAAAGTTTCAAAGTGCGACCTAAGTGCCAGCCAACTGCTCAGCTTCTATGCTGGCTATCCCACTGGTAACAGTAATCGATAAAGGTTTTGAGTAGTGGATTTTGATATTTCTCTTTATGTACCAATAGCCAGAAGCGACGTTTCATATCCAGTGGTAGTTCAATGCTGACGACACGACCATCTTCCATCGCAGCTTTAGCGGCTAAGCGAGAAAGGCAAGCAAGCCCGAGCTCAGCTGAGACGCAGTTGATTAAAGCTTCGGTCGTATTAAGCTGAAATGCTTCTTGCCATTGTTCGATGCGTGGCGCGATAGCGCGGAGGAAAAACTCCCGAGAGCCAGAGCCAGGTTCACGTAAGATCCAGTCGCTGTTTTCGAGGTCACCTACCGTTGGTGTTGCTAGTTTGGCTAGTGGCGAGTTTGGGCTGCATATAATGCACATTTCATCTTGGCTAAATTGTGTGGAGATCAGCTCCGGATGCAGCGTTTTACCTTCGATCAAGGCTAAATCGAGCTCATAGTCTACAAGCTTCTGGCAAATAAGCGCTGAATTGGAAATAAACAAGCTTTGTGCGTGGTGATTGGTTTGCAGGCGAAAATCACTCAATAAATAGGGCGCGACTTGATTGCCTATCGTATCACTCGCCCCTATGCGCAGTTGCCCTGTGAGTATCGAATCATCTTCAAGTACTAGTTCAATATCTTGCACGCGGTGAAGTAGTTCATCAACCAAGGGCAAAAGCTTTATCCCTTCTTGATTGAGGACAAGGCGTTTATTGACGCGATCAAATAATGAGTGTCCAAGTTGTTTCTCTAGCTCAGACAACGCCATACTTACCGCAGCTTTGGATAAAAAAAGCGCTTCAGCCGCTTCAGTCAAAGTGTCATAGTGATTGATAGTGGAAAACACTTTGAGTTGCTTTAGTGAGATATTAATAGCCATAGTTTGTGTTTAGTATTATTGAACTTATGTTCTAAATAATTAGATATAACTAAACAAAACACAAGCGTAGAATCAGCGTCAGAACAAAGAATATGAAGAGTGTGAACCATGATCAAAGCGACAAAAGAAAAAGTATTCGGCGCGCCAACGCCAATGGCAGGTCTTGCGCTTGGTATTGCAAGCCTAGGATGGTGTTGGGAGAATGCAGCCCCGCTTAATGGTTATGGACAATTAATTGGTGCCGTTATTGCTTCGCTGCTACTGGTAGTTTTAACGGTTAAGTTTCTATTTCATCGTCACCTATTGGCGGAAGACTTAGCTCATCCAGTGGTGGGTAGTGTTGTTCCAACGTTTGCCATGGCAACTATGGTGGTATCGAATGCAGTGTCGCTATGGTTTCCAATTGCAGGGGATGTGCTTTGGTCATTTGCAGTCGGTCTGCATATCGTATTTTTAGTTACTTTTATTTACCACCGAGCTAAACAGTTCGAACTTCATCATATGGTGCCAAGTTGGTTTGTTCCTCCTGTGGGGATCGTGGTTGCAGACGTTTCGTTTTCTGGTAATCCGCATTTGGCACTAGTGGCACAAAGTACGCTTATATTTGGCTTGGTAGCTTATGCCGTGATGCTGCCGTTAATGATTTACCGTTTGATCTTTGCTTCAGAAATTCCTGATACAGCAAAACCAACCTTAGCCATTATGGCGGCACCGGCAAGCCTCTCTTTGGCTGGTTACTTAAGCGTTACCGCCGCTCCCTCGCCAGTTATTATTAGTGCACTATTTGGCATTGCAGTGCTAATGACAGTGGTGATCTACTTGGCATTGATTAAGTTGCTTCGTTTACCATTTAATGCAGGCTTCGCGGCATTTACTTTCCCAATGGTAATTAGTTCAACTGCACTATTTAAATTTAGTGCGTGGATGGTCGATATGAATATCTCCGAGTATTACGTATCTCAAGTGCATCTACTCGCCATTGCCGAGCTTTGGATAGCTACATTGGTAGTTGGTTACGTGGCAGCACGATATTTCCATTTTTATCAACCACATAAAGTCGTAATGCGTAAACATAAGTGATTGAGTAAAATGACTATATTTCGTCAAAGTCGCAGTGGGAAATGGTGTTTTTTTAACGAACAAAGAAGCGTCAATCTAGTGAAAACTCAAGCAAATTCAGCGGTACAACGCCATCAAATATGCTAATCTCAGGCTCACTTAGCAAACCATTTGAGCGTGCATTTTGTTTACTGTTTATCATTCCAATCAAGTTGATGTTCTTAAATCTCTGCTTGTTGAGCTAGTCAAAATTGACCCGCTTGAGAATCCATTTGATAAAGAGCAAATTCTGGTTCAAAGCCCAGGTATGTCTCAATGGTTGAAGATGGCGCTTGCCAAAGAATTTGGTGTGGCGGCTAACATTGAATTCCCCCTTCCTGCGACTTTTATTTGGAACATGTTTACTCAGGTTTTGCCTGATGTTCCACAACGCAGTGCGTTTAATAAAGAGTCGATGGGTTGGAAGTTGATGCAGATTCTACCTAGCTTGCTCGATGAGCCTGAATTTGCACCTCTTCAACGTTATTTAACCGACGATCACGACAGTTCCAAGCTGTACCAATTGTCGGAGAAAATCGCCGATATTTTTGATGGCTACTTGGTGTACCGTCCGGAGTGGATTGCAAGCTGGGAAGCCGGACAAGTAGTGGCTGAAATTGGTGATGAACACCCTTGGCAGCCGATTTTGTGGCGAGCCTTGTACGATCACACCGTAGCGTTAGACCAGTCTCCTTACCACCGAGCGAACTTGTACGAGCACTTCATTGATAGCATCGAAAGTTATCAAGGTAAGCTGGACGAATTACCACAGCGCTTGTTTGTATTTGGTATTTCATCACTTCCCCCACGTTATATGGATGCGCTCAAAGCATTGGGTGAGCACATCGATGTACACCTGATGTTTACCAACCCTTGTCGTTATTATTGGGGGGAGGTTAGAGACCGAAAATTTCTCGCGAAACTTGCCGCGAAGCAGCGTAAACATCTGGTTTGGCGTGATCAGCAGTCACAAATTGAAGGTGAAAGTGAGCAGCTAAAAGGCACTATCGAAGACAACCTTGATGATGAGCTGCACACCGATGTGGTGGGCAACAGCCTGCTGGCTTCCATGGGGAAACTTGGTCGCGATAATATGTATTTACTGTCGCAGCTGGAATCCCATGAAATCGAAGCCTTTGTCGAGATTGAGCGTGATTCGCTACTGCACCAATTGCAAGCAGATATTCTCAATCTGGAAGAGCATCAAGATGACCAATTGCTCATCTCTAGCCATCACAAACAAGCAGTTGAAGCGAGTGACCACTCATTGACTCTGCATGCTTGTCATAGCCCTATGCGTGAAGTGGAAGTGCTGCATGATCAGTTACTGGCGATGTTTGATGCCGATCCCAATCTAAAGCCGCGTGATGTGATTGTAATGGTGGCTGATATCAACGCCTATAGCCCTGCGATTCAAGCGGTATTTGGTAATGCACCGGGTGAGCGTTTTATTCCCTATTCCATTTCTGACCGAACCGCGGATCAAGAAAGCCCTATATTGGCAGCATTCATGCAATTGGTGAACCTTGCTAATACACGTTGTCTGGCTTCAGAGCTACTGGAGCTATTAGAAACACCGACGATTTTGAGTCGATTTGGTTTGAATGAAAGTGAGTTCTTACAAGCTAAATTATGGGTGGAAGAGTCGGGTATTCGCTGGGGATTAAACCCAACAACGGGCATTGAATTTGATTTACCCGCTACCGAGCAAAATACTTGGCAGTTTGGCATTGAGCGAATGTTGTTAGGTTATGCAATGTCAGAATCGGCGGGGTTATTTTATGACGGTGAACAAACACTTGCACCTTACAATGAAGTACAAGGCATGGGTGCAGAGTTGGCAGGTAAGTTGGCACACTTTATTGAAACGGTGAGTCACTATCGCCACCATTTGTCTCAAACACAGAATATTGAAAGCTGGCGCAAATTACTAACCACCATGTTAGATGACTTTTTCAGTGTCGAATTGGAAGGGGAAGTAGCGCTTAAATCGATTCGCGACACGTTAACTGCTTTGAAGGAGCAGCTGCATGATGCCGCTTTTGAACAGTCATTAGCACCGAGCATTATTGCCCAGTATTTAAATAATAAATTGTCGGGTACACGCGTCAGCCAGCGATTCTTAGCCGGACAAGTTAACTTTTGTACCTTGATGCCAATGCGTTCGATTCCGTTTAAAACCGTGTGCTTGTTGGGGATGAACGATGGAGTCTACCCACGCTCAATGCCGCCGGAAGGTTTTGATTTAATGAATGGTCGAACCCGAGCAGGCGATCGCTCCCGTCGTGATGATGACCGTTACCTCTTTCTTGAGGCAATCTTGTCTGCGCAGCAAAATTTGTATATCAGTTATGTTGGGCGCTCCATCCAAGATAACACTGAGCGAGTGCCTTCAGTATTAATCTCTGAATTGATGGAATATTGCCACCAAAATTACTGCTTGGACGGTAATGAAGAGATGAGTTGTGATGACTCGGGTGATGTATTGCTGGCGCATTTACATCGCCATCACACCATGGTGCCTTTTAGCCCTGCCGCATTTAATCTAGCTCACGCAAGTTATGCTAAAGAGTGGTTACCCGCGGCAAATCGACAGGGTCAGCGCAGTGGTGAGTTTAATCGTGAGTTGAGTGACTATTTGCTTGATGCGACTTTCCCACTTGAGTTGGATATGGTCGAGTTACAACGCTTTTGGCGTTTACCCGTTCAGTATTTTTTCAATCGTCGTTTGAAAGTCATTTTTGAGCCACCATTGCCAATACTGCCTGATGACGAGCCATTCGTTCTTAATGGCTTAGAAAGCTATCAAATGCGCGATGCACTACTCAATAACTTGCTCTCAACCGGAGGGGATTCAGATCCGATTGTGCAACGCTTTGTTGCTGAACAAAGAGCGCAAGGAAAATTGCCGGTTGCTGCGTTTGGTGATATCGAATTTGAAACCAATCGAATACAAGCAGAACAATTGGTGGAAGCGCTAAGCTTTATCTGTCATTCGCCGAGTGATGACGTTGAAATAAAACTGAATGTGGATGTTTTGGGGGACGATAAGCCAGTTTGCCTTCAAGGTTGGCTAACACAGAACTACCAATCAGGATTGGTTCGTTACCGCAGCGGCAAGATCCGCGCTCAAGATTATTTATCCGCATGGATAGATCATTTAGCGATGTCAGCGATGGGAATAGCAAAGCGTACCCATATGCTGGGTTATGATCGTAAAGAGGGGGTAGTTCATCTTATCTACCCGCCAATGGAAGATCGCCAACAGGCACAGAGTTTACTTTCAGAGTTAGTTGGATTGTTTTATCAAGGAATGACTAAGCCACTAGCCTATATACCTAAAACTTCCTTGGCATCAATTGAAGCTGGCTTTAGCCGTGGCGGAGCATGGGCTGATGATGAAGAGAAGTCGTTGAAAAAAATGGCAGAGGTATTTAACGATGGTTTTGTTAGCCAAGGCGAAGGCAATGATCCGTATATCGCGCGTATTTGGCCGCAATGGAATGAGTCGTTAGCACAAGAAGTTCGTCATTTAGCTGCATTGGTTATTCAAGCGCCAAGGCTAAACATGCAAGAAGCAAATGATGTACAGGAAAAGTAGGTGGCCGCCAGGAAATCATTATTAATGTGTAGGGCGTTTACTGTACGGCCACAGGTCAGAGGGACCATTACTCGGTTGGTTAGCAGTCAAGCATAGTCGCTTGCTGAACTCGTGACGCGGATAGTAAAGCCTAACCGTTTGATGTTCTGTGAGTCCCGTCGCATAACTTTGGGTGGCTGTCGAAAAGCGCCAATAAAAATTCAATATCAGGGTTAGATCACGATGAGATATGTGATCTTTTTGATTTAAAAGTTACATAAAGGTTTGATTGTTATGACATCTTTGTCGGTTGTCACATCGCTAGATACCATGAAGTTTCCATTGCATGGTGCTCGTTTGATAGAAGCTTCGGCTGGTACAGGAAAAACCTTTACCATCGCTGGTTTGTATCTGCGTTTATTACTCGGTCATGGCAGTGAAGAAACACGTCATCAAACGCCGCTTACCGTTGATCAAATCTTAGTGGTAACTTTTACCGAGGCGGCAACCGCAGAATTACGTGACCGTATTCGTGCGAGAATCCATGATGCGCGTATTGCTTTTGCGCGTGGTGAAAGCGGTGATCCAGTGATTAAGCCGTTGCTATCTGAAATTAGTGACCACCAGCAAGCTGCAGCGATTTTACTGCAAGCAGAGCGACAAATGGATGAAGCAGCCGTTTATACCATTCATGGCTTCTGCCAGCGAATGCTAACTCAAAATGCGTTTGAGTCAGGCAGCCGTTTTGATAACGAATTTGTCACTGATGAAAGTCACTTGAAAGCGCAGATCGTAGCGGATTACTGGCGTCGAAATTTCTACCCATTGCCCTTAAAATTAGCCGGTGAAGTTAGATCAATTTGGGGCTCACCAGCGGCATTACTTAAAGAGGTATCCGGTTATCTAACTGGCGTACCATTGCAGTTATCTGTGCCGGCAATGCAAGGTGATTTAGCAGCGTTGCACCAAGAGAACCTAGCTAAAATTGATCAGTTAAAGCAGCTGTGGCGTGATTGTCAGCAAGATCTACTCGCTTTGATCTCAAGCTCGGATGTTAATAAACGCAGCTACAGCAAAAAATCACTACCTGCTTGGCTTGAGGTAGTGACATCGTGGGCGGGCAGTGAAACCACTGGTTATGATTTTCCTGAGCAATTGGAGAAATTCGCACAAAATATTCTGCTGGATAAAACCCCCAAAGGAAGCGCGCCACAACACGATGTTTTTGTGGCGATTGAAGTTTTCATCGCTCAGCCAATTAGTTTAAAAGCACCGTTGTTGGCACATGCGATTGAGCAATGTCGGGTAATGTTGGCGAAAGCTAAGCAACAAAAACAATGGTTATCATTTGATGACTTATTGACCAATCTTTCAGCGGCAATAGACGCTGATGAGTTGGGCTTATTAGCGCAAAGGATTCGCCAATTATATCCTGTCGCGATGATCGACGAATTCCAAGATACTGACCCTCTGCAATACAGCATTTTTAGCCGCATTTATCTACAAAACCCTGAATGTGGCTTGTTTATGATCGGCGATCCAAAGCAGGCGATTTACGGTTTCCGTGGCGCAGATATCTTTACCTATATCAAAGCGAGAAACCAGGTTTCATCACATTTCACGCTGAGTACCAACTGGCGATCCAGTGCTGATATGGTCGCGGCTGTGAACCAAGTATTTTCTCTAGCAGATAGTGCCTTTATTTACGATCAAGATATTCCATTTCTCCCGGTCTCAGCGAGCCCTACTGCTGAGTTACGTACTTGGCAACTTAACGGCAACACGCAACCAGCACTGACATACTGGTTACAAGAAGCGGAAGACAAACCGCTAGCGAAAGGCGTGTATTTAGATGCAATGGCGCAAGCGACGGCGAATCAAATTCAGACGATTTTAAGCGCATCTCAGCAGGATGCAGCACACTTTAATACCGCAAAAGGCAAGCACGCGATTCAAGCGGGAGATATTGCCGTATTGGTGCGTACTGGTAACGAAGGTCGCATGGTTAAGCAGGCACTTGCTAAACAGGGGATTGCCAGTGTTTATTTATCTAACCGAGATAGTGTTTTCAACGCCCTAGTTGCGCAAGATGTTCAACGCTTGCTGCAAGCTGTATTAACCCCAGAAAATGATCGTGCGTTACGAGCGAGCCTAGCTTCTGAGTTGTTTGCCCTTGATGCAGGCAGTTTGGATGCATTGAATAACGATGAAACCGCGTGGGAAAACGCCGTTAACGAGTTTAAAGAATATCGGAAATTATGGGTTCAACGCGGTGTATTGCCGATGCTACGCGCGGTGATGAGTAAACGTCATATTGCTGAGAGGCTGCTTGAAGAGGAGAGTGGCGAACGCAACTTGACCGATTTAATGCACCTTGGCGAGTTGTTGCAGCAAGCCAGCAGTGAGCTAGACAGTGACCACGGTTTATTACGCTGGTTAGCGCAAGCCATTAGCGATGCCCAAAATGGGTTAGGTGGCAGTGATGATCAAATTCAGCGCTTAGAGTCGGAACGAAATTTGGTGCAGATCGTTACTATCCATAAATCGAAAGGGTTGGAATATGATCTGGTTTTCTTGCCGTTTGTTTTGAGCTATCGCGAGGCAAGCGAAGCGAAGTATTACGATGCGCAAACCGAACAAACTATTTTAGACATTACTCACAACCAAGAGGCTCTTGCGCAAGCAGATAAAGAACGTTTAGCCGAGGATTTACGCCTTATTTATGTGGCGTTAACCCGTGCCGTTTACGGTTGTTTTATTGGTGCAGCGCCACTGCGAAATGGTCGCTCTACCAAAGAGCCTACCGGTGTGCACAACAGCGCAATGGGTTATTTATTGCAAAACGGTCAAGCAGGTAGTATCAGCGATTTAACCACTGCGATTGATAAACATACCAAAGGCTTAAACTGCGTTGAATCGAGCGGGGTGCCGGAATTACACCCACAGTCTTTTGTCGCCAATGACCCTGTGATTGAAACGTTATGTGCACGTGAGTTAGGGCAGGAGATAGACCGCAGTTGGCGTATGACGAGTTATTCTGGCCTTATCAAGCAAGGCTCACACCATGCCTCACAATATTTGAGCGATGACGCTTCGAGTGATCTGCTTAGATTGGATGTCGATTCATCACAAGAGCAAGATGAGCAAGAGCTTGTTGAGCCAGAGCGTTCAATTTTTACTTTCCCGCGTGGTGCGAGACCCGGTACGTTCTTACACACACTGTTTGAAGAAGTGGAGTTTACTGAGCCTGCCAATAGTGAAGGTAATCAGCAAAAAATTCTCACGTTAATGGAGAGTGAACAACTCGACCTTGAATGGCTACCAATCTTACAGCAACTGGTGGATACAGTATTAGCTACGCCATTAGATGGTAAAGATTTACGATTGAATCAGAAGAGTGCTTCACAACGATTGGTTGAGATGGAATTCCTACTGCCGATTGAAGTACTTGCTTCGGCAGAGCTTAACCGAGTTATTCAGCGTAACGACCCACTGTCAGCGAAAGCAGGGGATTTAGGTTTTCAAACGGTGCAAGGTATGTTGAAAGGTTTCATAGACTTAGTCTTTGAACACCAAGGTAAATACTATGTATTGGACTGGAAATCGAATCATCTTGGCGACGACATTTATCACTATCATGGTGAAGCTTTGAGCCATGCGATGGCGGATCATCGTTATGATCTCCAGTATCAAATTTATGCGCTCGCGCTGCACAGGTTTCTGCGTAGCCGAGTATCGAATTACTCGTATGAACAGCATTTCGGCGGTGCTTATTATTTGTTTTTACGTGGCTTGGATGGCGAAGGGGAGCATGGTATTTTCTTCGCCAAACCAACCCTGCAATTTTTAAGCGAATTAGACCAACTGATTGATGGTGAGACAATTGATGTGTGTGGTAACTCAGCCGGACAAATGGTGCTAGATCTATGAAGATTTTACTCGAAACCTTACAACGCTTAGCCCAAAAAGGCTCAATCCGTCAGCTTGACTATCAATTTGCTCGCTTTATTTTCAGTAAATCGCAAAGCGCTGAGTTGGCGTTTATAGCGGGTGTTGTTAGTAGTGAGTTGGGTAAAGGACATATTTGTTTGCCGTTAAGAGATGCGCAGGCGCAACCGACAGATCTGGCTGCAAAATTGGGTGTGTTTGGTGAGGCGGCATTAGAGATTAATCAACGATTACTGCCGATTGATTGGCAAACGCTGTTAACTCAATCGGCTTGGGTGGCGAAATCTTATGTTAGTCAAGACAGTGCAAATCAGGTAGAAGCGTTACCACTCGTGTTTGATGGTGAGCGAGTTTACTTACATCGATATTGGCATTACGAAGTTACCTTAGCAGAGAGATTAGTGAGCTTTGGGACACCAGTGATCTTAAAGCCTACAGAAGTACAAAAGCTATCAGAGTTACTTGATCATCTCTTTGCCCGTAGCTATCACTTTTTGTATTCGGCACTAAGTAAAGCCACGCAATCAGGTGGTTTAACTCAAGTTCAGCGGCAGCAAATGGTGTGTGATCATTTGGATGTGGTTGATGATAGTCAGTTCGATTGGAACGCGATAGAGCAAGTTTTATTACAAGCGTCACGCGCTGAGCAACTGTCGTCGCTAGATGAGCTCGTTCCTCAGGCTGTGTGTGTTAACTGGCAGAAAGTCGCGGCTGCGATTGCACTAACTAAGCGTTTTGCTGTGATTTCAGGAGGTCCAGGTACGGGCAAAACAACGACAGTAACTAAGTTGTTGGCGGCGTTGATTGAGCAATCTCAGAGCGCTGGCAGCATGCCAACCATCAAGCTAGTGGCACCGACAGGTAAAGCTGCCGCGCGCCTAACTGAATCGATTGGTAAAGCCGTTGACCAACTGCCAGTGAGCCCTGAACTTAAAGCGGCGATCCCAACTGAATCAAGTACTTTACATCGTTTACTGGGTGCGTTGCCGAATAGTGCCGAGTTTCGCCACAATCAAGCTAACCCTCTGCACTTAGATATTTTAGTGGTGGACGAAGCATCCATGGTGGATTTATCCATGATGTATAAGCTAGTCGATGCATTACCGAAACACGCTCGCTTGATTTTGCTCGGTGATAAAGACCAATTGGCGTCGGTAGAAGCGGGGGCAATATTAGGCGATATTTGTTCATTTAATCAATATGGTTACAGTGCGCAGCAAGGCGAGTTGATCGCCCAACTATCAGGCTACACGAGTTTGTCGCAGAGTCATAGCAAGGGCAGCAGAGTTGGTGATAGCTTATGTATGCTGCAAAAGAGCTACCGTTTTGATGCACGCTCTGGCATTGGTCAATTAGCGAAAGCGGTTAACTCTGGTTCTGCGTTCAAGCTTGATGCGGTATGGCAACGAGGCTTTGACGATATCGCGCAATATCGATTGGATATGCAGCACTATAATCAGTTGATTCAAACCATGGTAACTGAGTACAGCGGTTACTTAAAACGCATTGCCAAACGAGAATTGCACCCAGAAAACGGGCAGATCGAATCGGTAACCGAGTTGGCTAAAGCCGGTCTAGATGCGTTTGCAAAGTGTCGTTTGCTGTGTGCAATACGTGAAGGTGACTTTGGCGTGACAGGTTTGAATCAACGCATCGAACGTGCTTTGGTCGCTCGTAACCTTATTCAAACGCAAGATGAGCTTTGGTATCACGGTAGACCTGTCATGATTACACGCAATGATCATGCATTGGGTTTGTATAATGGTGATATCGGTATTTGTATTTGGGATGATTCGTTAGAAGAACCGCGTTTAAAAGTGTTTTTCGAGTTGCCTGATTCCAGCGTGAAATCTGTTCTGCCGAGTCGTGTTCCCGATCATGAAACAGCATATGCGATGACAGTTCACAAATCTCAAGGTAGTGAGTTTGAATTTACCTTAATGATTTTACCTAAAGAGTTCAGCCCGATCTTAACTCGTGAGCTTATATATACGGGGATCACGCGAGCTAAAAAGCGTTTAGCGCTGTATGCGGAACCGGAAGTGGTAAAGCGTGGGATCAAAGTGATGACAGAAAGAGCCAGTGGTTTGGTTGAGAGGCTAAAAGGGTAAAGAGCGAAGATTAAAAACCATCCTTGGTCATCGTTGGCAAAGCGAAGGTGACAACTTAGTTAAATACGCTAGTAAATGAGATGTAACGGATTTTGTATTGTGCTTGGCAGTTGAGGATGAAGCTTTTTAAATTATCGGTGACAGGAAATACGCAATGGACATTAAGATCCGTTAGCAGTTCGTTTTCTGCCATATCCCAAAAGCTTTGTAGTGAGTTGCAAATTACGGTTTTCATTATATTAGCTCTTAGTTGACGTTATTTATATCTACTTAAAGCATTCCGTGCGGTCTAGCATAGCTAGTTAATGTGATTCCAATCATGCTTATTTGAAAGCGAGCGAATTTTATACAACTATAGGCGTGAAATAAAGCGCATAATTGCAGCATTAGACTAAAGTACTATAACAAAATGGTCCTTTTTTGATTGCTTTGCTGAATTCAGGTCCGAATCGCGAGTATTTTCGAATTTCTTTGATAGTTGTATAGGTTTTTTTTCTGCGAAGGCAAAGACTCGACGCCAACTTCATAAAACCCTTGCTCCCTAAACCAATGCAAGCTGTGAGTGGTTAGTACAAATAACTGATCAATACCCTGTTGTTTACATTGCTGGCGCATGTGGTTGAGTAAAATAAGACCACGGTTACCATCACGGTACTCAGGGTGAATTGCTACACAAGCCATTTCTGCCATGCTGTCTTGTACATAGGGGTACAGCGCCGCGCAGCCAATGATCAGCCCATCTTTTTCGACAATCGTGAATTGGTGAATTTCTTGTTCAAGCTGTTCGCGTGAGCGGCGAACTAAGATGCCTTGTTGTTCCAACGGGCGAATGAGATCCAAAATTCCCCCGATATCATCAATTTTAGCCACCCGGACTCGTTCTGAACTGGCGTAAACAATTTGCGTTCCGATACCATCCAAAGAAAATAGCTCTTGAATTAAAGCGCCATCTTCTTTGTAACTCACCAAGTGGCTACGTGGTACACCTGCACGGCATGCGGTGATTGCAGCGCGTAAAAAGCGTAATGTACCTGATGAACTGTCATCTGTTTGGTCGATATCTTGTTCAAATTTTTTCAAAATTTGTTCAGCTTCAGGTGGTACCAATTCGGCGATAACCTCACCATGTTCATCAAGAACACCTTGTGCAGAGCAAAAGCCAATCAACTTATCTGCGTTGAGCCTAATTGCCACTTGAGTTGCAACTTCCTCAGAGAGTAAGTTGAAAGACTCTCCGGTCACAGAACTAGCGATAGGACCTAATAACACAATAGAGCCTTGCTCTAACATGCGATTAATGCCTTCTATATCAATACGACGAATGCGTCCACTGTGGCAATAATCGACGCCATCATCCACGCCAAGTGGTTGGGCAATAACGAAGTTTCCGCTTACAACATTGAGTTGCGTGCCTGCCATGGGAGTATTGCTCAAGCTCATAGAAAGCTGAGCTGTGATTGCAAGTTGCAATTGCCCTGCTGCTTGCATAACTAGTGGCAAAGATTGCTCATCAGTAACTCGAGTCCCTTTGTGATAAGCATTACTTACGGAGTTGTTTGATAAGATAGAGTTGATTTGTGGTCGCGCACCATGAACCAATACAATTTTAACGCCTAAACTATGTAGTAGGGCTAAATCACTGATTATATTTTTAAAATTGCCATCAGCGACGGCTTCACCACCCAACATGATCACCACGGTTTTTCCGCGGTGAGCGTTGACGTAGGGAGTTGATTGACGAAATCCTTTTACTAACGCCGTACTACGTATTTTCACAGAAAGTCCATTTTAGATGAATTAGTATGTAATTATAGTGCAAATTTATTCTGAAATAGGCAAGGTTTTTTTTGGAATTGATGTCCAATAACCCCAATATTGCATTGAGACCTTGCAACACGCGTGCTATAGAGCATTTTTCCGTGAGGCATAAGTGTTATGAACGCTACAGTAAAAAATAAAACGGAACTGGAAAAAAAACAGGGATTGTTTTCATTCAAAAATAGATGGATGGAGGTTTCGGTTTGGCTCGGTGTGATTGTCGGTACTTATATTATTATTCAATGTGCGGTGCTGTTACATGGGAAGTATCAGCAAATGGCTCATCCAGAATCGCTTATCTATGGCACTTGGATGGAGAAAGATGTCGCTCATTATCAAGCTGATCGATTGTTGGTAAATCAATCAGGTATCATCATTGAAGGTGGGGTAGTGGATACCGATTTTCAATTTGATGGTGACTATCTGGTGTATCAACATGGTAACCAAGAACGTCGATTCAAATTTGAATTTGAAAACTGGAATGAAATGACATTGGAAGTCGATGGGGCTTATCAGCCTGTTTTTGTCAAAACTTCTTTAAATTAACACGCATTCACTCCGATAACATTGACGTTGATGTTAAGAGTTTGTCATGCTCGGAGTATCGTGTTAATGGATTCTAAAATAATGAAAAAATTCCTCCCTTTAGCAGCCGCATCGTTGCTATTTGGTTGTGCTCAGCCAACAGATCGAGCACAGCAATACTTTGACCAAGAGTTTGATTCGACTCTCAATCAAACGGAGCTGGTTGAATCAAACACTACTCGAGACTTTACAGAGTTTGATAAACAAGCCGAAAAAGTGGTAGAAAAATCGCCATCCATGGCGAAAATTTATCAGCCTTTGTATGAAAAGTTGAGTGAATGGGCGCTGGAGAGCGGTGACCCGAGTCAGTTGATGACATTCGGCATTCAAACTGCTCAGTTAGGCGGCGGCGATAAAAAAGGTAACGTGCTTTTTACTGGCTACTTCTCGCCTGTTATGGAGCTGCGCCATGAGGCTAATGAAACCTACAAATACCCAGTCTATGCAAAACCCGTTTGTGACACCAACTGCCCTACTCGTGCTGAAATTTATGCAGGAGCATTAGACGGTCAAGGATTAGAGCTTGGTTACGCGCCTAATATGATAGACCCGTTTTTGATGGAAGTGCAGGGCAGTGGCTTTGTTCATTTTGAAGATGACGATACGCTGGAATACTTTGCTTACGGTGGCAAAAATAACAGAGCCTATGTCAGCATTGGACGAGTCTTAATTGAGCGCGGTGAAGTACCACGCGAAAAGATGTCGATGAAAGCGATCAAAGATTGGGTATTGGCGAACGACGAAGCGACTGTTCGTGAAGTATTAGAACAAAACCCTTCATTTGTGTTTTTTACACCGCGGGCTGATGCACCAGTAACGGGTTCTGCAGGAATCCCACTACTTGCAATGGCATCGGTAGCGGGTGATCGCTCTATCCTACCAATGGGAACGCCAATTTTAGCCGAAGTACCATTACTCAATGCAGATGGTACATGGAGTGGTGCACATCAGCTGCGTTTGCTCATTGTGCTGGATACCGGCGGTGCGGTAAAACAAAACCACTTAGACCTCTATCATGGTATGGGACCACGAGCGGGTACAGAAGCTGGCCACTATAAGCATTTTGGTCGAGTTTGGAAGCTAGGCTTAGAGAACTCACCAACTCAAGCGCCTTGGGCTATGCCACCAGAGAAGGCAAACTAGGCGAGGGGCAGGCAACCCGTATTTAGGGATAATGTTTAGCGAGCCTAGACTTTTAAATCAAGAGTGCGTATAAATCGCACTCTTTGTTTTTGTAACCGATTTACGGGCTCAAATTATGCGTGAATTAGACACTCCAGCTTCAGATAATTACAACCAACGTTTTGGTGGTACTCGCCGTTTATATGGCAACAGCGAAGTGGAAATTCTCCGTGCTGCACACGTGTGTGTGATTGGTATTGGTGGTGTAGGTTCATGGGCTGTAGAAGCATTGGCTCGTACTGGTGTTGGTGAACTAACATTGATTGATATGGACGATGTGTGTGTGACTAACATTAATCGTCAAATTCATGCGATGAGTGGCACCGTAGGGCAAAGCAAAATAGAAGTAATGGCTGAGCGCGTTAAGCTGATTAACCCAGAATGTAAAGTTAACTTAATTGACGATTTTATTACGCCAGAAAACCAGCACGAATACCTATCGAAAGATTTCGATTACGTATTGGACGCTATTGATAGCGTAAGAGCCAAAGCTGCGTTATTGGCGTATTGTCGCAGCAATAAAATTAAAGTGATTACGACTGGTGGCGCTGGTGGCCAAACGGATCCAACACAAATTAAAGTGGCGGATCTAACCAAAACCATTCAAGATCCATTAGCGAAGAAAATTAAAGACACCCTGCGTCGTCATCATAATTTTCCTAAGAACCCACAGCGAAAATTTTCTATCGACTGTGTATTTTCAACGGAGCAACTTAAATACCCACAAGCTGATGGCTCTGTGTGTGGTGTGAAGGCGACGGCTGAAGGTCCTAAGCGGATGGATTGTGCTAGTGGCTTTGGTGCGGCAACGGTTGTTACAGCAACCTTTGGTTTTGTCGCGGTATCACGCATTGTTGAAAAGCTTGTTCAAAAGCACGTGAAGTAGGAGTGGTTATGTCAACGTTTCCTTCAAGCCCATTTGGTACTGAAATTACCGCCGTGCAAATTGTTGAAATTATGCAAACGATGCGTGGCTGGGAAGACCGATATCGCCAAGTTATCCAATGGGGTAAAAAACTGCCAGTGATGCCAGACGAACTGAAATCTGAGCAGGTCATTGTTTCTGGTTGTGAAAGCCAAGTGTGGCTAGTCAGCGAGCAAGTTGATGGTCAGTGGTATTTTTGTGCCGACTCTGACGCCCGCATTGTACGTGGCTTGATTGCATTAGTACTTGCCGCCTACAACGGAAAAAAACAAGATGAAATCCAAGCTTTCGATATCGATAACTATTTCGAACAGTTAGGCTTGATTGCTCATTTAAGCCCCTCACGTGGTAATGGCTTAAAAGCGATCGTGCAACAGATCAAACAAGTTTCTGCTTAATCGCAGTATTTCCCTTTAAATCCCGCCAGTTTGCGGGATTTATCAGCAGTACACAGTTGTTGTTCAAATTTTAATCATTGCAAATTTAATGTCTTAGCAAAAACAGACCCTTGTCACACTTGTTGTCATCGGCTAAAGGCAGTAAAATTCGCGCCCTTATATAAAGTTCCGTTGTTGAGAGGCTTCATGACCGCTGAAAAAATCAACCTGCTCGATTTTGATCGCCAAGGATTGCGTAAATTCTTTGCTGAAGAATTAAATGAAAAAGCATTCCGCGCCGAACAGGTGATGAAGTGGATCTACCATTTTGGTGTTGATGATTTCGACAACATGAATAACATCAATAAAGTATTGCGTGAAAAGCTGAAACAGCGTTGTGAAATTAAAGCGCCAGTTGTTTCAGAAGCAATGCACTCATCAGATGGCACCATCAAATGGGCGATGCGAGTTGGTGATCAAGATGTTGAAACAGTATACATCCCTGAAGATGACCGCGCGACTTTGTGTGTCTCTTCTCAAGTTGGTTGTGCGCTGGAATGTAAATTCTGCTCAACTGGGCAACAAGGCTTCAACCGCAACTTGAAAGTCTCTGAGATTATTGGACAAGTTTGGCGTGCTGCACGCGAGGTCGGTCTGCACAAAGAGACGGGGCGTCGTCCTATTACTAACGTAGTAATGATGGGCATGGGTGAGCCGCTGCTTAACATGAAAAATCTACTGCCAGCATTAGATATCATGCTGGACGATTTAGGTTTTGGTTTATCTAAGCGCCGCGTTACAGTATCAACTTCTGGTGTGGTCTCTGGTTTAGATCAGATGACAGGAAATGTAGATGTTGCTTTGGCTATTTCATTACACGCGCCAAACGATAAGTTACGCAGCGAAATCATGCCAATTAACGACCGATGGGATATTCAAGATTTTCTTGCTTCTGTTCGCCGTTACATAGCGGCATCAAACGCAAACCGCGGTAAAGTAACGGTAGAGTACGTGTTGCTTGATCATGTCAATGATGACATGGACCATGCACGTGAGTTGGCCGAACTGATGAAAGATACGCCATGTAAGATAAACCTGATCCCGTTTAACCCTTATCCAGGCTCACCTTACAGCAAGCCAAGCAATTCACGCATTGATCGCTTTCAAAAGACGCTTATGCAGTATGATCTCACTGTCACTGTACGAAAAACTCGTGGTGATGATATTGATGCTGCATGTGGTCAATTGGTAGGTGATGTAATTGATCGAACTAAACGTACCGCATTGGCAAAAGCCGCGAAAGGCGAAGAAATCGACATTAAAGCGCTATAAAAATGAATTTAGTCATTAAGCCAGAGCAATGCTCTGGCTTTTTTGTTGCAAATTATTTTTATAAAAATCAATATTTATCGCAGTTTGTTGGTTTTATCTTACTAAAAAATGTCAGTTTTTAGAAAAACCTTGAGCTTGCTGTAATTTATCTAACCTGATTGTGTTGTTTCATGTTTTATATCTATTAGAATTAACAGTTATACCCTTAGCGTAATATCTGATAATTTCACAAACGATAGGGAATAGGTGTAACCTGTTTGTTGGGAACGTAACCCCAATCTTGCTAGCAAGATGCCTCTAAATTGACAAACAAGTTAACAAATTTACATACATTGGGTTTTTACTGGCTACTAACTAAAAATAACTAAGACTGGTTGACCTAAAGTAAAACGAGAGACACAACAATATGAATACAGATCAACCGACACCAGTTATTGAAGAGAACACTGAGACCAAGACCGTTCATCTTGAACCAGGCACGATACTTAAACAAAAGCGTGAACAGCTTGGTTTATCTAAAAAGCAGGTTGCCGATCGTCTGCGCTTACGTGTCGCGATGATTGAACAGATCGAAAATAACGAATTTGAACCAGACCAAGTTGCAACCTTTACTCGTGGCTATTTACGCTCTTACGCAAAGGTCGTCAGTGTCGATGAACGTGAGGTGCTGGCAGCACTAGACGAAAGTATCGGTTCTCAACCGCCACAAGAACAAGAGATGAAAAGCTTCTCACGTAAAACTAATCGTGAGCGGCATGATAGTCGCATCATGGCGATTACTTGGGGTATTGTGATTGTTATTGTTGCTATTTCATCAATTTGGTGGTGGCAAAATCAACAAAAAGATGTGGTGGAATTGACCGGTGAAGACGATGCTGCACTAGTTACCGAAACGGTCAATCAACCGCTAGAAATTGAAAGAACAATTCAGCCTTCTGATTATGCTGTTGAGGAAGTTCAACCAGCGTCAAACAATGAAGCGTTTACACCTGCTGCAGAAGAGAACACGCCTTCGACTAGTAGTGACACTACGTTGCCAAGTTTAGAAGCCGTGCCAGTCAATAGTGCGCAGGCGACATCTCAAGAGTCAGCAGTAACTGATGCCCAAACGCAAGCACCAACTGTGGCTACCAATGTAGATAACAGTAACAGCATGCAATTGAGCTTTAATGATGAGTGTTGGGTTCAAGTTAAAGATGCTACGGGTAAGACAATACTTAATGGCATCAAAGGCGCTGGAGAATCGGTAACGGTTGAAGGTAAGAAGCCTTACAACATCATTTTAGGTGCGCCGGAAAACGTTTCTATTACATTAGCGAGTGAACCTGTCGACCTTTCTGGGTATACTGCAGGCAAAGCAGCCCGATTCACCTTACCTTAAATATTATTATGCATCACGAATCCTCTATTAAACGTCGCTCATCGACTCGTATTTATGTGGGCGATGTGCCTATTGGTGATGGCGCACCGATTGCGGTGCAGTCCATGACAAACACCAAAACAACAGACGTGGAAGCGACTGTTGCACAAATTAAAGCACTGGAAAATGTCGGTGCTGATATTGTACGCGTGTCTGTTCCAACCATGGATGCGGCAGAAGCATTCAAACTGATCAAACAGCAAGTGAATATACCGCTGGTTGCGGATATCCATTTTGATTACCGTATTGCGCTCAAAGTAGCGGAATACGGCGTTGACTGTTTACGCATTAATCCAGGTAACATCGGCAGCGAAGAGCGTATTCGCTCAGTTGTTGATTGTGCTCGTGATTACAATATTCCAATTCGCATCGGCGTAAACGGCGGCTCACTGGAAAAAGAAATCCAAGTGAAATACGGTGAACCAACGCCAGAAGCATTAGTTGAATCGGCGATGCGCCATGTCGATATTCTTGATCGTCTTAACTTTGATCAATTCAAAGTGAGTGTGAAAGCGTCGGATGTTTTCCTCGCTGTAGATTCATATCGTTTATTGGCGAAGAAAATCGATCAGCCACTTCATTTGGGTATCACCGAAGCGGGTGGTGCACGAGCAGGCGCAGTGAAATCATCGGTTGGTCTTGGTATGTTATTGGCTGAAGGTATTGGTGATACGATCCGTATTTCTTTAGCCGCAGACCCAGTAGAAGAGATCAAAGTCGGTTTTGATATTTTAAAATCATTGCGTATTCGTTCTCGTGGTATCAACTTCATTGTTTGTCCTAGCTGCTCTCGTCAAGAGTTTGATGTGATCAGTACGGTTAATGCGCTTGAAGAACGCCTTGAAGATATCATTACTCCAATGGATGTATCGATCATCGGCTGTGTAGTTAATGGACCCGGTGAAGCAGAGGTATCGCACCTTGGTTTGGCGGGCAGCAATAAGAAAAGTGCATTTTACGAAGATGGCAAACGTCAGAAAGAGCGTTTTGATAACGATGATCTCGTTCGCCAACTAGAAGCAAAGATCCGTGCGAAAGCCTCCATCATGGATGAGAGCAACCGCATTGATATTAAAGTGCAGAAATAAATCTCAACGAAGTCATTCAAATTACGGTAATTATTGTGGCAAAAACAATTCAAGCAATTCGAGGCATGAACGACTGTCTCCCAACTCAATCACCACTGTGGCAGAAGCTAGAAAATACAGTGAAGAACGTAGTTAGCGCATACGGTTACAATGAAGTGCGCATGCCAATCGTTGAGATGACGCATCTATTCAGTCGCGCAATTGGTGAAGTGACTGATGTCGTTGAAAAAGAGATGTACACTTTCGACGATCGCAATGGTGACAGTTTAAGCTTGCGTCCAGAAGGCACCGCAGGTTGTGTGCGTTCAGGTATTGAAAATGGTTTGTTATACAACCAAGAACAACGTTTATGGTACATGGGACCAATGTTCCGTCATGAACGTCCACAAAAAGGGCGTTACCGTCAATTCCACCAATGTGGTGTTGAAGTGTTTGGTCTTAATGGTCCTGATGTTGATGCAGAGCTGATCATGATGACTGCACGTCTTTGGCGTGAACTTGGTATCGACAAACACGTACGTCTGGAACTAAATTCGATCGGTTCACTAGAGGCGCGCGCTAATTACCGCAAAGCACTAATTGCGTTCCTAGAGCAACATATGGATGTTCTAGATGACGATTGTAAGCGTCGTATGCACACTAACCCACTACGTGTACTGGATACGAAAAATCCAGACATTCAGGCTATTTTAGGTGATGCACCACGACTTTCAGAATATTTAGATGAAGAGTCAACGCAACATTTTGCAGGTCTGTGTGAACTTCTTGACGCAGCAGGCATCGAATACACAGTCAATGAGCGTTTAGTTCGTGGTCTTGACTACTACAACCGCACCGTATTTGAGTGGATCACGGAAAGCCTAGGTTCACAAGGTACCGTTTGTGGTGGTGGTCGTTACGATGGTCTTGTTGAGCAACTTGGCGGAAAAGCGACACCAGCAGTCGGTTTTGCTATGGGTCTTGAACGCCTTGTTTTGATGCTTGAAACATTAGGACTGACCGAAGTGCGCCGCAGTGTTGATGCTTACATAGTCACGGCGGGTGAAGGTACTATGATGGCGGGCATGAAGTTGGCTGAACAGTTGCGTGAACATGTTCCGGGTCTACGAGTAATGAACCACTTTGGCGGCGGCAACTTCAAGAAACAATTCAAACGTGCTGACAAAGTAGGTGCTGTTGTTGCGCTAGTGCTAGGTGAAAACGAAGTTGCGGACAACACCGTAGTACTGAAAGATCTGGTAGGCGGAACGCAAGAGACTTACAGCCAAGCCGACGTTATGGCAAAATTGGCTGAGTTTATCTAATTAAATTTAGGTTTTAAAAAGTGGTGATGTGAATCGCCACTTTTATGATGTTAAGAGGACAGGAAGTGGAACTCTACGATACTGAAGAACAACAAGTTGAAGCGATTAAAGACTGGTGGAAAGAGAACGGCAAAGCCGTTATTTTCGGCGCAGTGATTGGTTTAGGCGGTCTATTTGGCTGGCGTTACTACCAAGATTCAACTATTGCCGCTCAAGAAGCTGCTTCTGAAAGCTACACCAAGGCAGTCGAAAGCTTGGCCGCTACAGGTGCGCAAGCTGAGCTGCAAACTCAAAGCTTTATTGACGCGAATGGTGACACTGAGTATGCCGTGTTAGCAGCACTTCAATTGGCGAAGGTTCAAGTTGAAGCGAATCAATTAGACGCTGCTATTGAACAACTTCAATGGGCAACGACAGCATCAAAAGATCAAGCTTTACTAGCTGTGATTCACTATCGACTCGCTCGCCTACAAGCAGAGCAAGGCAATTTTGACGGTTCGTTAGCTCAACTAGACAATATTACCGATGAAGGTTGGCAAGGTCGTGTTGATGAGCTGAAAGGCGACATCTTACTGCGCAAAGGCGATGCAGAAGCAGCATACGCAGCTTACACCGAAGCACAACAATCCGGTGACGCGAGCGAAGCATTGCAAATGAAATTGGATGATCTAGCCAAGTAAGGGCACGTTGCATGAAGAAATTGCTGAACAAGGCATTGACGACAGTCGCTGTTATTAGCGTGTTGGCTGGCTGTGCGAGTGAAGAAGACACCATTGTCATGGCTCCTGTGCCACAAGTTGATAGTGAGTTTACTGCTTCATCAGTATGGAGTCGTTCTGTTGGTAGTGGTGTCGAGCAGTACTTTTCAAAACTTTCGCCTCAATATGCGTATGGCAAAGTATTTGTTGCCAGCCGAAATGGTGAAGTGAAAGCGCTTGATCCTGAAAATGGCGACGAGCTTTGGGCGATTGATTTAGAACAAGACGTATCGGCACGTTTATCTGGTGGTATTGCTGCAGCATACGATAAGCTGTTTATTGGTAGCGAGAATGGCGAAATTATTGCGCTGAACCAAGAAACGGGTGAGCTATTATGGCGTACGCCAGTTCAAGGGGAAGTTCTTTCTACGCCTGCTACTGATGAAAATCTAGTGATGGCACACACCAGTGAAGGCGTACTTGTTGCTCTCAGTCAACAAAGCGGTGAGCAGAAGTGGGCAATCAGTACCGAAGTACCCACTTTGACATTACGTGGCACCAGTGCACCAGTAGCAGTTTCTGGCGGTGTTTTTTGGGGCACGGCAAACGGTCGTTTAGCGGCTGCGGTTGTTCAACGTGGTCAGTTAATTTGGCAACAGCCAATCGGGACACCAAAAGGTGCAACTGAGATTGACCGTATCGTTGATGTAGACGCATCACCAATGTTGATGGGCAGCACATTATATGTGGTTGGATACAATGGTCAGTTAACCGCAATTGATTTACGTTCAGGCCAACCCGCTTGGAAACGTACGTATTCTTCTGCAACTGATCTCGCCAATGACGGTAGTCGTATTTTCTTAGTCACGGAGAAAGATCACTTAGTTGCTGTTGATGCACGAAGTGGTACCGAGCTATGGAGTAACAAGCAGCTTGAACATCGATTAGTCACTGCGCCAAAAGTGATTGGTGACTACCTAGTTGTTGGTGATAGTGAAGGTTATCTATACTGGGTTGACCGCAGTTCTGGCGAGTTTGTTGCAATGCAAGAAGAAGGCAGCGGTGGTTTTGCCGTTGCTCCGATTCAATTGAATGATGGTTTTGTTGTTACAACTCGAAATGGCAATGTAAAGAAACTAACGCTCAGTCAATAATTTCGTGATACAATTCACATTCGGCTCCTTGCTGGTGACAGCTAGGAGTCGTTTTGTTTATGTAAAACAAGAATTTAACTTAAATAGTGTTGCTATAGGTAACCATTTGGCAAGAGGCAAACTTGTCAGTCGTTACCTATAACTACATAAGAATAGAATATTGTAGAGGTTGTTATGGTACCTGTTGTTGCTCTAGTAGGGCGTCCGAACGTAGGCAAGTCTACGTTGTTTAACCGCTTAACTCGCACACGTGATGCGCTTGTGGCGGACTTCCCTGGCTTAACTCGTGACCGTAAATATGGCCAAGCGAAGCTTGGTGAACATGAATTTATCGTAATCGATACCGGCGGTATTGACGGCTCGGAAGATGGTGTAGAAACCAAAATGGTACAGCAGTCGCTAGCCGCGATTGATGAAGCCGATGTGGTTCTATTCATGGTAGATGGCCGCGCAGGTTTAACGCCTTCAGATGAAGCCATTGCTCAACACTTACGCAAGCTTGAAAAGCCAGCGATGCTGGTTGTTAATAAGATTGATGGTGTAGATCCGGATGCTGCTAGTGCTGAGTTTTGGCAACTTGGTATGGAAGATATGTATCAAATTGCGGCTGCACACGGTCGTGGTGTCGCCACTCTTATTGATCTAGCGCTGAATCCATTTGCCGAGAAATTGATTGAAGAAACACAAGGTGAAATCTCAGATTTGACTGGATTCGAAGATCAAGATGAAGACGAAAAGCTAGATTACACTGAAGAAGAAGCGGAAGAGCTTTATAAGCGTCTTCAAGACCAGCCAATCAAAATGGCGATCATTGGTCGTCCTAACGTTGGTAAATCAACGCTGACAAACCGTATTCTTGGTGAAGAGCGTGTCGTTGTATACGATGCACCGGGTACAACGCGTGACTCTATTTATATTCCAATGGAGCGTGATGGTCGTGAATACGTTCTGATTGATACTGCTGGTGTACGTCGTCGTACACGTATTAACGAAACCGTTGAAAAATTCTCTGTTGTTAAAACATTGAAAGCAATTGAAGATGCTAACGTTGTTCTACTGGTTATCGATGCGCGCGAAAACATCTCAGATCAAGATCTAAGTCTATTAGGCTTTGCCCTAAATGCTGGTCGTTCAATCGTACTTGCAGTAAACAAGTGGGATGGTCTGGATAACGAAGTGAAAGAACAAGTGAAGAAAGAGCTAGACCGTCGTCTAGGTTTCGTTGACTTTGCTCGTATTCATTTTATCTCTGCACTTCACGGCACTGGTGTTGGCCACTTGTTTGAATCTGTACAAGAAGCTTACAAGTCAGCGACAACACGTGTAGGTACGTCAGTACTAACTCGTATTATGAAGATGGCTACCGATGATCACCAACCGCCAATGGTACGCGGTCGTCGTGTGAAACTGAAATACGCGCACGCTGGTGGTTATAATCCACCGATCATTGTTATTCACGGTAACCAAGTAAAAGAATTACCTGATTCATACAAACGTTTCTTAATGAATTACTACCGTAAAGCATTAGAAATTATGGGAACACCAATTCGGATTCAATTCCAAAACAGTGAAAACCCGTTTGAATGTAAACCGACCAAGATGACTCTTTCTCAAGAGCGTGGTCGAAAACGTATGATGAGCATGGTTAAAAACCGCAAAAAATAACCCTTAGTTTTGAAAAAGCGCCTACAATTTAGGCGCTTTTTTTATACCTATTAGAATCGAAATCCTGATGAATATAACTCAAACGATTACTCAATTTTGTCACCATACGTGGCAGCTAGACGCAAACATTCAATTGGTTCAGCAAGCTGAAGATATGATTTATCTTGTAGTGGATAAAACACCATTCCATCCAGTTAGCCATATTTGGCCAGATCATCCGGCAGATAGGGGAAGTGTAATTGCAAATGGCACAGAGTATTCAGTCATAAACTGTTTAGTTGGTGCGGTCGAGTTGGCAAGCCATACCCTTTATGTCGATCAGGCGATCCCTGTTAAACGTGATCAACCAGGTTGGGTGTTTGTGGTAGTGCACTGTGTGGACATCGAACCACAGCAGCTAGTGGTAGGTGAAAATGTCATCTTGTCAGTAGATAAAACTTATCAGCAAGCATTAAGCCGTGGTCACAGTGCCGGGCATTTGGCCTTTCTGGCTCTAAACAAAGTACTGACGCAGCAAGGCTACTGGCGAAAAGACGCCGACCGTAAAGATGCTCTCGGTCACTATGATTTTAATAGTTATGCTCAAGAAACGAGCTATGTGACAGAAGATAAGTGCATCGACAGCTATCGACTGGGGAAAACGTTGCGAAAGCGAGGGCTAAATAGTGCTGAGATGCTCGAAAACCTTGCTGTAGTAGAAAGTGCAGTAAATCAGCAGCTTATTTCTTGGTTAGCGTTAGGAACGAACGTTTTGATGAGGTGCCAAGGAGAGCATTTAACCGATTCACGTTATTGGCAATCTGATTTA
This sequence comes from Vibrio kasasachensis, assembly GCF_050337565.1. NCBI lineage: Bacteria > Pseudomonadati > Pseudomonadota > Gammaproteobacteria > Vibrionales > Vibrionaceae > Vibrio > Vibrio kasasachensis. The sequence goes on along the minus strand of NZ_JAKJTB010000010.1, from coordinate 53,368 downwards.
GGCGAGAGCGTAATCGTAGAGATTCCTTGTGGTGGTACCCATATTAGTTCGCTAGATGAGCTACAAAGTATCATGGTTACTTTACGAGAAAGTGAATTGAATTACATTGAAATGCAGACCGATGTAATTGCAGCAAGGTTCCAATGCGATTCTTTTATTAAAAACTAAAAACATGTATTTTCACATAGTTAACTAGATTAAAATATCATTTAAAATCCAAAAACAGGATATGTAACTTATGCTTTCGGTGTGTGGTTATATAAATGTTCTTTTTGGGGTAGATCGCTGATCAAAATGGATTAAGCAGAAGATCTTATGAAGATCATATTGGCAGATTGATTGCTTTCTGGTCAATAAAACGATTGCGTCAATGTGAAGTGATGAAGATCAAGGTTGAATACTGGACTGATCGTCAAAATAAGATCGATTGATTTTTTGAGGGATATAAAATGAATGACAACCAATGCCCGCAGTGCCAACAAGAGTTGGATTGGCAAGGTCACTATCACTGTACTTCGTGTATGAAAGATTTTGTTAAGTTAGGTTTTTGCCCAGAATGCCAAGCCGAGTTAGAGAAACTTCAAGCTTGTGGGGCGGCGAATTACTTTTGTAATAGTTGCAACGAACTAAAATCGAAATCGCGTATTCGCTTTGAGTGGGTATTGAAGCAACAAGATTAGTTGACGGTAGAGCGGAGTTCGCCATCTGCCAAACGGGTGATCAATGTATCGCCCTTTTTTACGTCTTGAGTGGAGTGAACCACACCACCTTGTTCGGTTTGCGTAATTGAATAGCCCCGTTTAAGAGTGGCTAAAGGGCTGACGGTATCCAGTTTTTCAGCCGCAAGCGCTAACTGATGACGAGATTTGAGCAGCTTTCTATCCATAGCATCCAGCAATTTTTGTTCAGCACGCGCCAAACTGGCTTGTTGGGCACTTAATCGCCTTGCGGGTGAATGGATCTGAATACGATGCAGTTGTCGTTCGAGCTTTTGTTGGTGCTGAGTGACGAATTTTTGCATGGCACGCTTTAGCCGGCCATCTAATTCATCCAGCTGTTGGCTTTGGCGTTGTAGTTGCTGATTTGGATGCTGCTTCTCAAGCCGGTGCTGAAGTTGACGTAAAGCCTGTTTTTGCTCGGTAAAATAGTAACGAAGAGCGGAAAATAGCTTTTGCTCGTGCGCAGCTAACCCTTGTGTCTTATGACTATTGTCGCGACTTACGAGTTCAGCCGCCGCCGATGGGGTGGGCGCGCGCATATCTGCGACAAAATCCGCGATGGTAACATCGATCTCATGCCCAACAGCACTGATAATCGGGATCTGACTAGATGCAATAGTGCGAGCCAAGATCTCGTTGTTAAAGCACCAGAGGTCTTCCAATGAACCACCACCACGACCGACAATCAGCACATCACACTCATTACGGCTATTGGCACAACCGATCGCTTGAGCGATTTGAATCGCAGCACCTTCACCTTGCACCATGGTTGGATAGACAATCACGGGTAGCGAAGGGTCACGGCGTTTAAGCACATCAAGAATATCAAACAGTGCTGCGCCAGTTTTAGATGTCACCACACCGACACATTTAGGATGCTCTGGCAGAAGTTGTTTGCTGGTTTGAGCAAATAGTCCTTCCGCAGCAAGCTTCATCTTAAGCTCGTCGAATTGCTGTTGCAGTCGACCATCACCTTCAGGTTGCATGCTTTCAATGATCAACTGATAGTCACCACGTGGCTCATACAGAGACAGGCGTGCTTTAACTAACACTTGGTTGCCATTGGTAGGCTTGAAGGAAACATGACGATTGTTACCACGGAACATGGCACATTTGACTTGAGCGCGAGCGTCTTTAAGCGTGAAGTACCAGTGACCAGAGACAGGTGCAGAGAAGTTAGATATTTCACCAATTAACCAAACAATCCCCATTTCATTCTCAAGCAAAAGGCGAACTTCTGCGTTAAGTCTAGAAACTGTAAAGATATTTTGATTGGTCAGAGATGACACAGCTAATCTCGTGGGCATGATTATGGAAATTAGCGGCAATATAATACATAGCAAGGGGTTGAATGCAAGAAAAAAATTTTAAATATTTGTGGTCAAGTGTTGCTCTTCACCGTATACTCCCTCCGCAATATCTAATCCAAATGCAGCAAAGTTAACGAAACTTGCGGCACTCATTATGCGAAACGATGAGGTTGGATTTCCTTTTTTACCTTTCTATTGAGAGATATTGCAAATGCTAAGAATTGCCAAAGAAGCGCTGACATTCGATGACGTACTACTTGTGCCAGCTCACTCCACTGTTCTCCCAAACACAGCTGATCTTCGCACTCAGCTGACGAAAAACATTTCTTTGAACATCCCTATGATGTCTGCGTCTATGGACACAGTGACCGAAGCTCGTTTGGCTATCGCACTGGCTCAAGAAGGCGGCATCGGTTTTATCCACAAGAATATGTCTATCGAACAGCAAGCAGAGATGGTTCACCAAGTGAAAATCTTTGAAGCTGGTGTTGTGACCAATCCAGTAACCGTTCACCCTCATGCGACCATCGCAGATGTGGTTGAATTGACCAAAAAACACGGTTTCGCAGGTTTTCCTGTTGTCGCTGAAAACAACGAGCTTGTTGGTATCATTACTGGTCGCGACGTTCGATTTGTGACTGATTTAAATAAGAAAGTCTCCGACGTTATGACGTCTAAAGAGCGCTTAGCCTCAGTTAAAGAAGGTGCATGTCGCGAAGAAGTGCAAGAAAAAATGCACAAAGCTCGTGTCGAAAAAGTACTGGTTGTGAATGATGAATTCCAACTAACCGGTATGATCACCGCAAAAGACTTCCATAAAGCGGAAACCAAACCAAACGCATGTAAAGATGCGCAGGGGCGTCTACGTGTAGGTGCTGCAGTTGGTGCGGGTGGCGGTAATGAAGAGCGTGTTAAAGCATTGGTTGAAGCTGGTGTTGACGTACTACTTATCGATTCTTCACACGGTCACTCTGAAGGTGTTCTAAACCGTATCCGCGAAACTCGTGCTGCTTTCCCTGACCTAGATATCGTGGGTGGTAACGTTGCTACTGGCGCAGGCGCAAAAGCGTTGATCGAAGCTGGTGTAAGTGCAGTAAAAGTAGGAATCGGCCCTGGTTCTATCTGTACTACACGTATCGTAACTGGTGTGGGTGTACCACAAGTTACCGCGATTGCAGATGCCGCTGAAGTTGCAAACGAATACGGTATTCCAGTTATTGCTGATGGTGGTATTCGTTTCTCCGGCGATATTTGTAAAGCAATCGCGGCAGGTGCATCTTGTGTGATGGTTGGTTCAATGTTCGCTGGTACTGAAGAAGCACCGGGTGAAGTGATTCTTTACAACGGCCGCTCTTACAAGTCTTACCGTGGCATGGGTTCACTAGGCGCAATGTCTCAAGGTTCTTCTGACCGTTACTTCCAATCTGATAATGCAGCAGACAAGCTGGTACCAGAAGGTATTGAAGGTCGCATCGCATACAAAGGTCTTCTAAAAGAGATCGTTCACCAACAAATGGGTGGTCTTCGTTCAAGCATGGGTCTAACTGGCTCAGCGACAATTGAAGATATGCGTACTAAAGCTGAATTCGTTCGTATCTCAGGTGCAGGTATGAAAGAGTCTCACGTACACGACGTTCAAATCACTAAGGAAGCGCCAAACTATCGTCTTGGTTAATCTTTTTTTGGTAAAAGAACCTCGACGTAAACGTTTGCTTTTTTCCTTGAAGCATTGATAAGAGGCGGGTAAACTCGCCTCGTTTTCATAACCTAGCTTATAAGACTGCCCAAAATGACTAAAAATATTCATGACCAACGTATTCTGATCTTGGACTTCGGTTCTCAATACACTCAGCTAGTTGCACGCCGTGTTCGTGAAATCGGTGTTTACTGCGAACTATGGAGCTGGGATGTAGAAGAATCGGATATTCGTGAATTCAACCCAGACGGTATTATCCTATCTGGTGGCCCGGAAAGTGTAACGGAAGATAATTCTCCTCGCGCTCCTCAATACGTATTTGACTCTGGCGTACCAGTACTAGGTGTATGTTACGGCATGCAAACTATGGCTGAACAGCTAGGTGGTAAAGTAGCTGGCTCAACTGAACGTGAATTTGGCTATGCACAAGTTAAAGTTTCTGGCGAGTCTGCAATCTTTAAAGATCTTGAACTTACTCAAGATGTTTGGATGAGCCACGGCGATAAAGTTGTAGAAATCCCTGCCGACTTCGTAAAGGTTGGCGAGACAGAGACTTGCCCTTACGCTGCTATGGCGAACGAAGAAAAGAAATACTACGGTGTTCAGTTCCACCCAGAAGTAACACATACTAAAGGCGGCCAACAAATGCTTGAGAACTTTGTTCTTGGCGTATGTGGTTGTGAGCGTCTTTGGACCTCTGAATCAATCATTGAAGATGCGGTTGCTCGTATTAAAGAGCAAGTGGGCGACGATGAAGTGATCTTAGGTCTTTCTGGTGGTGTAGATTCATCGGTAGTAGCGATGCTAGCACATCGTGCGATTGGCGATAAATTGACCTGTGTTTTTGTTGATAATGGCTTACTTCGTTTAAACGAAGCGCAACAAGTGATGGAGATGTTTGGTGATCAGTTTGGTCTAAACATCATTAAAGTGGATGCAGAAAATCGCTTCCTTGATGCACTTAAAGGCGAGTCAGATCCAGAAACTAAACGTAAGATCATTGGTCATGTGTTTGTCGATATTTTTGATGAAGAATCAAAGAAACTGACTAACGCGAAATGGTTGGCACAAGGTACGATTTATCCAGATGTTATCGAATCAGCGGCATCAAAAACGGGTAAAGCGCATGTAATCAAATCTCACCATAACGTTGGCGGTTTGCCAGACGATATGGAAATGGGCTTGGTTGAACCATTACGTGAATTGTTTAAAGATGAAGTGCGTAAGATTGGTTTAGAACTCGGTCTACCTTATAACATGTTATACCGCCACCCATTCCCTGGACCTGGTCTTGGTGTTCGTGTTCTTGGTGAAGTGAAGAAAGAGTACTGTGACTTGCTACGTCGTGCTGACGCTATCTTCATTGAAGAGCTACATGCTGCGGACTTATACAATAAAGTCTCTCAAGCCTTCACTGTATTCCTGCCAGTTCGTTCTGTAGGCGTAATGGGTGATGGTCGTAAATACGATTGGGTTGTATCGCTGCGTGCGGTAGAAACAATTGACTTTATGACAGCACATTGGGCTCACCTACCATATGACTTCCTAGGTAAGGTTTCTAACCGTATCATTAACGAAGTCGAAGGTATTTCTCGCGTTGTATACGATATCTCTGGTAAGCCACCAGCGACTATTGAGTGGGAATAATTATCTCCGGGTAATGTAGATTATTGAGACCAGCCTTCGGGCTGGTTTTTTTGTGTCTAAATTTCCTTATCGCGATTCATACTTTCTGTTTTTGGATTGGAATGGTTATCAAAAGACAAGCTTAAAAGTGATGTTTATCAATATAAAACCCTTTTAAATTGGCCGCAAATTAAAAGGTTTTTTTGTTTTTATTACAATAGAAGCATATTGCTCTTCTAGGATTCTTTTGGACGTTTAACACAGAGGACTCCAAAAATGAAAACGATCACAGGTGCTATGGCTGCACTAACGTTGGTGGGTGCACCGGCCGTTTTAGCGAGCATGAACATTCAACCTGATCCATTAAATCCGACCGGATATGTGGTGGCTCGTGGTGATATCGAAGCGATAGAGGCAAGTAAAACGAGTAATCCGATGTATGCGATTTGGTCAAAAGCACTAGCGACGGAAAGTAATCTTATCGTCGATGCGATTGAGCCCGGATTGGCAAGCAACCCTGATAATGTAAAACGCGCGGAGCGTGTTTTTCCACTCGCAGAGTGGGATTATCTTACTCACATGGCAGCCCCCGAATACAGTTATCAAAAGTTTTTGCAAGCCATTGGCAAGTTCCCCGCATTTTGTGCTGAATATACCGATGGGCGCGATTCAGATGCCATCTGTAAAAAATCCATTGTTACGGCATTTGCCCATTTTGCTCAGGAAACAGGCGGTCACATAGCCAAAGATAATTATTGGGATAATCCTCTAGGATTAGAAGAGTGGCAGCAAGGTTTAGTGCACGTGCGTGAAATGGGGTGGTCTGAAGGGCAAGAAGGGTACACGACGGGCTGTGGTCAAAATGATTGGCAAAACAGAAAATGGCCGTGCTCGCCTGGGCAAGGATATTTTGGGCGTGGTGCTAAACAGCTGTCTTACCATTTTAATTACGGTGCGTTTTCAGAAGTGATGTACGGTGGTGACGCAACGGCGTTACTAAATAACCCAGCTCTGGTTGCAGATACATGGTTGAATTTGGCTTCGGCTATTTGGTTTTTCTTAACACCCCAGGCTCCGAAACCTGCGATGCTGCACGTGATAGATAGAACATGGGCACCCTCACAGCGAGAGATCGATGCTGGTATAGGTTACGGTTTTGGCACCACGATCAATATCATCAATGGTGGTATTGAGTGCGGTGAGCAGAATAAAAATAAAGGGCAGCCTGTTAATCGTATTAAATATTGGGAAGGGCTCTCTGCGCATTATCAAATACCGATTGAAGCTGACGAAGTGAACACTTGTTGGCAGCAAACACCGTATGGCAGCATTAACCTTGAAGGAGCAACCGATGTGCTTTACTCCAACTGGGAAGGCAATTGGACGTATTTTGCAGATCGTCCAGAAGGATATTCTTTTGAGTGTCAGCTTGTCGGTTATCAAACGGCATATTCTGCTTTAGTAAAAGGTGATTATGAGAAATGTGTGACTAATTTCTATCAATCGCATACGAGTTGGCCTGAAGTGCGTGTGGTTGATAAGCTTGATCCGTTACCAGTGGATCCGCCAGGTGGAGCACCTGCTTGGGATGCCAATAATGTTTATCAAGGTGGTGATCAAGTAAGCCATCAAAATGCACTTTATGAAGCGAAGTGGTGGTCACAAGGTGATGAGCCGGGTAAAGGCGATCCTTGGTTGTTTATCTCCGTATTGCCAACGCCCTAATTTTGCGAAACAGTAAATTGGTATAAATGGCGAATTATTGCCCACTTTTAAGTGATAAATATTTAAATATGGGCTTTATTTGTTGTATGAATAAGGTTTAACTTAATTATGTAAGGGTATTAGGCTGGTTCTTATTTGTGCAATCTAAGTTTTCATTGCTAGCTTCTTGTGTTTGTTCCGGCGTACATTAAAATTCGCGCGTAATTTTTATAAACATTTTTGAAAGGTATGCGCCAATGTCGACTAAACTGGCTAACCCAGCCCCACTAGGCCTAATGGGTTTCGGTATGACAACTATCCTGCTTAATATCCACAATGCAGGTTTTTTCCCAATTGATTCTATGATTCTATCTATGGGCATCTTTTACGGTGGTTTAGGTCAAGTTCTTGTAGGCATGATGTGCTTTAAACGTGGTGATACGTTTGGTACGACTGCATTCACTTCTTACGGTCTATTCTGGCTAACTCTAGTTGGTTTACTTGTTATGCCTGAAATGGGTCTAGCGTCGGCAAGCCCACACGGCTTCATGGGTTGGTACCTAACTCTTTGGGGTATCTTCACTGGCTTCATGTTTGTTGGTTCACTTTGCTACCCACTAGCTAAGCAAGTAATCTTCGGCTCGCTTACGATTCTATTCTTCCTACTTGCTGCACGTGATTTCACTGGTAGCACAGTAATCGGTACTATCGCTGGTATCGAAGGCATCTTCGTTGGTGCAAGCGCGATTTACTTTGCTATGGCACAAGTACTAAACGCTGAATACGGTCGTGTTGTTTTACCAGTTGGTCCAGTACGTGTACACCGTGTTGCGGCGGCAGAGCAAGTTGCGGCATAATCGTTCGCACTAGTTACAAGCTTTATTATTGAGAAGAGGGTTAGCCATTAGCTAATCCTCTTTTTTTATTTGTCGCTTTTGTATTTTCATGCCAGTCCTCACAACCAAAGTTCTTAAACGTATTTACCGACGTAGAACAAGAGGGGAGTGCTTTTAATTAGGTAAGGGTCGCGTCTTAATATCCTCTGCATAGCATCCAGCTGAAAGAGTGGTAAGTTTTGCTCAGCAATCAACTTATCATGAGGATTCAATGAGAATTCAAGAGGCATCTATTCAAACTGGTTTGAGTCTGCATACGCTGAGGTATTACGAGAAACAGGGCTTGATTTACCCGGTTCCTAGAGATGAGTCGGGTCATCGATTTTATCGTAAACAAGATATCCACTGGCTTCATTTTGTTCTGTGTTTAAAGATGACTGGTATGCCGTTAAAGGATATACGAGCATACGCAGCCATAATGGAATCAGAGGAAAAGCAAACAGATTTTCTATTGGATATTTTGCAGCAGCATAAACAAAGACTGCAACAAAATCGGCTAGAGATTGATGAGTGCTTAGGACACATCAACTGGAAGATAGAACACTATACGACGCTAGTGTGAAACTGTAGAACGGGGTATATATACCCAAGTAACCTCAAGATGCTTAGTTCAGCGAGAGTTGCTGGGTTTGCAGGCAAGGCATCGATTTGAAAATCTAGTCGCTCTAAATTAAGAATTAATAACCTAGTCTGCGAACCCAACAAACTCGCCCTTCGGGAGCCTGTCACTGGAACCATCTTTTCGTCAAACAACTAGGAAATAGATGGCTATTCCACGTCGTTGTTTTCCTTGAAATGGAGCCAGTGACAAGGCTCTGAATCCTGCCTCTTGAAGTCACTTGGGTATACCCCGTTTTGTTATTATGAATGGCGGAAATTATCGATTTGTTTTAACTCATCGCTTGAGAGTATGACCTCTGCTGCAGGCAAGAGCTCTTTCAATTGTAAACTTGTCCGTGCTCCGATAATTGTTCCGGTAGTTGCAGGGTGCGCTAAGGTCCAAGCAATACTTAATTGGGCAACAGTGCATTGTTTTTTGTCAGCCAGCTCTTTAAGGAAATCGACAAATTTTATACGTTGGCTAAACGCAGGCTCCTGAAACTGTGCGCTCTTTCTTCGCCAATCTTGAGCGTCTAAATGATGAAGACGATGATGATCCCAAGTGCCAGTGAGTAAACCATGCGACATCGCTGAATGATGTATTGTACCGACTTGATTGTTCAGGCACCAAGGAAGCACATCTTGCTCTATTTCTCTGTTTATCAATGAGTAAGGAGGCTGCAAAGAGGTGATTGGCGTAATGCTATTGACGCGCTCTAGTTGTGCAACGGAAAAGTTTGAAACACCAATATGGCGAACTTTCCCTTCTTTTTTTAGCCGTGAGAGTGTTTCCCAAGCTTGCTCAAGCAAATGGTCTTGGTTTGGTTTGTGAATCTGATAGAGATCGATACAGTCAACATTTAGCCGAGCTAAGCTCAGTTCAATCTCTTCTCTGATCGAATCACTGCTTAAATCAGAGAGTAGCTCTGATTCGCCTTCATTCCAACGAAATCCACACTTGGTAAAGATATAAGGGCGATGGCTAGATTGCTTCAGTGCTTTAGCAATCACTCGTTCTGAATTGCCTAAACCATAAGCGGGTGCGGTGTCTATCCAGTTAATGCCGTTGTCTAATGCGGCGTGAATGGTATTGATGGAGTCTTGTATACTTTGTTCTCCCCATCCCCAATCGCCAATATTGCCACCAATCGCCCAGCTACCAAGCCCTAAAACTGAAATATCTAGATCTGATTTGCCTAGTATACGTTTCTGCATTATTGAATCCTTAATTGTCATAAAAGCTGAATGCTTGGTAGGAAACGTAAAGGTTAGAGCATGGTCTAACTCAATGTTAGATTTCAAGAAAGGTTAGATCACTCGCAATATTGCGAGTGATGAGTAATGCTAGGCTTAAAAAGAAAGGGGCTAACCATTTGGTTAACCCCTTTTAACTTACAGTAATACCACTGCTTTTCTTATAATGAAGTGTTGTTTACCACTTCTACGTCAATATCGTTATCATTCGCTTTTTTAGGATCACCGGATTCACGACGATATCTCTCTTCCCAGTAGTCTGCGCCTTTAATTCCAAGCTTCACGGGGTTAAAGGTGTACACTTTTACGCCTCGTTTTTGTTGCTCTTCGTAGTCATTTAGCGCTTTAATTGCTGGTTTAGAAAGGAAGAATATAATCAAAATACCAACGATATTTAGCCACGCCATTAAGCCCACGCCAACATCACCCATTGCCCACGCTAAGTTGGCTGTCTTTACCGTTCCGTAAAATACCGCAGAGATAAGTACAAGCTTGAGAATGAACATTAGACCGCTAATTTTAAAAGTACGACGAATGTAGGCAATGTTGGTCTCAGCAATGTAGTAGTACGCCAAAATAGTGGTGAAAGCGAAGAAGAACAATGCCACCGCAATAAATGGCTTACCAATGCCCGGTAGAGCACTTTCAATCGCTAACTGAGTAAATATAGGTCCGTTGGCACTGATGCTTTCGGAAAGATTTTGTACTAAGAACGCTCCTTCACCGCCGCCATGAACATTATATGCACCCGTAATAAGGATCATAAACGCCGTTGCCGAACAAACCAGCAGCGTATCGATATAGATGGAAAATGATTGAACTAAGCCTTGTTGTGCCGGGTGATCAACATTCGCTGCTGCCGCTGCGTGCGGTCCTGTCCCTTGCCCAGCTTCGTTTGAGTAAACTCCACGCTTAACGCCCCAACCAATAGCAGCACCAAAGCCAGCCATAGGTGTAAAGGCATCATTGAGGATCATGGCAAAGATAGTTGGGACAGCGTTGATGTTAAGCAAGATGATGATAAATGCCGTGACGATGTACGCCAGTGCCATAAAGGGAACAACAACCTGAGTAAAATGGGCGATACGCTTAACACCACCGAAGATGATGAACGCAAGGATGATAGAGACAACGGTGCCAGTAAAGATTTTAGCAAAACTGAATGTACCGATAGCCGTTTCAATCATCTCGCCTGAGCCAAATGCAGCTTCAACGGCGTTACCAATACTATTTGATTGAACACCCGGCAGTAAAACACCACAAGCAAAAATAGTCGCAATGGCAAAGATCCATGCATACCATTTTTGACCCATCGCTTTTTCAATGTAGTAAGCAGGTCCACCACGGAATTGACCTTCATCTTCTTCTTTGTAGATTTGCGCTAGTGTCGATTCAGCATAAGCCGTCGCTGCGCCAAAAAATGCAACCGTCCACATCCAAAATACAGCACCAGGACCACCGAATCCTATGGCTGCTGCAACACCGGCAATGTTACCGGTACCAACACGACCAGAAAGTGAAACTGCAAGAGCTTGGAAAGAGGAGATACCTTTTTCAGAGCTTTTTCCTGATAAGAGCAGTCGCCACATTTCGAAAAAATGACGGATTTGAACAAAACGTGTAATGACTGAATAAAATAAGCCTGCGCCAAGGCATAGATAAATCAGCACGGGGCTCCAAATGATTCCATTCAGAAAATCAACTAAAGACTGCATAAGCATTTTCCCTGTTAGTGATGGTAGTGATAGTGATGTTGTGTTTATTGTGTGCTCGAATATTAACCTTTATGTAGCATGATTGTTAAATAAATTGTTTTGTTGATGTGATCTCTGTGATGTTGAGCTCGTAACTCTGTATAGGTGAATATGCGCAGAATGTAGTATGGGATATTGATACTTTTATAGAATTTAGGGGAATAAAGATATTTTAATATTGGAGTAAATTGTTGTGCGTAGGTGAAAATTTATCTGTTTTTTATGCTTAAAATAAAACCATCCGTAAAATAAGCATCTGAAGTGCTTTACTAAGTTACAACCGACATAGCGTTTTCATAAAGTAATAGTCAACGTGCCGTTTTTGTGTCTTATATCGCTAGTCCTACGGTGAAAAATTAGGCATTCTAGGTGACGGAAAATAAAAACATCATGGATGAATTATGAAAGACGAAACCTTAGCGATTCATTTCGGTTACGAAACCGACCCTACAACGAAATCAGCGGCAACCCCTATCTACCAAACGGTAGCCTATGAGTTTGATAGCGCTCAGCATGGCGCAGATCTGTTTAACCTCGAAGTTCCCGGCAATATCTACTCCCGTATAATGAACCCGACTAACGATGTGTTGGAAAAGCGCATGGCTGCTCTAGAAGGGGGAATTGCTGGATTAGTCGTGAGTGCGGGAAGTGCGGCAATTAATTATGCCATTCTTACCTTAGCCGAGGCGGGGGACAATATTGTTTCAACGCCACAGCTATACGGCGGCACCTACACATTATTTGCACATATGTTACCTAAGCAAGGTATTGAAGTTCGCTTTGCTAAGGACGATAAACCAGAAAGCTTGGCAGAATTGATTGATGAGAATACCAAAGGGGTGTATTGCGAAAGCATTGGTAACCCTGCTGGTAATATTATCGATCTGGAACGTGTCGCTGAACTTGCGCACGCCCAAGGTGTGCCAGTTATTGTGGACAACACAGTCGCGACACCAGCATTGTGTAAACCGATTGAATTTGGTGCCGACATCGTTGTGCATTCCTTGACTAAGTATGTTGGTGGGCATGGTACAACCTTGGGTGGTGTGATCGTCGATTCGGGTAAGTTCCCGTGGGCTGAACATAAAGACCGCTTCCCTGTTTTTAACCAACCAGAACCTTCATACCATGGTGTGGTATATACCGAAGCCTTTGGGGAGGCCGCGTTTATTGGGCGAGCACGTACGGTACCACTGCGTAACACTGGCGCCGCGCTATCACCGATGAATGCCTTTATGTTGATGCAAGGGCTAGAGACGTTGTCGCTACGTATGGAGCGACATACAGAAAATGCATTAAAAGTTGCCGAATACTTAAAGCAGCATGAACAAGTGAGCTGGGTAAGTTATGCCGGTTTGGCTGATTCATCGTTTTATCCGTTGGCTGAGAAATACATGCAAGGTAAGCCTTCAGCGATTTTGTCGTTTGGCTTAAAAGGTGGCTATGATGCTGGAGTTCGTTTTTATGATGCGCTGCAGATATTTAAGCGCTTAGTGAATATCGGTGATGCGAAATCGCTGGCTTGTCATCCTGCATCAACCACTCACCGTCAGATGAGTGAAACTGAGCAGGCTCAAGCAGGAGTATCACCAGAGATGATTCGTCTGTCTGTGGGCATTGAACATATTGACGATATTTTGCAAGATTTACACCAAGCACTGCAAGCGTAAGGCTTTCACTGCTCGTTTAATAGTTCGACATTTCTAGGCGTCCAATCGGGCGCCTTTATTTTAATTTACTTCGTTCTTACTAACACTGAACCTAATTTTGAGTTTTTGGCTTATGATGATCTATACCCAATTAACTTGAAGGTGCAGGTAGGCGGCAAGTAAGAAAGTCCCCTGAGCATAGGTGAACTATGTGATTGGGGTGCACGAACACAGCCAACACCGCTGCAACTTCAAGTATGACGGGTATAAACGCGTTCAATACATCGCGATCTTTAGATATACAAGGGCAAAATGATGGCTGGATTAAGTTTATTAACGCTTTTAGATGATATTGCCTCAGTGCTTGATGATGTCGCACTGATGTCAAAAGTCGCGGCTAAAAAGACAGCTGGTGTGCTGGGGGATGATTTAGCACTCAATGCTCAACAGGTATCCGGGGTGCGCGCCGAGCGTGAAATCCCTGTAGTTTGGGGTGTAGCAAAAGGCTCATTTAAGAATAAGTTGATTTTGGTTCCCGCCGCTTTACTGATCAGTTCTGTTGCGCCTTGGTTGATTACACCGCTGTTGTTGATTGGTGGTTTATTTTTGTGTTTTGAAGGTGCTGAGAAAATTCATGAAAAGTTTTTTCATCACCATTCGGCTAATGATGCTTCGAGGAGTAATGACACTAAAACCCAGAGTGCTCAAAAAGTGGAGCAATCGTCAGACGATCTATCAGATTACGAACAAAGAAAAATCAAGGGTGCGATTCGTACCGATTTTATTCTTTCTGCTGAAATCATTGTGATTGCTTTGGGTACTGTGCAGGGACATCCATTTATTACTCAAGTCTTGGTGATGAGCTTAATTGCTATTTTGATGACGATTGGGGTTTATGGTTTGGTGGCTGGCATAGTCAAAATGGATGATTTAGGTTTTTATCTACAGCGTAGAAGCGAAGGTAAAGGAGCGTTGGGTTCGATTGGCAATGGCTTGGTCGCCACTGCGCCTAAATTAATGAAGCTGCTGACGGTTGTGGGCACTATCGCCATGTTTTTAGTCGGTGGGGGCATCGTAGTTCATAGCTTGCCATTTATTCATCATGCCTTAGATAGTACGGTTAGTTTACTACCGGTTATTCCGTATGTGTCTGCTACTTACGCTACGGTTGGCAATGGTGTTATTGGTCTGGTCAGTGGTTTTATTCTTTTGGGTGTCATCAACCTTTATCAAGCAATTAGATCATGATGCTCCTAAAGCCACCTGTATTCACAAAAGTGGGAAGTCATTTCTATTGCAATGGCGCTCTTTACTATTCGACGATGCTATAACCCTTAGAGCGTAATTCGCTAGCAAAGTTGGCTTTGCTTTCCGCTTCGCCATGAATGAGGTGGATGACCTTGGGTTTGTGCGTAATACCCTCAACAAAATGCAGTAGATCCGCTTTATCTGCATGGGCTGAATAGCCTGACATAGTATGAATTTGTGCCTTTACCTCAATCTCCTCATTGTCGATCTCGACTTGCATGTCCCCGTTTTGGATAGCTCTGCCCAACGTACCTTGTGCTTGATAACCTGCCAGTAATATATCTGTTCTCTCATCAGGCAATAATGCTTTTAAATAATCCATAATTCGTCCACCTTGGCACATACCAGAGGCTGCGACTACGATGGCTGGTTCCCCTGTGGATTTTAGCCGATTAACCAGCCGCAAATGGGAACGATGATCGTCGACTGTTATGCACTGCTCAAATGCCAATGGATGCCGATGTTCCGCAAGCCTCTGTTTGGCTTCTTGCCCCCAAAGTATCTTAAAGCGGCGATAAGATTCCGTGACTTTTTGTGCCATAGGAGAATCTAAAATTATCGGTAAATTGGCATTAATCTGCTGCTGGTAAATTAGCTGTTCAATATCAAATAAGAGTTCTTGGGTTCTACCGACACTAAAGGCAGGTATTAAGATGGCTCCTCCATCAGCAAGAGATCGATCAATAATGGTTCTTAATCGCTGACCACGAGTTTGAATTTCCTCATGCAGTTTATTGCCGTAAGTGGTTTCAATCAGTAAGTAGTCAGCACGTTCGGGTGAGATAGGGTCGGGGAGCAATGGCGTATTAGCAGGGCCAAGATCACCAGAAAAGACCACAATCTCATCGTTGGCGAGTTGCACTTCAACATAAGCAGAACCGAGGATGTGTCCGGCGTGTTGGAAGCGGGCTTTTAGTGGCGTTCCTGTTTTTGATGGCAGAGTAAACCATTGATTGTAAGCTTGTGGGCGCAGCAAGCAATCGATTTGATTAAGCACATATTGCACTTCTTTATTGGATAGCCCAAGTTGCAATTTTAAGCCATCCTCAAGCATTAATGGTACCAGCTCCGCTGTGGCTTGTGTACAGAAAATGGGCTGATTAAAACCGTTACCGACTAGCCATGGCACACGACCAATATGATCAATATGGGCATGAGTTAACACAAGCGCAGTAAGATGCTCGGTTTCAAAGTCTATTTCGAGCGGGCGTTCATCAGCGCCTTGAAACAAACCGCAGTCAATGAGGATTGATTGCCCATCAACTTGAAGCTCATGGCATGAGCCAGTGACGGTATGTTTACCCCCATGATGTATTAATTTCATGTTGTGCTTCCTTGTCTACGGACTCGCCTTATAGACATACATTACTCAACTGTTTAAAAAGTAACTGTGAGGGAGCATTTGTTCTTAACCAGTGAGAGAATAAAAACGTATTAGAAATATGAACCTATCATCTATTTGATATTGTAAATCTGCCGCTAGTCGATTAACTAGCGGCAGAAGTGGTGAGGTTAGCGCTCTATTCGTTGCTTTTAGTAAAGCCCCCATAGATATCAAGCCTGCGATGACGCAAGTTGGTTACCGAACCTTCAGTGTTGAGCTGTTTGAGCTTGGTCAAGTCAACATCAGCAAAGATGATCATTTCAGTATTAGCACTTGCTTCAGTTAATGTCGCATCGTGCGGGAAATAAATATCGGAAGGAGAGAAAACCGCTGATTGTGCGTATTGAATATCAACATTGTCGACTCGAGGCAAGTTACCCACACTGCCGCCAATCGCAACGTAGCATTCATTTTCTATTGCTCTTGCTTGCGAGCATATTCTAACGCGTTGATAGCCATTTTTGGTGTCTGTCCAGAATGGTACAAAGATTATTTGTGCCCCTTCTTCAGCCATGATTCGACCTAGCTCAGGGAACTCGCTATCGTAACAGATCAATATGCCGATTTTACCCGCGTCTGTTTCAAACACGCTTATTTTATCACCGCCGTCAATTACCCAGTCTTTTTGTTCATGTGGTGTGATGTGAATTTTGTATTGTGCGTTAATTTGCCCATCTCGTTGAAGTAGATACGCGACGTTATAGAGTTTGCCGTCTTTTATTTCTGGCATGCTTCCAGCAATAATATTGATGTTGTACGTTACCGCCATTTGTGAAAAACGGTTTTTGATTTCTTCTGTGAAGCTCGCTAAAAAACGGATAGCTTCCACTGAGTTTTGTTCTTTTTTTAGCCCCATCAGTGGTGCATTAAAAAACTCAGGGAAGAGGGCAAAGTCTGCCTTGTAATTGGCGAGTGAAGAAATAAAGAACTCGGCTTGATCGAGTAAATCTTCCAAATCGTTCATCGCACGCATTTGCCATTGAACGACACCGATACGGACTAAAGTTTTCTCTACATCATGAATAGATTCAATATCTTCTTCGTAAAAGAAGTTGTCCCATTCCAATAACGTGGCGTAGCCTTGCGATGCATCATCTTCCGGTAAGTAACCGCGCATAATACGCTTTACATCAAAGTCGTTGGCTAGTTGGAAAGAAAGGATAGGGTCGTGCAGTTCTCGACGTTTTATTTTGTTGATGTACTCCGCTACGGTGAGCTTATCTGCATGCTGCTGGTAATTCGGAATACGTCCACCTGCTAATATCGCCTTAAAGTTTTTGCTTCGGCACAGCTCTTTACGTGCGTCATACAATCGACGACCTAAACGCAATCCACGATAATCAGGGTGGACGAATACATCTAAGCCGTACATGGCATCGCCAGTGACTTGATTTTGAATCACATTATTTTCGGTGATGATGTCGGTATAAAGGTGCGGTAGGGAGAAGCGGTTGTAATTCACTTTAATTGTCAGAGCCGCGCCAACGATTTTGCCATTGTCTTCAATACAAATTTGCCCATCAGGGAATTGGTGGATGAGATCCATAATGGTTAGCCGTGGCCAAGAGCCCCCCACATCATGAAAAACCAAATCCATCAACATTGCTAACTCTGGGTAGTCAGTCGGTTCTATCGTGCGTAGAGAAAGTTTTGGTGTATTACCATCCATATTCCGCTTGTCCTTTTTTCACCATTTCATCAAGTATGGTTGAGAATGCCAGAATTTAAATAAGGCAAATATATCAAGTACTCACAGTTTCAACGTGGAACACAAAGGTTTTTGATTGGAGACGACAAGAATTTTTGTACATCCTTAACCCTAAGTGACTTCAAGATGCAGGATTCAGAGTCTGGTCACTGGTACCAGTTCAAGGAAAATAACGACGCGGAATAGCCATCTATTTCCTAGTTATTTGACGCAGAAATGGTTGCAGTGGCAAACCTCCCGAAGGAGGTTTAGCGTCGATATAAGCCTTCTAAAGCGTTACATTAAATCACGCATTAGTACTTCATATTCTTCATTTGCTTCTTCAACCAGTGATGACAGTTCTTGTGCGTCTGTCACCGCTAAGCCGCACTGCCATGGTACGCGCTCTTCTCTACCACATACTTCAATGGTATTGCCTCTCGATTTAAAGCTAAGGTCTTCAAACTCAGTGCTGTGGCGTTCATGCAGTTCGACAATTTCAACTTCCAGCCTGCCGATAGGGTTTACTTCAAATCGAGCGTGTAAATTTGGACGGTTGGATAGACAATATTTTCGATGAATGGCGATCATGGTGGCCTCCTAGCTACAGAAAATGTTCTATGAGTGTAGTCAATTGAATTCGAATAATGAGTGAAATAATGACGAAGATTGATCTAAGGCAAACAGCCAGTTGTTAACCCAGCAATACCGCAAAACACATTATATGTTGGCAAGGTTTTTATTTTGTTTGAAGCTTTTGAAAGGATCTTTATGTTGCCGAGGAAGGGAAGATAAGTGTTACTTGGGCTGCACTGTGCATTGAGCGTGTTTTCATGGTGCATTTACATTATCATGCCCGTCTTGCTAGTGTGTTGAAAAGTTGGCTGACACAAAAATGAAATCAAATAGAAATGGTCGAGCGTTAGAATATCTATTGGTTGAAACATTTAAACGACATTATTCAGATCCCACTCTAACGGTTCAAACTGAGCGTGATCAGCGTCGAGATCGCGAGCACTATGAAAGCTTGCCAGTTGAAATGAAAAAATACTATCGTCGGCATTGTGAAACCTATGTGCTGTGGGTGATTGAAAACAGAGTACCAAATGAAGGGACTGTTGAGATTATCCGCATATCGGATAAAGACGCAGTGAAAGGTGATGTAACTGATATACGCATTGTTTCGACAAGTCACCTATATAACCTATCACTCAAGCACAATAACAATGCAGTTAAACACCAAAGACCTGGCAATCTTTTTTCTCAACTAGGTATACATAATAAAGTAGAAGAGAAGCGCTATCGCTCAGAAATTACAGCGGTTTCAAATCGATTTTTTGCCAGAGCTAGTCAATACAATACTGACCTATTCAATGTGGTTAAAAGCTATGATGAAGGCATTATCTTAAGCTTTTATGATGAGATGTGTGACTTGGTGGCTGCGACGATTAATGATCAACCGGTCAGCGCTGAACAAGCTTTTGACTTCTTAGTGGGCAACTGCAACTTTGATAAAGTGATCATTAGTAGTGATAACATTAAAGTGATGCAGTTTAGTAACATCATTAAGCCGCGGTTGTTAACGGCGAAGAAGACCAGCTATAACCATATCCAGTTAGATTTTGATAACGGCTTTACGTTTGATATGAGGCTGCATACGGCAAGCAGTCGTTTCTCGGTAGGCAAAACGATCAACCAGAAGTTTGATACACGTTTAATATCAGAAACAGTGGGTAGCTTTTTTCTCTAATAGGGCTTTATTAAATACCTAAGCTTTTGAGTAACACAAAAAACAGCGCCTTATTAGGCGCCATTTCTATTGATAATTTCGAAGATTATACTTAAGCCGCTTGCTGAGATTTTGCCAATGCCAGATGTTCTTGAATGCTTAGTGCAACGGCTTTAGCGAATGGTACCGCAACTGCGTTACCAATCATTTTGTAGCCAGCAGCAACATTGTTGTACACAAATTCAAAGTCATCAGGGAAGCCTTGGATACGTGCACATTCGCGTACACTTAAACGGCGATACTCATGACCTTCAACAAATTTGAACAGATCTTTCTCTACCTTTTCCATCTTTGGCGCGCTTGGGTGGATAGGGGCATGCCTGCCACCAGCCTGAATAGTGAATGAAGGCTCATCCCATGTTCTTACTCGGTTACGAGACATATACATAGTAGAGAAGCCACCAATCATATATTCGTGATTTAAGATCGTCACATCTGGGTTGGGTTTTTGTTTCTCTAATGCAGGCGCTGCTGAGCCATTGAGATCCAATAAGATATCTTTTAGTGCTTTTTGCTCAGTCTTATCTATCGGCTCAGGGAATTTGTAATCTACGCTGAGATCACTTCTAAAACCAATAAAGATTACACGTTTACGATCTTGGGCTGCACCATGGTCGACGGCATTCATCATTTGATAAAACAGATCATACCCAGCGTTTTTAAACATCTCCTTAATGTTATTTAAGGCGTTGGCATGGCGGGTGTGTTGCATGCCACTGACGTTTTCAGCTAAGAAGAATTTTGGTTTTTTCGCTTCCAAAATTCGGATGAAGTCAAAGAACAACTGACCGCGTTTATCTTCAATACCACGTTGTGCGCCGGCTTCACTCCAGCTTTGGCATGGAGGACCGCCAATGATGCCGTCACATTCTGGTACGTCACTCGCATCTATCTCTGTAATGCTGCGTTGATCAAGAACGGTATGAGGGTGATTTTTTTTATAGGTAGCCCAAATATCTTTATCGTATTCGTTCGCCCAAACAACGTTGAAGCCTGCTTGTTCGAAACCTAAATCGAGACCGCCTGCTCCGGCAAAAAAAGAGACAACTTGCATAGTTATTTATGTATCATTTACTGGTGATAGATTGCGCATAGTGTAACAATTTACTGTACATAAGGCCAGCTATTTTTTTTGCAGTTGCATCATGATGTTAGCTAGCAAATATGGGGTATTCAGTCGAACTGACGACAAAACGAATTAACTATTTTTTAGTTTGGGATGGAGATAGCAAATCATAGCTTGCTTGCATTGCCATCCCGCTGTACAAGCATTTTATATTTAGTTATGCTCTTGCATCTTGTGAAAACAAGCCCAAAATCGTTACTCATAACCAATACGCCCAATGGCTAAATTGGTCATTGAACTAGCCAAAGGCTAGTGCCTAGAAATTAGGCTGTGAGTCCTTCTCTCGTTACCGTAGTTATCAATTAATTTGAAACCTCTTTTATCACAACAAGAACGAACCCACCTGTCGCTTAAAGAGCTAGCGCTTAGTGCTTTGTTGCACCTAGAATTTCATCAGCTCGATAAAGGCAGACCTTTAAACCTAGCGGATAAAAATTCTCTTTTTCGTCTTTGGTTGAAGAAGCAATCTTCCTCGCTTCGCTATAAGCTTCTCAAAAAGAAGATTAAGATACTGATCCAGCACTCGAAGGGAAACAGCTATAACTTAGAAGCGATGTTCCTTGAGTTAATTCATTTCAATGAAACCGTAGTACTGACTGCGTTGGAAGAGTATTTGTTGTTGGTCCGTTCAATTGAGAAAGATTTAGGCTTAACGGTGCTGCTCTCTTCTCCAAAAGACGTAGATTTAGGTTACGCCGAAGGGGAAAATTTCATTTGTGTACTCGCGACGGATCTCAATAGCCACTTCTCGGCAGAAGGAAGCATGCTTGCCCCGATTACATTCTTAGTCAAAGCGACTGTGTATGAACGCGCCGCTGTTCTGTCCACTGTCTGCAAATTTACCCAGTTCAGCCATAGCGTGCTCTATGAAGACAGCGAATTCCTGAGGTTTGAATTACAAGGATGATTTCGATTTGTATTCTGGGAAACAATAGAGCATACCGGACACTAGCAAATACAAAGATATCCTTCGATAGCGTAAATTGAGAATTTACGCTATCGAGAGAGTCAAGTCTCCCTCAAACGAACCTATTCAGAAGATTTATTGATGTATAGTTTTATATCAGCACGTCTAAATGCTGATTCCAAACTTTCATGAAGTTTAAGCTGAATGGTACTTGTTGTTATTGATACTGGGCTCTCTAGTCCTACTACAGGATTACTTGTAATTGCTTGGTAGATTCGCTCTGCGAGCTCGGAAGCTTGAGCTCTGTTTGTATTAAATAAAACCATACAAAATTCATCCCCACCCAGTCGTATACATGTATCAGTAGAGCGGCTTCTAACTTTCAAATATTTCGCGATATGCTTTATTGCATGATCGCCAGCTTCATGCCCATAAGTATCATTAATATATTTCAATTTGTCAGCGTCAATCATAATAATAGATATTGGTATTCTTCTATTGTGCGCGGTTTTAACTTGTTGATCGATTCTTTTAGATAATACCTTTCTATTATAAAGACCAGTAAGGCAATCTTGAAGTGAACAAGAAAGAGACTTGTTTAATTGTAAGGTGACATTACAAGAATAAATAGACAACAGAGTTATAGAAATAATCAAAAATAATGTAAATATATATTTTTCAATAATAAAATTAAAAATATCATACATAGAGTAGCTTGCAACAAGATTTATGTTATTGTCCAATACAATCGGTTTGAGAGTAAATTTAGATTTATTATTGTTATAAAATAACGGTGTGGATAGGTTGTAGTCAGTACTAAAAATTGAGATATTTATACGAGAGAAGTAAACAAAATTAGATTTACCAAAGTGACGAATAATGAATGGATACAGTTCTATATCAGTAAAATACTCACCAACTATTGAGTCATATAGATAAACAGGTGATTTTATAGTGAATATCTTTTTGCTTGTTAGAGTGTCTAAATATGGTTCTGTGAAATAAATTCCATTATTCGTTCCGTTATATATCTTTTCGTTCAATCGGTCATGAGCATATCGTGCATTAGTGAAATAATCTTTTGGCAAAGAATAGTCGGTTATATTTACTGTCGGGTATATGTAAATATACCTATTTGTATAAGATACAAACCCTTCGTTAACAGTAATTGGTTTGTCTACAAAAAAATTATTTATTATATTAATCGATTTTAAATCTTGTATAACTTCATCTGTCGGTAATCCAAGCCCCATCATGCTTCTATTATTATTTAGCTTTGATTTTTGTGTTCGGTTGAATCCGAATTCATCAAACACCTTATAGTATTCCAGTTTTACATGTGGTTTTATATCTGTATTTACATCGCTATTTGCGAACTTAGAAGTTAGTGCGCTTGCTTTTTGCTTATTAAATTTGGCTAAATTTAATAATCTTTCTTTCAATTCAATTTGGAAGCCATATATAACAGATTCAAACCTATCTACCATTACAATAGTAAATCCGACGTATAGGAAAATGTTCAAAACTATGGTCGCAATGACTAAATGGTGCTTCTTAACTGCGTTAATAGGCGATAGCATGGTTACTCCAGAATTTAATGAAATAACGAGCACTATATACAAAATCATAATTTCATTCATTTCGATTTGAGTTCAAATAATTCTGTATAGTTTGTTCAGAAAAGAACAAATTTAGAATGTGATTCATATTGTATAGATAGTGATAATGGTTCTTTTAAGGCTCTGTTTATTCATTATTATATTGTGTCCATAATTACGTTTTACATTCTATGAACAGTGATCTTAGTGTTCTGATTATTGATGATAGTCAGATAATACAGCGAGCTACAAAGTTGATTCTGCAAAAGGCAGGGTTTGACGACAAAAAATTAGTATCAGTCAGTAATTCAAGTGACGCAGTAAAAGAGTGTGAAAGCCAAAACTATGATGTACTGCTAATAGACTATAATCTTGGATCCGGTTCAAACGGATTAAAACTATTAGAAAGGCTATATAAACAATCTCTTATGAGACATCGCCCCATTGTCTTTATAGTCACTGCTGAAGATTCCGCATCGGTATTTATGGGGTTTAATGAATACAGCCCATACGACTATCTCATTAAGCCGTTAAGAATGAAAATGTTGGTTGAGCGGTTGATATTATCTCTTGAACAAAAAAAGAGTTTGGAGCGAATAATTGCGTCTTATCATATGGACGGTTTAGAAACGGCTGAGTTTATAATTAATACTTCGTCAGAAGTTAGGTCAAAAAAATCATTAGTATGGCGATTTGTTGAATATCTTATAGAAGAAAATAAATACGATGACGCTTATTATTTATCTAGTCAACTAACGTTATCGCTAGAGTATCTACCATTACTGTTTTCAAAAGCTAATATTGAGTTTTCTAGAGGGCAATTGGAATTAGCTAAAAAAACACTAAACAAGATATTTAAGAAAAGAGATAATCATATCAAATCTCTAGATCTACGTGGAGAAATTGACTTTATAAATAATGATGTGATTTCCGCTTATAGCTACTTGTCTAAATCTTATCGTCTCAATTCCGCTAATAAAGTAAATTTAATCAAACTTGTGTGGATGGAAATGCTTCATATTAGAAGTGAATCTATCGATAGGTATTTGAAAGAACTTTGCTTGTGTCGTGGAGAAATTAATTATAGTAACGAATCGATATTCTTGTTGATTGTCTGCTCTGCACTTACCATCACAATGAATGCTAATAATAGCGATGCAACTATTGAATTATATAGAAAGAAGATCCATTTTCAGAGTAATGAATTGTATAAAAGCGTATTAATTGATGCGTGGCTAGAGTATTCAAAGGGGGACTTGATTAAATCATATATAGCCATTGATAGTATTGATGTTGAAACCTTAACTTCACATGAAAGAGTTATCTATGGTTTTTTACTCTATTCTATTGGTATGTATCCAGATGCTTTGATCACATTTAAGAAGTTAGAAAACGACCACACACTACAAAATGATGTAGCAAGCCAAACTATTTACTCACTAATTCATATTGCAATATCACAGATTGATTCGACTGCTCTAATAAAGCAATCTGATATTGATAGACTTATCAAAACTAAAAAATATGTAATGGCAAGTAAAGTGCTGTTCGAACAATGGAGATATAACAAGTTTGACTTGAAATTTTGTCGAGAGATCATAGAACTCTATGTAAATAAATTGATAGTAATTGATAAAGACAAATTGAAGGTGGTGCTATTTGTAAAGGATTATTTGGATCAAGTTAAAGATACACCATACTGGTATGATGATATTAAAAGTAAATCAAATTTGTTGGTGAAAGATTTTTTTAAGAAGAGCTTGTGATGGAATTTACAGTAAAATACTTGATAATGTTTCTCCTGTTAGTGGCATTACCGACAAAGGCAAATAGTGAAATTGATATTGGTTTTATCAATTATAAATCATTTTCTGCTAGTTCTCTATGTGACGAAAAGACGGCTTCTAGCTTGTATTTTTCTAGCATTAATACTGTACAGGCAGAGCCATATTGC
Source organism: Vibrio kasasachensis (assembly GCF_050337565.1). Classification (NCBI taxonomy): domain Bacteria; kingdom Pseudomonadati; phylum Pseudomonadota; class Gammaproteobacteria; order Vibrionales; family Vibrionaceae; genus Vibrio; species Vibrio kasasachensis. The sequence continues at coordinate 28,407 of NZ_JAKJTB010000010.1, read as the reverse complement.
TCTTCAAAAATTAACGAAACAAAGAATTCAATAAACAAAGGTTTATTAGATCTTTTGTTGATACGAGATAATGACACTTATGACATGGAGGGAATACATAAGAAGACAGTGTTTTCATCGTATATAAGCATGGTCAGCAAAACAAATGTTACACTAAAATACTTAAATTACAATAAATCTAAAATTGCTGTGACAGATGTATATATAAAAAATAAGATCCATAGTTTATACCCGAATATTGAGATACTGTTGATTCCATATTCGGACTCTTTAAGCAAGATAAAAGAGAATGATATTTCAGCTGTCGTGTTTGAATCTATTTATGAAAAGAACACACGCGATAAATTGCCTTCATATGTCATTCATAAAATAAAAGCAATACCTATGATATCTTATGTTTTGATATCAAAAAATGAAGCGTTACTTGGTAGTGTATTTAAGAGTATAACCGCCATAAATGCTAACATCGATGATGACGGAATTAAAGTATTCGATAATAGGTTTTCTGAGCGAGAGAATGATTGGCTGTTTGCCAATCCTATCCTCAATATTGGAGTAACAGGATCAAACTATCCTATAGAGTTTATTGATGAAGATGGTCAAATTAGAGGGATTACGATAGATTTGATCAATAGCATGTCTAGTAAGTTTGATGTGAATTTTGATATTACTAATACAGATAGCATTAAGGATGCTAGAAATAAATTGTCTGAAAATAAAATTAGTGTCATATCTGGTGTTACTTGTGGATTACAAGATAGTGTTTCTTTAGTATGTTCTCCTGCATATAGTTTGGATCGCTGGGTTATTGCTGTCAATAGTGAACGTTATGATACAAATTTGATTGGAGATATATTTAATAAAGATCTGAAGGTTGCTACCATTAATGGTGGTTATGGAGAAATTCTAACCAATATTTATTATCCAGATAGCTTTGTTAAACTATTTGATAATTTAGATGACATCATGTATGCGATTGTAACTAATGATATAGATGTAGGTATTGTATCAACTAATGCGGTATCAAGGGATCTTGAATCGAAGTTTCTTGGAAAAATAGCCATACTAAATAAAGACTTATCGAATTTACCTCAATTGGTTTCGTTTGCGACAGACAAAGATAATGTTGAGTTATCTTCAATTATTGTCAAGATGATTAATAGTTACTCTGAGTATGAATTAGGTTTGGTTGGAGATAGATGGAGAACCATTAATTTCCGAGAAAAACTGACTGTAGATTCAGGTGTTATATATCTAATTGCATTTTTATGCTTTGTGCTAATTGCTATGCTTTTGTCTGTCATTATAGGTGTAAGAAAAAGAAAAAAATATCCATCGCTTAGGGATGTTGAAACTGAATCAATTCGTAAAATAGAAAGTAACATAATCGACTTGCTTCCAGAAGGTGTATTGATAAGAAACCAAAAAGGTATGGTAATTAATTTTAATGAAAATTTAGTTAATATGTTTAGTGGCATAGACAGGCATGCTAGTGGTGAAGATGTAAATTTTGAATTACATCAGATACTAAATTATGATGGTAGAGCATTGATGGATTCAATGTTTGAAAGGATATTGTTGGGTGATAGTCAACAGTCTGAATTGATTAAAATGGACTGCGGAGGTAAGCGATCAACGATATTGGTAACGAAAAGTAGAATATCAAGGTGTAATAGTTGCAATTTTGAAGTGCTAACTACATTCAAAGATGTATCTGAACAAATGCAGAAAGAAGGTGATGCAATTGAGCATCATCGAATTATTAACTATATCACAAATAATTTCGATGGTGTTTTGATACAACATAAACAATTGTCATCTGACCCTTTTGATATTGAAGTGCTATTTGTAAGTGATAGTATCGATCGATTCTGTGAAATTGAAGTAAGCAATATCATTTCAAACGCGAAGTTATTAAAAAGAGAAATTTGTAGAAGAGATGATGTCGAAGATATTTTAGGAAGCATAAATTCAGCTTTGGACAATGGTACATTTATTTACGATTTAGAAATAAATAAAGAGAAGGAAAAAACTCAATGGTTCCAGATAAGGAGTCAGATATCTAAAGTAGATGACCATTATATTTGGAATACATTGGTTATAGATATAACAAAAATAAAATATTACGAAATAAATATTGATGAAACAAAAAAAGATGCACTTGCAGCTATTGAGACTAAATCTAGATTCTTAGCGATGATGAGCCATGAGATTAGAACGCCATTAAGTGGAATAATTAGTTTGATCGATTTGCTCAAGCCGTATATGAAAAGTAAGGACGCAACGGATATATTCGAAAGTTTAAACAGATCTGGGGAAAACTTACTCACAATCGTAAATGATGTTCTTGATTTTTCTAAGCTTGAAGCTGGGAAACTCAAACTAGAGAATGTTGAAACAAACCTAAGAACTTTGATTTTAGACCTAACCCAACCTCACATCATACATATGAGTTCTACGGGTGTCATGATGAATATCTATATAGATCCCAACATAGCATCAATACTGTTAGTTGATGACCTAAGAATTAAGCAAGTGCTTAATAATCTAGTAAATAATGCAATTAAATTTACAGAAATAGGTTTGATTACGCTAAAGGTTGAACTTGATAGTGAATGCGATGGCTATCAATCGATTGTGTTCTCTTTATCTGACACCGGAATTGGAATCGAAGAAGATTTTTTACAGTCTCTTTTTACACCATTTGAGCAGTTTGATTCTAATTCAGATAGAAGGTTTGGTGGAACTGGACTTGGTTTATCAGTTTGCCAACAAATTGTGAATGTTATGGGGGGCAAAATATCGGTAACCAGCAAACTAGGAAAAGGTTCTGAATTCTCTTTTTCTTTATCGTTACAAGTTTGCAAACCGTATAACCCTGCTAAATTACATACCAAATGCTTGGTAGTTAATTCTAGTTTAAAAAATGATATAGCACTCTCTTCTTACCTTGATTTTTGGGGAGTGAATACATTGTTTGTCAATGCGTATTGCGCAGAAGATGTTCTGACAGTTGTTAGATCTAGCAATGTTGATACTGTCATTGTTGATGACAATTGGGCAAAAGAAACCAACTTATCATTGGTTGACGAATTTTCCGATTTGAAGTTGATTAAAACAACAACGAGAACATTATTATCTAACGAAGTTTCACCATCATACGTTACCATTTCAGTAAATGCACTAAACCCTGAATTACTATATAAATGTTTTACTTATGATCGTGATGATATGTCCCAAATAGCGTCGGAAAGCTATGCAGTCAATCCAAATAAAAAAATAGAAATCATTACACGAAATGAGTCTATTTTGGTAGCTGAAGACCACGTTATAAATCAAAAGATAATACGAGAGCAAATTAAAAGATTGGGCTACAAAGTTGATGTAGTAAGCGATGGACTACTTGCTCTTCGAGCTCTTGAGAACAAACAATATGCCTTGTTGATTACTGACTGTCATATGAAAAACTTGGATGGATATGGATTAGTTAAAGCCATTCGTCAGAAAGAGAAGAAACAAAGTACAGACACTCGTCTGCCAATCGTTGCGTTGACTGCTAATGCGCTATCAGGAGAAAGAGAGCGTTGCTTGGAACTAGGGATGGATGACTTTTTAACTAAGCCGATTCGAGCAGATCATTTAGCTACTGTGATTGATAAATACATTTCCTCAACTGACAGTGAAAGTACTGCGCACGTTAGATTGATCGACATCGATGAATTGAAAGAGATATTCGGCAGCGAAGAAGAGTGTATTGGCTTAGTGAATGAGTATTTATCCTCAACATTATTAGATTTCAACGATCTACAAGCAGCAAATACTGAGCATGATATAGACGAGTTTTTTATGATAGTTCACAAAATGAAAGGTGCGTCGAGAATGGTAGAGTTTAATCAGCTATCAACATTATTGGCATATTACGAAGACATCTACTCTGAGAATGGACATATAGACATGAAAGAGAGTTGTATTGAAATTTCTAGACAATTGGAACAACTAAAACTTGAGATAGAGGGTTACGAGTGAAGGTTCTAATAATAGAAGATCAGAGCTTTCAAAGAAGCTATATGTCAAAGCTAATTTTAAAACATAATGACTATGATATTATGTTGGCTTGTGACGGAAATGAAGCATTAGAGAAAATTAAGGATTCTGTTCCAGAGCTTATTATTTGTGATTTGTATATGCCTAAAATGGATGGGATTTCATTTTTATCTCATTTGTCTGAAATCGATAGCTCACCTAGTGTTATTATAGTGAGTGCCACTTCAGTAGCTGTTCTTGATACTGTACGGGAAATGTGTAACTCCTACAAAATTGATCTTTTGGGAATACTTCCTAAGCCGTTCTGCTTGACTGAATTCGGATTGTTGTTAGATACGAAGAGAAAGCAAAATAGAAATAAAAGCAATATCTCAGAGAATACATCACTGAAATGTTTCATTGATAAAAATGAGATAATTTCTTGTTTAGAAAATGGAAGCTTCATATTACATTTCCAACCCATCGTCGCTATTGATAATGGGGCTGTTTTTGGCTACGAGGCTTTGAGCCGTTTGCCCCACCCTAAGCTAGGGATAGTAATGCCAGGAGATTATATTGAGCATATTGAATGTCTTGGATTGTCTACAAAATTAGCGATTAGTAATGTTAACTTTATCGTAGATAATCTATCTTCATTCAAAGGCTGTAGGGTAGCGTTGAATATTAGTGCCAACACATTAGTTGATCTTGAATTTATCAGACATATAGAAAAATTAATATTAGACAAAAAAAACGTGTTTTCTATATTGTATTTCGAAATTACTGAATCTGACATCATTGGTGAGGTAGGAAAAGCATTAGAAGTAGCGTCAAGATTTTCAATGCACGGTATTGACTTGTCTATAGATGATTTTGGTACAGGACACTCTTCATTTAAACAGTTGGACCAATTGCCGTTTAAGTCTTTGAAAATAGATAAAGGTTTTGTTAAAAACATAAAACACGAAAAATCTTTGGCAATAATCGAAGCCTGCCTGCTACTCGGTAATAGGCTTTCTATCGGAACTATCGCCGAGGGTATTGAAACAAAAGATTCTTGGTATCAACTTCGCTCGATGGGGTGCCAATTGGGGCAAGGATATTATATAGCAAAGCCGATGCATATTTTATCGCTATCTGATTGGGCAAATATCTGGGATCAAAAAATAATTGATTCTAAATTATGTGAGTAGTTTAGATTACTGCTCATATCGTATAGGTTTTATGTTGTTGCTAGCTTTTTACATAATGTTGATGTAATTATGTTCAATAGTTGATGTTAATTATCGAGGGGATCGTGAAGTATAGTTGTCTAAGACCAAGAAAGTCTCTTGTTTTGAAAACATTTCATACTGATTTTAATATGCTGGTTCGAATTGTCAACGGAACTGGTTCAGTATATGTGAATGGTAAAAAATTTGATATTCAGGGTGATGAAACGATAATTATTCCCAGGATGAATACTTTGTCTTGTCATATAGAATCAAGTAATGGCAAGACCCTGATTGTTGATATTATTACTTTTACCTTTAATGAATGTAGTCAAGCTCTCTCAGAACTCAGCCCCCCTCCAGTGAGTGAATATCATACCGATAGTTATTTTGGTATTACAACTCCGAAGTCGGTAGCTTCAAATTTTTATATGTTGAAATGTATAAAAAACGATCAGTCATTAAAATTGGATGGACAAATCTTATATCAATCGTTTTATTTTATTTTACAGGCTTTTTCACAAGAGTTTATAGACTTACACCGTTTATTAAATGTTGAGTTTGATTCTGAATGGGGACCGATTATCGCTCGTTTAATCATGGATGAACCGCAAAAGAAGTGGGATCTTGAAAGGGTGGCGAACTTGCTGTTTACGACCCAATCTACGTTACGTAGGAGGCTGAAGTTAGAGGATGTCGTATTTAGTCATTTAGTTTTGGAGGTTAGGATGGGGCTAGCATTGAATTTGCTAACTTTCAGTAACTTGCCTATATCGGTAGTAAGTCAAAGAACGGGTTTTAGTAGCGCAGCCTATTTTTGTGATGCCTTTCGTCGAAAGTATGGTTTGACGCCGTTAACGTTTCGAAAGGAATCAAGAGAACAAAACAAATAGCGTATCAGTATTGGTTAAGCAAAATTGCGGAATCCCTTTAGAAAACCACATACCGCTCGCAGCACTGACTGAACTCAATATTTATTGCTTCATTGCTTCGATATTAAGTGAAGACGAGGGCGTTTACCGCTGTCTGAAATTTCTCCTGTTTAGCCAAATATAGGTGTGCTTAGGTTAACTTTACTCACCTTGAGTAAGCGAATAGTGCTTCAGCGATATAATGGATGAGCAGTGTAAGTGAGTCGTTACAAAAACATAGCAATTTGTAACGTTCACACCCAATAATTGAAGTAGAGTGGCTAACTGTAATATCGCTATTTTGGTCGCTATATATCTAAGGTTAGTCACCTTTCCCCCCCTCCTAATAAAAAGCTCCTTATGGGGCTTTTCTGCCATTCAATTGGAATGTAACCGCTTGCTTACAAAGGAGGGTTTTCACTTACAAATCTCATTTAATTTGTAACCTTCAGATGCTGATAATTTTTTAAACTCTTATATGAGCTTTCTAAATCTCATGGAAGTTAACCTTTTTCTTAACATTTTAATTGAGAGAACAATATGAGTTTCTTACAAAACACAATGACCAAAGCACAAGTGCTAGGCAAAGCACTAATGCTGCCTATCGCTATGTTGCCAGCGGCTGGCTTATTGCTAGCATTTGGCTTCCAACTTAATTGGCCATTAATGCAAATGGCTGGGCAAGTCCTTTTTGAAAACTTACATTTACTGTTCTGTATTGGTGTAGCGGTTGGCTTAACCAAAGATTCAGGAACCGCAGCATTAGCTTCTGTTGCTGGCTTTCTAGTCATGCACATGACCATCGGCTTGAGCTACGGCATAACTGATGAAATGGTGGCGAATTCTCATGCTTATGTGGAAGTGCTTGGGATTAAGTCGATGCAAATGGGCCCTCTTGGCGGCATGATTATGGGCTTATTGGCTGCATATATGTACAACCGTTTTTACAACATTCAGTTACCTGAGTTTTTAGGCTTCTTTGCAGGTAAACGGTTTGTACCGATTGCGACAGCATTTTCAGCGTTCTGCTTGGGTTTGCTTGTGCCATATTTCTGGCACTACGTACAAGAAGCTATCGCTGCGGCATCAACGACTCTTAGCCAAGGCAATATGTATGTATCTACCTTCTTCTACGGCTTTATGGAACGTGCGTTGATTCCAGTAGGCTTGCACCACATCTTCTACAACCCTTACTGGTACACATTCTTTGAATATACAGCGGTTAATGGCGAAGTCGTAAATGGCGCTCATACAATTTGGTTCCGTATGTTTGCTGATGGTGTGCATTCATTTGAAGGTGGTGGTTACGGTAATGCCGGTGCTTACCTTTCTGGTAACTTTGCTATCTACATGTTTGCTTTCCCTGCGGCTTGTTTGGCTATGTACCAAGAAGCGCATACTAAGAACAAGAAAATTGCAGCTGGTCTATTAGGCTCTGCCGCACTAACCTCTTTTGTTACCGGTATTACAGAGCCTGTAGAGTTCGCATTCGTCTTTACTGCACCAGTACTTTATGTGTTCAACGCCATCATGGCTGGTGTTTCTTACTCGGTGACTTATGCTCTTGATATGCAGATGGGTAAAACATTCTCAGCGGGTATTATTGATTATGTAGTTTTTGGAGTGTTACCAGGGTTACAAGGTTACGAAACAAACTGGATGAAACTCTTCATCTGGGGACCGATGAATGCGGCAATTTACTACACTGTATTCCGTGTTGTGATTCGTAAGTTCAACTACCAAACGATAGGTCGCGAAGAAGAAACAGCGCAAATCACACTCGATGATGAAAGCTTGGCGGCTGCTATCCTTCGCCATGTTGGTGGGAGAGGTAATCTTACATCGATAGGCTCTTGTATTACTCGTCTTCGCTTGGAAGTGAACGATATGTCACTGGTTAATGAAGAGGAAATCAAGAAGCTAGGCGTAATGGGTATAGTGAAGGTCGGCTCCAATGGGGTTCAAATTATCCTTGGTGCTAAGGCTCAGTTTATAGCCAACCTGCTGGAAAACCCAGAAGGTGAACTAGCACCAGCGTAACGTTACTAAGTATTGGGCCATGACGTATGAAGTGGCCAATAGTCGCGCACCTTGTAGTAAGGTGCGCCATTTTATGACTATGTGAGGCATGTTATGACAATCGCAACGGCAACCCCTTCAATGATGAAATCTTCTAACTGCTTTGTTCGATGGTTTAGAGGTGAAATTCAACTGTGGAAATCTGTATTGTTATTGCAGATGTTCGGAACCTACGGTTTATTATTTGCTTTGGAGTCGAGCAAGTATTTGTGGCCGGAAACAATCGGTGTGGTGATCAAAATTATTGCATTGCCAACTTTTGCCATATATAGCTCAACCTGTGTCTTTCGTGCAGCGCCAAATTTTAAAACGACTATTAGTGGTACGGTAGCAAAATGCTGGGCCGTTACATTTGTACTTTGGGCGTTTTGTGTCGCGTATGCTCTGTCTGTAACCATTGCGGGTTAATGTGGCTTTGTTTCCTAATTCAAGGGAATTAAATCAATGCTTTGTGTTACCGAGTGAATCCAATATTCATCGCGTCGTTGCTACTTAGAGCTTGATAAGGGCGTAAGCCAAACATTGGCATCATTGAGTAGATATGGTCGAACAGATCTGCTTGTATGCCTTCATATACAGCCCAATCAACGTTATTGCTAAAGGCATAAACTTGCAGAGGGATACCTTCGACAGTGGGTTGCAACTGTCGAACCATAATTAACATATATTGATGAATGTCTTTATTCGCGCGCAGATAGGCATTTACATAAGCACGGAACAACCCCAAATTGGTCATTTTTCGAATGTTACCAATTTCACAATCGCCTTCTTCTAGTCCATCGTTGTATTCGTTAATTTCGCGTGATTTCTCGTAGATATACTCACGAAGAATACGGATTTTTTTCATCGACTCAATTTCATCATCACTTAAGAAACGAATCGACGTTACATCTATATTTACCGAGCGTTCAATGCGCCGCCCTCCTGAATCCGACATGCCTTGCCAGTTGATAAAGGCGTTTTGTACTAAGGCATAGGCCGGTAGCATACTCACCGTATTGTCAAAGTTCCTTACCTTAACTGTGGTTAAAGATATTTCTTCTACTGTACCGTTCGCCCCATAAGCACTCATTTGAATCCAGTCGTTAAGGCTGATCATTCGGTTGGCAGAAAGCTGAATACCAGCAACAAATCCGAGTATGGTGTCTTTAAATACCAACATGACAAAACCGGTAGCAACGCCAAGACCAGATAGAAAAATAATAGGAGATTCGTTGGCAAGGATAGAAACGAAAACGACCAAGCCGATAAAGAAAGTGAACAATTTGATGAGCTGTACGAAGCTTTTAATTGGCATCTTACGAGTAATGCCTTTAAACGTGGCAATGTCGTTGAGCGCATCTAAAAGAGCAAAAATGACCCAAGTGACCATAAATAAAATCAGTATGCTTAATAGCCTATCAAGAACACTAGCCAGTAAGCTGTAATGCCCGACGGCAATAGGGATCATTATATCCAATATCATCACCGGAACCAGCAATGATATTTTCCCCAATAAATCGTATTTGGCTAAGCTTTCAGCCAACGGCTTATTGGTTTTCTGCAATACGTTCTTAACGGAACGAACAATGACATGGTGAACAACGAAGTAACTCACCGCAGCCATAGCCAGCACTGCTAGTACAAACACACTGGTTAATTCAATACCATAAGGATCGCTGCTAATGCCTACGTCTGAGAGTTTCTCTGCAATATAATTGCGAATATGGTGCTCTAGCAAAATGGCATCCTTTACTAATTTATGTTGTTAGAAATGATTGTGATGAGCTACCGATAGCCAGTTCGGTTTATTAATTTAATGCGTCTTAACTAGTGTAGTTCTAATGCTACCTAAGTTGTCTCGACTTTGTGTGATGTGTGAGTGCTAGATTTTTTCAAGCAATGTTGATGAGGAGGAGAGACTACCGAGGCTGCATTTGCTACCCGGTTGTAGTCGAGACAATTGTTTTCAATTTACTTTGATTAATATTAAAACTAGTAAAGTAACTTGGGCACCATCATTTATACAAAAACCAGCTCGGGTTGCTGTTCTTCCTCATACCAGTACCAGCCAATACAAACATAATCTTGTTCATTTTTATCAATGTATGGTTCGATCCAGTCGAGAAATTTATGTATATCTTGAGCGACTACTTTTACGTCAAATCTGCTACAAAGATACCCATCATTGATATAGCTAAATGTTTGGAAATTAGAGTAGCTGCATCGACCAAACCTCTGCCAATTCCTGCACTCAAAGAAGCTGTGATTTGGTATGGCAGTAGGTTTATCACCATTATTAAACAAAAAATTGAACACGCTTTCGATATCACTTTCGAGGTTGTATTTTAACTTTGTACGTAAAAGTACTTCTGTATAGGTTCCCATATAACTCCCTCAGCGACAGTGGATATGATCCTAGGCGTAAAAAACAGCCTGTTTTCGACGTTATGTATTTTACCATTGAGAGGTACGCTTTCTATGTGATGAATATCATACATCGACTTTCTGCGTGGGGGAGTTTGAAGAGAAATAAATGGCGTTCAGCTTGGTATGACGCATAAAAAAGGACCAACTCTTTCGAGTTGGTCCTTTCCAAACGTTTGGTGGAGCTGGCGGGAGTCGCCAATCTCTAGCAAATTGTTTTTAAATCAACGGTTTAACTGGATGGTAAAGCCATATTTAGTGCCTAAATCTAGCACTGTTTTCAAGAGTCTACAATCCCAAACTACCAAATGATAGGCGTCATACGACGCCTCTATGAAGTATTTCGATACCACCCCATTCAATAAAACTCTCGACGCCAGTTCAACTCCCTGTGTGGCAGGTTATGCAGGTTGATGGTTTTGAGTTTCACGAAAATCTTGCACTTAGACATGAAAGAGTAACGAGGAAAAGAAAAAGTGTTTACCATTTTGTTCATTGTGGTAATAAGTTGTTGATTTTCATGGCGTTATAGAAATATCGAACGTGATATGCATCACATTTATGGTAAGTTTCCACCTTGAAAAGTAGATGTATTTTTCCTTATCGAAATAGAGGGTTAAGAATTGAAAATGTGATATTTGCGCATTGTTTGTACAATATTATGAATTTTTGACGCTTGCGCATAAATCTTTGATACGTATTATTTCATCCCAAGAGACATTGGATGATTGAACATGATTAATAAAAACATAGATGAGTACCTTGATATTTTTGTAGCTTATAAAGATTTCCAAGGTGTAAATAAAAAGACTGTGAATTCTTTAGGGGCTGCAATAAGAAATGCAGTTAGGTTGAGTAAAAAAAATTTCTTTCTTTGGAATAGTAATGACTGTAGAGAAGTTTATTATGCGATCTATTCATTACCTAAAAATTTGACGAAAAATAAAATGTTCTATGGTTTAAATGGTAAAGAGTTATTAGAAAAAGCGGACTTACTTGGAGTGGATAGAATTAGTGAATCAACTGCTGAAAGATATGTTAGAAGCATTAGGAACTTTTCTGGGTGGTTGCACTCACAAGGTTTAATTAAGCATGATTACTTTAAAGAATTAAAACCTAAAAAAAATGGTGTAAAGGACAATGCGCAACGAATTCCTTTTAGTGAGAAGCAGATTAAGGAAGTTTTAAGAAGTGACATATTTGAAGATAATCATAACTACTTAAAATGGATCGTGTTAATCGCGATTGAGATGGGAATGAGACAGAATGAAATTTCTCAACTTTACCGAAGCAATATAGTAAGAAATGACGGTGTTTGGTGTATTGACGTGTCTTGTGATCGGAGTGACCAGAGGCTAAAAAACAAAAATGCACCTAGAACTATTCCTATTCCGAAAACGTTGATTAAGCTAGGGTTCATTGAGTATGTTGAATCTTGCAATGAGCGCTTATTTCCTGAGTTGAAATACTATGAATTGGATGGTTATTCAAGAAATGTTTCTAAATGGTTTTCAGGCTATAAAAAACAATGGGACTTTGGTAAAGATAGAGACTTTCATTCATTTAGACATTATTTCATCGACAAAATGAAACAAGCTAAAGTTGAAGAATTCATTACTGCTGAACTTGTTGGGCATGGATATGAAAAAGAAACTTATGGTCGTTATGGGGGAAGTATGTCAGTGAAGACAGTAAAAAATCTAATGGATAAGCATTCTTCTAAGTCAGTGAAAAAGATGGTCATTAAATACAGGTTTAAAAAGTTAACCAAAATTCTCTCTCGATAAATATTTAAATTTATTTCTTTTGGGTGTAACTCCTGTGGATTATTACACCCAAAATTTCATTGCAATATATTTAAAAACTTAATTGCTTATAGTTAATCTAGGAGTTTAAATATTTGTATGGTTATTTTTACGTACTAAAACATGAGGTGTGCTATTAACATTTTTAAATTTCTAAAAGGTTCAATTTTTACTGCTGGCAGTAATTCGTTTATTTTAAAGTCAACGACTGTAATTCCTTGTGAAACAAATTCAGAAGAAAATGAAAAAATCACACGCGATGTTAAATGTGAATATCCAGAAGAAGAAATGCTGAGATATTATACTCAAGAACAGAAAGAGTTATATGAATATGAAGAAATGAACTATCTCAATAAACGTGTTATGTCTATGCCAGTTCAGGGGAGTTGTCAAAATGATAGCCCAGATTCTATTGTTGAATGGCATACTCCTGAACCCGTTACATTGAAGAGATTTTCACCAATAGAGTTTGATAAAGGAATGGTTCCATCGAGTCTATGGAAATACATCCATGAATTTTCTAAATCGTTGAACAACTCGCCATTAGATTATTTGGCTGTTTCTTTGGTTGTCGCTTTAGCTAGTTTAATTGGAGGTACAATGTCTATTGCACCAAAGAAAAATGATAAAGGTTGGAAAGTTAAGCCAACTTTATGGGGGATGATTATTGGTGGACCATCTCGATATAAAACACCGATGATGAATAGGGGGATGGAGCCCTTGTATTATGCTCAGCAAAAAGTAATCAATGTGACAAACTTAAAAAATCAAAAGAAGCAAGATGCATTGAATGAAATTGTTGATAAAAAGGAAACTAATTTAAAAGCTCAACTTAGTGAAGCTTTAGAAGAGAATGATTCAAAAACAGCAGAAATGCTGATCGAAGAGATTGCGTCACTTACTAGAATGAATATAGCGAAACGAGATGTGATCGTTAATGATGCGACACCTGAAGCACTCTTAATTAGGCTTGCGGACAATAATTTAGGCGTACTGCAATTTAGAGATGAACTATCAGGATTCTTTGCTTCGATGAATAAACAAGGGCGAGAGCAAGAGCGAGCGTTGTTTCTTGAGGGATTTAATGCTTCAGGTTCACCATACACACAAGAAAGAGTCGGCAGAGAGAAAGTAGTACTAGAAAGTGTACACTTAAATATTCTGGGTGCTATTCAACCTAAGGTTCTTTTACCTATTCTGCATGATCGGGAAAGCGGGCGTGTTGATGATGGTCTGTTTGAGAGATTTCAACTTGCAGTTTGGCCTGATGATGGTCAAACAGAATATACAGATTTATCTGTATCGCCAGAGTCAAAAGATATTGTAAATGAGCTTTTTTCTCGTGTGGCAAAGTTAGCGGAAGATGAGCATCATTGTTTCAACTTTGCTCCAGAAGCTCAGGAACTATGGGATAAATGGTCTGAAAACTTCTATTCGTCGATGGGAGAGCTTTCAAGCGAAGAGCAATCAATTGAGATTAAGTATCCTGCAATGGTAGCTAAGATTGCTCTTGTTCTTCAAGTTGCCATCAATGGAGAACAAGACCCTGATGCATCGTTAGTTGGAAAATCACTAGTCGATCAAGAAGCCTTAAGAATGGCGTTTAAGTGGTTGAGATATCTAAGATCACACTCCCGTAAAATACGTTCACTGACCCAAGGAGAGGGCGATGCAAGTGTAAGTTCCTTACTAGCTAACCTGTCTAAGTTTGACGGATCGTTTACAAAGCAACAGTTGAGTCAAAAATGCTGGAAAGGACTGACCAATCGGAATGATCGTGATAGAGCTCTACTGGAGTTAGAAAATAAAGGGTATATTAAGCTAGTTTTACAACCTCGAAAAATATATCTAGTTCATCCAGAGTATTGTTAAGTAACAAAAGCAACCTGCAATACCTGCAAGATCTTGATACAGGTGTTGCAGGTTTATATTTAGTGAATTATTTTTCTATTAGAGATCTTTTCAATGGTTCTAATGCTATCTTCTATTTTTACTATGTTAGCTAGGTTTGACTTATTTAACGTTAAATAGGTTTTAGTTATACGATTAAACTGGCGATTTAGTTGTCGACTGTTATTTTCATTGTGGGCAATGAACCATTTATCTATTTGGCTTTGCATCTTAACGATCGTTTTTTCATTTTCTAAGTTTTTATTATAGTGATACTTCCAAGTCTCAAGCTTTTTTGATTTATTCATTTCGGATGGAGTGTAATCACGACAATTTAATCCAGCATGTTTTAATACGGCGATGTTGAAAGCGGTCTTTAATACTTTGGTTGCTTTTTTCTGTTGAAGTTCTTTTAATACTCTGGTGTTCCTCCCCGCTATAACTTTCCCAACAATTAAATGGACATGATCACCACTCCCCATTTTGTTTTCTTGGTTTTGTCGGTGTATAACAGCTCTAATGTTTTTCTTGAAATAAAACTCGTCTTCATTAGTTAAATCACAAAGTTGAAATATTGATTTGCAACAGTACGCGATGATTTCCCCCCACTGTTCGTTGGATAGTTCAACGCCCTTAGGCAGAGTTAAGCAGTATTCCATGGCATATGATGACAGGTGACGACCCGCTTTATGACCCATTTGCTGGCGCAATCGATATTGCTCACCGATAAGTGCTATATACTTAGATGTATGCTCATTCCCAATTATTGAAAATATTTCGGTTGTATTTGCATGATTTGGATGTTTTGTTGATGTGATATATCTTTCTCTGCAAGCGACACCCTTACTTCCATACTTCACAGCTTGAGTGACTACTGTCCAGTTTTTTATCATGATTTTATTTTAGTTATATTAACTGTGAAAATGAAAATCAAATATATCTACTGCACTAGAGTTCAAGATAGGACAATTGCTTCGCTATTGATCCACTTGTTGGGGAAATATCCCCAAGCCCCTTGATTTAGCCTTTTAGAATAACTATTATCTGAATAAATATTATGAATTTTTTAGATAAGTTAAATTCAACCATCGACGATGTAAAGTTAGATGAAGCTAAAGAATTAGCTCGTAGGGACCGCCGCTATAAAGATATATTATCAATAATTATTCAACACTGTGAAAATGTTGGTTTTATTAATGAGCAAGATGTAAAAGATCGGGCAAATAAATATAAGTGGTTGTGTCTGGTGGTTGATATTCATTTAACAGCTATTATGTTAACGGATCAAATAGACGGGAATGATATTCCTATGAATTCTGAAATGATAAAAGATGATAATGAGGCTAAAGCGAAACAAATACTAGAAAGTATTGTTCTCAAATTGGTAGCTGCATCACCAAAGCCAGATTTGAGACGTTTTTAGGGCTAATCTAACCCATCGAAAGATGGGTTAGGTTTCATATAGCTGCCGCAGGCGTTGTCATTTCTACATGCGGGCATCTAGAAAGAAAATTAACTGCTCACAGTAATTACATTTTCTTTGATAGCACTAGAAAGTATTGAGCTTTCACCTCTGCGTGAATCTCCTAACACTTTAACAACTTTCATTGCTCGAGTGATTGCTACATACATTCTATTGTGAGCAGTATAGTTCTGGAAAGTTTTACTAGTACTGCTAACCGCACGATCTTCTCTTGGCAAACGCCCTTGGTCGACACCAACTAGGACTACCGCATCAAACTCAAGACCACCGACATAATCAGCCATTGCCATAACAAAATCATTCTTTTTCTTTGCCTGTTCGATGACCTCAATGTCTCCCCTCTCAAGCAAACAGCTAACGGTTTTATTGCATCGATTAAACTCTTCTTTAGCTTCTTCAAAAAGTAAACGGTCAAAGTAAATAATAACAATTTTATGCTTCATACAGTTCAGTTCACTTTGTATGCCATTTGCTAAATTAATAGCTTTGTGATGCAAAGATAAACTCGACTCATCATATAAAATATATTCTGGATGATATTCCTCTAACTCATTTTGGATTTCAGATGCGTGTGCTAATGGATCAATGAAGTTTGTAAATAGGGATGTACCAGAACTTGTAATCATTGAGGCTAACCTTGTAATGCTCGCTGAGCATCTGAATACTGCTGTAAGATTAGCTTGTTCTTCTGTGTTAGAAAATTTTTCAATGCTTAAGTACCTCAGAATAGATTCATTTTTCCAAGCAATGTCTCCAATTGCTTGCGTAGCATCTACCGCAAATGATATTGGAGCACTATTCACGTTTTTTGTTAGGAAGTGAATAATACTTAGCTCATTAAAATTTAATAAATGCAGTTCGTCAGCACATATGAAATCGTAGGCCTCGGTATTTCTTCGTCTTTTCCAAAGAGGTGACTCTAGCTTTCCAATTGCAGAAATGGCTATATCATCAGGATCAAATTGCCCAAGCTGATCTAACTTTAATTGATATTCTTCAAATAATTTAAATATAAAGTATTTGTCATTGTCATTACTTGTTGGCAGGCAGAAGTGTTCACATTTCTTATTAATGTACTCATCTTTTAAACTGTTACATCTTCCCTTTATTGCTACGCCAAACTCATGCATAAGCAATTCAGAAAGAGCTAGCACATCCTCGTTTTCAAATATTGAATAAAGCTCACTAGATATCAGTTGTTTGTGCGATTTTAGATTTGTTTTTATATTATCAACTATTTCCATAATATAAATTAACTGAGTTTGCTTAGCTTCATAGCTATCCTCATCGAGTAGCTCAGTATCACTAATGTCACTACCTAACAAATCCATACAGACTTGTTGTATAGTTCTTACTTTTATTTTGGATATTGATGATGTACTAAAAATTTTAGAAGAACTTGCAGTTACTTTTAGGAAGTACTCTACTGTATTTCTTACCGATGTACTTGGCACTATAAAGAGTATTTTTAACTTATCTCCACCTTCAGATGCAGTTTTTAGAGCTTTTAATACTAAGCATATAGTCTTTCCTGTCCCTGCAGGACCATGAACTCTGGCTGGGTGGTTCCAATCCGCTTCGACGAAAGATAGCTGCTTGTCAGATAGGTACTCAAACGGGTTTTCTCTTCCTAATAGTGCTGTCGTATTAACTAATTCTTTTTCATCAAGAGCAATTGCCCCGATGTTGTCTATATTGTTCTGAATTTTTTCTTTGTTTAGTTGTTTGAAAGTACCTACATTAAATATACCATCCAACGCTTTTTTAAGATTCCCAACCTCGCATTCGTCTCTTCGTTTAGCCCCCGAGGTTTGGTCAAATTTATAGAAGCAAATATGTTTGCCTTTAAATTTTTTCTCTTTATTAGCTTTGTCTTTAAAAGGTGCTAATTCAGCAATGATTTTGTATGCACTACCATTCTTAGTTGGGAATGGAAAAATTACCCCTTTAGTTGAATCTAGAGGTATCATCTCTGATGAACTATAAGACAAATTATCCCAATATTTTATGCAAAATCTCAGTGCTTTTTGAATGCACGTGATTTTCATATTGTCATCTATGTCTTTAAATGAAAGAGTCTTGAAATCTAGAGTGACGGTGTTTCTTTCTGGTAGATATGTGTCTTCGTCATGGATAATATAGATGCCTTTATTTTCAATAACACAGTATATAGGTAAGTTGTCATCAATAACCGTAGGAAAAACACCATTTGCAATATCTACAATAAAGGATGAACTATCAAAGTCTACACTCTGTAGATCTCGAGCTTGAATAATTGACTTTGTTGCATTGTGTGTAATGCAGATGAAATCATATGTCATTTAATTTTTCCTTTAAAATTTGTTCAGCGTCTTTTTCTATATCTTCTGTTCCGATTCGGCTATAGAACGTTGAAAATTTTTGTAGTAGATGCTCAATATATGGTGACTTCAATTCTGATATGTACGAGATTTCACCTTTGTAAACAGTTAAGTACTGACTGATAGTATTATCGATAGACTTCTTATTTATGCCACGTAGTAGTTTTATTGCTACAGGAAATGGTATGGAAACTGGATCTGATAGATCAACAATATAAGGTTCAAGAACTTTATCTAATTCAATCTGTTCTAAGAAGTAAATAGATGCTTCTTGGTTTTTTATTATGGATGAAACAAGGTTATTTCTCTCATCTGAAACAAACTTTAAAGAGTAATCGCAAGATTTTTTCTCATACATATCAAGTAATTTATATACATCTTCGGTGCTTTTTTTTCCTTTATTATCATCGATAACGCCTTTTATGCTTGTTATCGGATAGGTTGATAAGAGCTCAATAGAAATTTTAAAATTAGAAAACTCAGTTTTTAGTTTATTTTCAAGTTTATTCTCAAGTTTTCTATAAATTATCTCATTGCCTTGATTCTTTATCCAATCTTCAGCTTTATAGACAGGTAAGCATAATATGTTCCTTGCCTTACCATTCGCGATGTCACATCTCGCTGTGACAACTATGCCATGTGAATGATCTTGGTTTAGGTTTAGACCTTCAAAGATACTGCCTTGAGTAAACTCTTCAGAACTTGGGTGAGCAAGAAGTTCTCTCATTCTTTTCCTTTATTATTTTAAGCTGTAGGCCTGTAGAAGATGCTTACTCACTCGAGTAATTATCAATATTATCAATAAAATCAACTATATATATATATAATAGCATGAGTTGATATTTGGCTGCACCGTTCTAAATCACACAAAAGTTGATATTAAAAAATCTATGAATACGAGTGAGGTACTTGTTGGAGCGTTTGAATCGCGAATGTTTCGTGTTCAACTACAATTGAGCCAATAATTGGCGATAATGCAAAATGGACAAAAAAATTAGTTATTTGGGATCCTAATCATGTTAATTGCCTGTTTTAATTTTTTAAGATTCATACCTTTGCCATATCTATCATAAGTGATGTTGTTTTGAGAATGTCCTAGAAGCTCACCAGCGAGAACGGAAGAAACTTCGGCATGTTTTAGTTGAGTTGCGACTGTGTGCCTAAATGAGTGAAAGTCATACCCTCGTTCAAATCCTAGCTTGCTTTTAAAGCGCCCAAACCATTTGGAAGCTGCTGTGCCAAAACCATCACGTTCTTGTTTCAAAGCAGGGAAGATACGTTCATGTTGTACGCTGTTGATGAAGTCAATAAAACCAAGTTCTAAAAGCTTGTGATGAATTGGGATCAATCTTCGGCTACTGTTGTTTTTGAGTCGTTGACCCTCAAGCTTATCGTCAATCTTGATTACCCATACCCCCTCTTTGCTACATATATCTTGGCGGTAGAGCTGACAGAGCTCGTTCAAACGTGCGCCAGTGTATAAGCCCAGAAGTGGCAGCCAGTAGTAATGAGGATGTTTATACTTCTTCTGGGTATGGATCTCTGTGTTGAACAGTTTCTTAAGGTCAGTATGGCTATAGGCGTTTTTGGCTTCGCTGTCCTTGCGGGTTTTCTTGAATCTCATTCCCTTAAATGGGTTGATGTCCGTCATTTCCATCTGCAAACACCACTCAAAAAACGACGAACATTTTTGTATGTAATCTTTGACGCTCTCAGTGCTTAGGGTTGGGAGTTTATGTTTTTTATTAGCTTCTATTAGCTGCTGACCTTTCATCCCACTAAATTGCTTATGTTTGGTCGCGTTGACCGGATATTGGCTCAGTAAGGTACGTGCTTCTTCCGCCTGAAGTCGACGGATATCTTTTATGCCCTTAGTTCCGAGTAGTGTCAGCACGATATGACACTTCGCATAAGCCATATCAATTGTTTTCGGGTTAACGAGGTCTTGTTTGGAATCTCTGTACTTTTCGAGACACTTGAAAGGGTCTCGTGATGTTGTTTTTGCTTTCGGAATTAAAAATGCAGGTGATGCAGGTCTCTCAGGTATATGAGATTCTGTTTTAGGTGTAGATAGAGGCGTGCTGTTCTGTATCGAAATGCGGATTTCTAGCTCTAGTTGTAATGCTTTAACTAATGCAACTTGTTTGTCGGATGTACGAAGAGAGCGCTTAATTTCGTACTTGTCGTTGAAAAGGTGTCGATGGCGTAGAGGAATTTGATATCTGAATAGCCAGTTACCAGTCTTTGATATTTTTAGACCACGCATGTTTTAGTACCTAGTTTTAGTACCAAACAGTCAAAAAGCTAACTTGAAAATATAAAAAAGGCGGTAAATCAGTGATTTACCGCCTTTTCCAAACGTTTGGTGGAGCTGGCGGGAGTTGAACCCGCGTCCGAAAACCTTTCATCATTGGTACTACATGCTTAGTCGATCTTTAAATTCACCATCCACCTGCGAACCGACACGCTAGTAAATGACTATCCTGAATTATAATTCGAACTTCATCTCTCAGGCGGGAGAATCCGATCTAGCTAGTTTGGGTTTGACTCTTTGTTGTTCCCCGTCTTACAAGCGGAAGCTAGGGCAAAGAGGCTCTTGGCAGGTTATTAAGCTGCTAGTGCGTAGTTTTCGTCGTTTGCGACTATTTTTTTGCGGTTTATTAACGAGGCCTACCGCACCTCGGCATGCACCTCAGACTTCTGAATTCCCGTCGAATCCTGAATCAGCCCCAAGTGTTTGAGCATAGTATCAGAAAAGTTGAACCTGTCTAGTACTCTGCGTCTAAGTGGTCAAGTTTAACGCAATGAGCTCTTCATTACGCGAGATTTCTCACGAGCCCAATCTTTTTCTTTCTGATCAGTACGTTTGTCGTGCAGTTTTTTACCTTTTGCTACGCCGACTTTGATTTTTACCCAAGAGTTAACCCAGTAAAGCGCCAAAGCAGCCAGAGTCATACCTTCACGGTTAATACGACCTGTTAGGTTGTCGAGTTCACGACGGCTCATCAATAGCTTACGTACACGCGTAGGGTCAGCGACAACATGAGTTGATGCCTGATTGAGAGGGATGATAGACATTCCGCTGATAAAGGCTTCGCCGTTTCGCATGAACACGTAGCTTTCCGCGATATTAGCTTTTCCTTGGCGAAGTGCTTTTACTTCCCAGCCTTGTAGCTCCAAGCCAGCTTCAATTTCATCATCAATGAAGTATTCGTGGCGAGCTTTCTTGTTAAGCGCAATGGTATTGCTACCCGCTTTTTGTTTTGAATTTTTCTTTGCCATAATCGCTACATTATACGGTGCACAATGGGGTTAGCATATCCCTTTATTTGCGCTAACCGCAAATAAAAGTAAAATTGCATAAAGTTAAGTGCCAGGTTGTTGGTGAAGTAGGAGAATATATGAAGCAAGTCACTCGTTCTGCGTTGGTGTCATTTAGTGCTGAGCAGATGTTTGATCTAATTAACGATGTTGCCAGTTATCCAGAATTTCTTCCTGGGTGTTCGGGTTCGCGAGTTCTTGAAGCGAGCGCGGCTGGTATGGTTGCTTCGGTAGATGTCTCTAAAGCCGGGATCAGTAAGACCTTTACTACATCAAACGAATTGGTAGAAGGGGAGGCGATTATAATGAGCCTTGTCGATGGTCCGTTTAAAACCCTAAGGGGCGGTTGGTTCTTCACGGCACTTGATGAGCAAGCTTGTAAAGTTGAGCTAAAGTTGGAGTTTGAATTTTCTAGCAAGATGATTGAAATGGCTTTTGGCAAAATTTTCCATGAGTTGACCGGCAACATGGTTAACGCTTTTACCAAACGCGCGAAACAGGTGTACGAGTGTTATGAGTATTGAGTCGGATATGATTCATGTTGAGGTGGTATATGCATTGCCACTAGAGCAGCGAGTGTTTACTTTGGTCGTGAATAAGGCGATGACGGTAGAAGCCATTATTGCGCAGTCAGGTGTACTAGAGCTGTACCCTGAAGTTGATTTAAAAGTGAATAAAGTGGGGGTTTATAGCCGCAATGTGCGTTTAGACGCCACGATTCGTGATGGCGACCGAATTGAAATCTATCGCCCGCTGTTAGCTGATCCCAAAGAGATTCGCCGTAAGCGCGCCGAACAAGCAAAAGCAACTGGCGGGGCTGATCCGGTTACCGGTGGTAAGCCCAATGCCATGCGTAAAAATGGCTAGTTAGTTGGCTTAAAAATATGAAAGGCTCGCATTATGCGAGCCTTTTTGATTCATAGCAGGAACGGAGACTAATTGATGCTTTCAAAAAAGGCATCACTTAAAGGGTAGTCACCTGTCACTTCAACCAAGCGATCTTGTTCATCAAAGTCTGCAATCAGGTTACGCTGAATTGATTCTTTGTGACCGTCGGTATGATGGTAGATGTAATACCAAGTATCTGGGTACCCATTTTCTACTAACATCGGCGAGCCCAGTACGAAGCGCACTTGCTCTTTGCTCATACCAAACTTCAACTTATTTACGGCTTCCTGCTCGACGTAGTTGCCTTGGTTGATATCAATACGATACACCAACTTCTCTATTAACGAACACCCTGTCAGCATCGTCATGGCGAGTGGTATTGCGATAAGCCACTTTTTCAATTGCATACTCAAATTCTTGTAACTGTCCATTTAAACTGAGCTGATAATAAACAAGCTTGCGCCTAATGTAAAAAGCTCATCTTGTTTTGAATTATTTCAGACCATGAATTTTGAATTAGGTTGCAAAGTCGATACGTAATTATCAAAAAAAAAGTATTTATGCAGCAACAAGCAGTTCACGTGCATTGGCTAATGTTGATTCCGTTATCTGGCTACCGCCAAGTAGGCGAGCAAGTTCTGCTACGCGCTGGTCTTCACCGAGCTGGTTCATTTGCGTTTCGGTTTTACCTGCTTTGGTTTGTTTTGCTACAAATAGCTGCTGATGCCCATAACCTGCGACTTGCGGTAAATGCGTGACACACAATACCTGAGTTGATTCGCCAAGCTTGCGCAGCATTTTTCCAACAACGGCTGCTGTTGGTCCACTGATGCCCACGTCAACTTCATCGAAAATTAAGCTAGGTGTATCAACTTTTTGTGCTGTGATTACCTGAATAGCCAGAGAAATTCGAGATAGTTCACCACCTGACGCTACTTTAGCAATTGGCTGCATTGGCTGGCCTGGATTGGTTGAAACCATAAAGCACACGCTATCTACCCCCAATGGTGATGGATGAGTACCTTCGTTATTCACTTCAATACTGAATTGTGCTTTTTCCATGCTTAATTCATGCATGCTGGCTGAGATCAATTTATTGAGCTCTTTCGCATAGCGTTGACGAGATTTGTGCAGTTTTTCTGCACTCGCGAGAAATGCCTGATAATTTGCTTCAACACTTTGTGCCAGTTCTTCGAGTTTTTCGTCAGAGCAATCGAGTTGTTCAATCAGTGCCAACAAATCTTGGTGATGTTGGTATAGCTCTTCAGGAAGCACTTGATGCTTGCGTGAGATTGCCATCACTTTAGAAAAACGCTCCTCTACAAATGCCATTCGAGAAGGATCAACGTCGATATTCTCAAGATAAATGCGCAGTTCATTATTCGCTTCTTCAATCTGAATGATGGCTTCTGCCAACATCTTAGGCAGTTCTGTCAGTTGATCGTCTAATTCTGCGAGTTGAATTAGGGAGTTATTGGCTGATTGCAAAATACCAAGCGCATTAACTTCTTCACCTTCGTAAATAAGCTCGATAGCTTGTTGGCAGGTGGAGGCAAGCTCGCCGCTATTGGACAGGCGTTTGTGCTCTTGTTCGAGTTCTTCATACTCCTCCCCACCAAGCGAAAGTTCGTTAAGTTCTTTGATTTGGTATTCCAATAGCTGTTTTTGTGCCTGATTCTGAGCGCTATTTTCTCGCAGCTGCTTTAGATTGTTATCTGCTTGACGCCACGTTTGGTAAGCGTTACGAGTGTTTTTCAGTAGGTTGAGATGCCCAGCATATTGATCGAGCATCGCAAGCTGATAGTCACTTTTCATTAACTGGTGATGTGCGTGCTGGCCGTGGATGTTGATCAGCCGTTGCCCCAAAGATTTGAGTTGTGAGAGGGGGACGGGGCTACCGTTAATAAAGGCGCGCGAGCGTCCGTCTTTACTAATGATGCGACGCAAAATGCAGTCATTGCTATCTAGTAGGTCGTTATCTTCTAACCAACGAGTGGCGTGAATATTGTTATCGAGTGAAAAAGCGGCACTCACTTCGGTTTTTTCTTCACCTTGACGTACCATCGAGGCTTCAGCGCGACCGCCTAAACATAGCCCAAGGGCATCAATAGCGATGGACTTACCAGCGCCTGTTTCACCGGTTATGGTGGTCATACCCTTGGAAAGTTCGAGCTGCAACGATTTAACAATAGCGAAATTATTCACACTCAGATGAGCCAGCATTTTAATTACCTGTCTAAATGAACAATACTGTATATAGATTCAGTATATACTGTTTCTTTATACAGTAAAGGTGGGTGATAATATTTTTGTGAGGAAAGTTGAGTTTTATCTGCTTTGCTTACATAGGTTATTGCCTAAATTGAACATTATTGATGCAAGTCGTTGTTTGTTAGCCGTAATGCTAGAGCTTCGACACAAATCTGAATCACCAATGGCGGATGGTTTGAAAACGAATTCAGTGCATAAACGGTATTAAGTGGCAGTGACATTTCTGGCATCAAGTTAATAAGTTTCGGGCTCATTTGTGCCAAATAGAAATCGGGGATTATGCCAATGCCCGCACTTGCTTGAATGAGAGCTAAGCAACTATGGAAAGAGTTGCTGATGCAGTTAGCTTCACTAGTAAAAAGTAATTGCGAGCCATTGTTTGAGTGAAACTTATGTTCAAAGCTTTTTCCTTGCCATGAGTTGGCAATATAGGGCAGCGAACTGATGTCGTGATATTGCATTTCAGCGGTGCCACAGAGCACATCACGAAACTCGCCAATACGTTTTTGTTTTAAATTACTATCGGGTGATGCCCCAACTCTGATGGCGAGATCAATATCATGCTCCATGACGTCGAGGTGTTGATCATCATTGATTAATTCTGGTTGGAGTTTGGGATATTGCCGCATCAAGTCGGCAATGACCGGAGCGACTAATGTGTCCATTAAGGCGTGTGGTGCAGTAATTCGAATGCGCCCTTGGGGCTCAGCCTGGTTTTGTTGTGCTGTCTCCCATGCCACAGTAGCAATTGAGTTGATATTTTTGCAACTTAAGTAAAATTGCTCGCCCATTTGAGTGAGAGTTTGGCGTCGAGTTGTTCTTTTTAATAATGTTACGCCTAAATCTTGCTCAAGCGTTTTTAAGTGTTGGCTGACGACAGACTTGGATAGATCGAGCTTATCAGCAGCAGCCGAAACTGAGCCCTCTTCAATAATGTGAGCAAAGATCGACATTTGCCTTAATCTCTTCATCTATTGTTCTCTTTATCTAAACAGTGAGTTCTATTATTTCTATATTTCATTGTAATAAATATGCGTAATCTAATCATCATTCCAGATAGAAATAGTAGGAGTTCAACATGTCAGATAACGCAGTGCTGATTGCTTGTAAAAAAGGCATCGAAGATTGGAAAACGGCATTTAATAATCAAGATACTAAAGGATGCGCGGAGCAGTACAGCGCAGATTGTGTTATGCATGCTCGCCCGTTCGGCACATTTGAAGGCAGAGCGCATATCCAAGAATTTTGGCAAGGCATTATGGATAAGGGATTCAAAGAGGTTGCCTATACGGACGTGGAGTGGTTAGCACACGGAGAGAATGCTTATATCCTTTCTGCTAAGTGGACAATGAATCAAGCTTTTGGTGTTGTACATAAAGAAGTATGGCAAGTGGACGATGATGGTAAAGCTAGATTAGTCAGTGATGATTTTGAAGTGCTAGGCGAGCGATAATTTAGCGAATTAAGCATGAAAAGGCTGATATAAATCAGCCCTTTTGCTTTTTCAACTAAGCTCGAACATTAAAACAGTTTGCTTGACCAACCAAGTTTATTTCTTAAAACGTGGTAGTAGCTGTAGTCTTTCGGATGGATCAGTTTCAAAAAATTCGGGCTTTGATAGATATGAATTTCATCTCCCGGTGAAACCGGTAAAGAAACTTGCCCATCACAGCTTACCTCTTGCGTGCCGCGATTATCAGGCGAGACGAGTAGTTTAATTCTGCGCTTGCTGTCAACGACCAAAGGACGGCTGGAAAGAGTGTGGGGGAACATTGGTACAAGCGAGATAGCATTGAGGCTCGGCGACAAAATAGGCCCGCCGCCAGATAGCGAATACGCAGTAGAGCCTGTTGGCGTTGAAATAATTAACCCATCCGAACGCTGAGAAAATGCAAAGCTATCATCAATATACACTTCGAATTCAATCATTCGGGCGACTTGTCCAGGGTGCAGCACGGCTTCGTTTAGTGCGGTATTGTGGCTTTTAATCTGTTTGTGGCGATGAATTTCAGTTTCGAGTAGAAAACGTTCCTCTTCGATAAATTCACCATCAAGAACTGCTTTTAGGGTGGTTTGGAAGTCTTCAGGGTCTAGATCGGTTAGAAAGCCTAAATTGCCACGGTTTACCCCAATCACTGAAATGTCGAATCTTGAGAGTACTCGCGCCGCGCCAAGCATATTGCCATCACCGCCAACGACAATGGCTAGGTCAGCAATTTTGCCAAGTTGGATTAAGCTCGCAAAATGTTCATTGGGGATATCGTTGAGGATATCGCTTAAACGATCGTCGATATACACGCTGTAACCTTCGGCTATTAGCCAAATATACAACTCTTTGTGAGTTTGAATTGCTTGCTGATCACGAGGTTTACCAATGATGGCGATCACTTCAAAAGGTTTTTTCATGGCTTTTCCGGCAGAAATAGGCTTGAATCGATAATCTTCATCCCCATAATAATGGCAAGTTAGCTAAATATGCGAATTTTTGTGTATTTATAGCGTGTATTCGTGACACGCTTACGGCACAAATACGTGAATTCTGGAGACATCATGAGTAACGAAGAGAAAAAAATCCAAGAAGAAGAACCGCAATCACAAGAAAATGTGGTTGAGTCTGACGTAGAAGCAGTAGGGACAGATGCTGATATTGAATGGAATGAAGAGATGGAACGTGATGAGCAAGAATCGAAGATTGCTCAATTAGAAGCGGCTCTACTTTCAAGCGAAGCGAAAATCAAAGATCAGCAAGAGGGCGTATTGCGAGCGAAAGCCGAAGTAGAAAACATGCGTCGTCGTTCAGAGCAAGAAGTTGATAAAGCGCGTAAATACGCTTTAAACAAGTTTGCGGAAGAGCTACTGCCAGTTATCGATAATCTAGAACGTGCAATTGCAGCGGCTGATGGCGAAAACGAAGCTGTGAAATCGCTTCTAGAAGGCGTCGAGTTGACTCACAAAACGTTCTCAAGCGTAGTTGCGAAATTCGGTCTAAAAGAAATTAACCCTGAGGGTGAAGCGTTCAACCCTGAATTCCATCAGGCGATGTCGATTCAAGAAAGCCCAGATCATGAATCAAACACTGTGATGTTCGTAATGCAAAAAGGTTATGAGCTAAACGGTCGTGTGATTCGCCCTGCGATGGTGATGGTTGCAAAGTAATTGCGACAGTCCCTGTTAGGGTGTGAGAAAGCAGCGCTCTGTCTTTAGATGGGGCGTTTTTTTTGCCGCGATAGTGCAAAAATTGAAATGACGCGTGCTTTCAGTGCGAGAGGGTCATCTCAATATAGGCGCATAAATAAAATAATGGCGAAAAAAACGATTTTTTTTGTTTTACTCCCTTGAAATGTTATTTAGCGCCCTTATCTATGGTGCATACAAGAAGCAAACATAAAAATGTTTGTTTGTGAGCAAGGGTTGAAACCCAATGCTCTACCCCCACATATGGGATAGAGCAAAATAAAATTAGAATTTATTCGGAGATAGCCTGATGGGTAAGATCATTGGTATTGACTTAGGTACTACTAACTCTTGTGTTGCTGTTTTAGACGGCAACAAGCCACGCGTAATTGAAAACGCGGAAGGCGAGCGTACAACCGCATCTGTTGTAGCCTACACAGACAGCGAAACGCTAGTAGGCCAACCGGCTAAACGCCAAGCAGTGACAAACCCAACTAACACGCTATATGCAATTAAGCGTCTTATCGGTCGTCGTTTCGAAGACGAAGAAGTTCAGCGTGATATCGAAATCATGCCTTACAAAAT